>DASSUD010000090.1:0-4541 GCA_035707385.1 Acidimicrobiales bacterium
GTCGGGCACGTCGACGCCGGTGGCGTGGCGCAGGTCGAGGCCCGAGTGGTAGGGGTCGATGGCCCCCACCAGGGTGAGCGCCGGGTCGCCGGCCACCGCCCGGCACACCGTGCTGCCCATCCGCCCGCCCGCCCCGAACACGCCCACGCGAATCGCCATCGGCCCGGCACCCTAGTGGCCGGCGGCGCCGACCGCGCACGGCGCGACTCCTCACACAACGTGAATCGTCGCTGGTCACCGGAAGGCGAAGAGCCGCACCCCGGCCGGGAGCGGGCGGGCCGGCGCCCGCTGCACGCTGCCCCCGACGCAGAACCCGCCCTCGGCCTGGCCGTCGACGAACCAGCGGTCGTAGCCGGCGCCGGCGAACCAGCCGACGACCGTGGGCACGAGGTCCGGGGGCCGCCGGTGCCGGGTCCAGACGACCCGGGTACCGGGCCGGCCGAACGCCGGGAGCGCCGCGACCGTGCGGGCGATGTCGGCGTCCGGCACGTTGCCGAACACACCGCACACGAGCAGGATGTCAACTGGGACGATCCCGCCGTAGAGGTCGGTCGACGCGGCGTCGCCGGTCACGACCTCCACCGCTCCCGGGAGGGCCGCGGCCCGGGCCCGGGCCCGGTCGGCCAGGTCGGGGTCCTGCTCCACCAGCAGGCCGGTCACCTCCGCGCCCCGGGGATGCCCCTCCAGCACGCCCAGCAGGTCGCGGCCGTCGCCGGCGCACAGGCTGGCGACCCGGACCGGTCCCGGCGGCACCGCGTCCAGCGCCTCGGCGATCCGCCGCCGCACGATGGCCAGGCGCCGGCTCAGCCGCGAGGCGGGGTCGTCGTAGCGCCGGTGCCACTCGATCCAGTCCCGCTCGCCCATCTCCCGAGTAAAGCGCGCGGCGTTCGGGCCGGCGCGCCGTAGCCTCGACGGGACCCCCATGGAGAGCCATGCCCGCCACCCTCACCACCCGCGATCTGGCCGTCGCGGCCGGGCCCCGACCCCTGCTGGCCGGCGTCGACCTCGTGCTCGCGCCCGGAGCGCGGGTCGGCCTCGTCGGCCCCAACGGGTCGGGCAAGTCGACACTGCTCCGGGTGCTGGCCGGGCTGCGCCCGCCCGACGGCGGCCGGGTGCGGCTGGCGCCGCCCGATGCCGCCGTCGGCTACCTCCCCCAGGAGCCGGCGCCCCGGCCCGGCGAGAACGTGGCGGCCATGCTGGGCCGCCGCACCGGGATCGCCGAGGCGTCCGCCGCCCTCGACGCCGCCACCGACGGGCTGGCGGGTGGGGGGCACGCCGCCACCGACCGCTACACCCGGGCCCTCGACCGGTGGATGGCGCTCGGCGGGGCGGACCTCGACGCCCGCACGGCCGCCGTCCTCGACGACCTCGGGCTGGCCCGGGAGCTGCTCGCCCGCCCGGTGGCGGCCCTGTCCGGCGGCCAGGCCGCGCGGGCCCAGCTGGCCGCCCTGCTGCTGGCCCGCTTCGACGTGTTCCTGCTCGACGAGCCCACCAACGACCTCGACCTCGACGGGCTCGACCGGCTCGAGCGGTTCGTCCTCGGCCTGGACGCCCCGCTCATGGTCGTCTCCCACGACCGGGCCTTCCTGGAGCGCACGGTCACCGCGGTGGCCGACATCGACGCCCACGAGCACACGCTCACCCGTTACGAGGGCGGCTGGCACGCCTACCTGGACGAGCGGGCCCGGTCCAGGATGCACGCCGAGCAGGCCTACAAGGTCTACGCCGAGCAGCGCGACACGCTGACCGAGCGGGCCCGCACCCAGCGCCAGTGGTCGGTGCAGGGCGTCAAGGCCGCCAAGCGCTCCGACGAGACCGACAAGTTCATCCGCCACTGGAACCGGTCGAGCTCCGAGCACGTGGCCGCCAAGGCCAAGGCCACCGACCGGGCCCTGGCCCGGCTCGCCAAGGTCGACAAGCCGTTCGAGGGCTGGGACCTGCGGCTGCACATCGCCGACGCCGGGCGCAGCGGCGACCTGGTGGCCCGCCTCACGGAGGCCGTGGTGGAGCGCCCCGGGGCCGGCGGCGGGCCGGGCTTCACCCTCGGCCCGGTCACGCTGGAGCTGGGCTGGGGCGACCGCATGGCGGTGGTGGGGCGCAACGGCTCGGGAAAGTCGACGCTGCTGGGCGCGCTCTTCGGCCGCATCCCGCTGGCGTCGGGGAGCCGGTGGCTCGGCCCCAGCGTGGTGGTGGGCGAGATCAGCCAGGCCCGTGACCTGTTCGCCGGCGCCCCCAGCCTGCTGGCCGGGTTCCACGCCGCCACCGGCGTCGACGACCGGGCCGCGGCCCGCTCGGCGCTGGCCAAGTTCGGGCTGTCCGCCGAGCACGTGGAGCGCCCGCCCGGGTCGCTGTCGCCCGGCGAGCGCACCCGGGCCACCCTGGCGGTGCTCCAGGTCCGGGGCGTGAACGTGCTGGTCCTGGACGAGCCCACCAACCACCTCGACCTCGAGGCCGTCGAGCAGCTCGAACAGGCCATCGACCGCTTCGGAGGCACGCTCGTGCTCGTCACCCACGACCGCCGCCTGCTGGAGGCCGTCGGCATCGACCGGGTCGTCGAGGTCGACGCCGGGCGGGTCACCGAGCGGTCCGTGCCGTAGCGCGCCGCACCCGTTCTGGCGTTCGTTCGTTCGTGTCGATCTTCGACACGAACGAACGCCAGAACGACCTCAGCCGAGCACGCCCTCGTCGACGTGGCCGACGACGGCCAGCGCCCGGTCACCGCCGAAGACCCGGGCCGCAACCGCGCCCACGTCGTCGACCGTGACGGCCCGGACGCGGGCCAGTTGCTCGTCGACGGTCACGATCTCGTCGCGTGCCATCAGGCTCCGGCCCAGCCGGGCCATGCGGGAGCCCGAGTCCTCGAGCCCCAGCACCATCGAGCCCTCGATGTAGCCCTTGGCCACCTCCAGCTCGCCCTCGGTCACCCCGGACGCCACCAGCTTGGCGATCTCGTCGTCCACGACCGAGAGCAGCTCCCCGACCCGGGACGGCGACGTACCCGCGTAGATGCCGGCGGTCCCCGAGTCCACGTAGGACGAGCCCCACGAGTACACCGAGTAGCACAGGCCCCGCTGCTCGCGGACCTCCTGGAACAGGCGGCTGGACATGCCACCGCCCAGGATCTGGTTGGCGATGGTGAACGCGTAGCGGTCGTCGTCGAAGTGGTCGACGCCCCGCCAGCCCATGGCCACGTGCGCCTGCTCGGTGGGGTCGTCGAGCACCGTGCGGGGCTCGACGGCGTCGCCGGGGGTCGTGCGCTCCGGGCGCTCGCCACCCGCCAGCGAGCCCAGCGACTCGCCGAAGGCGTCGACCACCCGGTCGTGATCGAGGGCGCCGGCCGCCACCACCGCCAGGTTGCGCGGCAGGTACCAGCGACGGAAGAAGTCCGCGATCTGGTCGCGGGTGGCGGCGTCGACCGTCTCCTTGGTGCCCAGCACCTCCCGGCCGAGCGGGTGGCCGGGGAACAGCGCCTCGGACAGCAGGGTGTGGACGTGATCCTCGGGCATGTCCAGGTTCATGAGGATCTCCTCCAGGATGACGTGGCGCTCGGCGTCGACCTCGGGAGGCCGGAACGCCGGGTCGGTCAGCACGTCGCCCAGGATGTCGAAGCCCAGGTCGGCCCGGTCGGCGGGCAGGCGCGTGTAGTACGCGGTGTGCTCGCGGTTGGTGAAGGCGTTCATCTCGCCGCCCACCGCGTCGATCGCCTCGGCGATCTGGCGGGCGCTGCGGGTCGAGGTGCCCTTGAACACCAGGTGCTCGAGGAAGTGCGAAGCGCCGGCGAGGGCGGCGGGCTCGTCCCGCCCGCCCACGCCGACCCACACCCCGAGGGAGACCGACCGGGCCTCCGGCATGCGCTCGGTGACGATGCGCACGCCGTTGGCCAGGCGGGTCTCCCGGATGCCGTCCGTGGTCGCTGCCGTCATGGCCGGCGGCTACCGGCGGTGGCGCCGGCGGCCACCGCGGTCACCGCCACGGTCACCACCCCGGCCCCGGTCGCCCCGGTCGCCCCTGCCCTCGCCGGAGCCCACCGTGGCGGGACCCAGGTCGCCGAGGTCGGCCGACAGCTCGGCGTCGAACGCGTCCTCGAAGCTCACGGACTCGCTGGCGCTCGACGAGCCGCCGCCGTTGCCCTCGCGGTCGCGCTCACGGTCACGGTCACGGTCGCGACCGCGGCCCTCGCCCCGGGGGGCGGGCTCGGGCGACGACGCCAGGGACAGCGACACCTTGCCGCTGGGGTCGACGTCGTCGACCCGCACCTCGACCTCGTCGCCGAGGTCGAGCACGTCCTCGACCCGGTCGATGCGCTTCCCGCCCCCGATCTTGGAGATGTGGAGCAGGCCGTCGCGGCCGGGGAGGATGTTGACGAAGGCGCCGAACTTGGTGATGTTCACCACCCGGCCCGGGTACACCTGGCCCACCTCGGCGGTCGGCGGGTTGAGGATGAGCTGGATCTGGCGCTTGGCCTCCTCCACCGCCCCCTTGTCGGTCGAGCCGATCGACACCCGGCCGACCATGCCGTCGTCGTCGACGCTCACGTCGGC
>DASSUD010000091.1:0-12227 GCA_035707385.1 Acidimicrobiales bacterium
TCGGCTCCTTGCCCACCGCCGGGGCGCTGTCGTCGGCGTAGCGGGCCAGCTCGGCCCGGCCCACGACGTGCCAGTGGACCTCGTCGGGGCCGTCGGCCAGGCGGAGGGTGCGCTGGTTGGCGTACATGCGGGCCAGCGGCGTCCACTGCGAGACGCCGGTGGCGCCGTGGATCTGGATGGCCTCGTCGACGATCCGGCACACCCGCTCGGGCACCATCGCCTTGACCGCGCTCACCCAGACCCGGGCCTCGGCGTTGCCGAGCGTGTCCATGGCCTTGGCGGCCCGCAGGACCATGAGGCGCATGGCCTCGATCTCGATGCGGGCCTTGGCGATGACCTCGGTGTTCTTGCCCAGCCGGGCCAGCGGGCGTCCGAACGCCTCGCGGTTGAGGCCCCGCCGCACCATCAGCTCGAGCGCCCGCTCGGCCGCCCCGATCGAGCGCATGCAGTGGTGGATGCGCCCGGGGCCCAGCCGCACCTGGGAGATCTCGAAGCCGCGCCCCTCGCCCAGCAGGATGTTCGACGCGGGGACGCGGACGTTGTCGAAGCGCAGGTGCATGTGCCCGTGGGGGGCGTCGTCGTCGCCGAACACGTGCATGGCCCCGACGACCTCGACGCCGGGGGTGTCCATGGGCACCAGGATCTGCGACTGGCGGCGGTGGGGCGGGCCGTCGGGGCTGGTCTCCACCATGACGATCATGATCCGGCACCGGGGGTCGCCGGCCCCGGAGATGTAGTACTTCTCGCCGTTGATCACCCACTCGTCGCCGTCGCGGGCGGCCGAGCAGCGGATGTTGCGGGCGTCGGAGCTGGCCACGTCGGGCTCCGTCATGGCGAACGCCGAGCGGATCTCGCCCGACAGCAGCGGCTTCAGCCACCGCTCCTTCTGCTCGGGCGTGCCGACCCGCTCCAGGACCTCCATGTTCCCGGTGTCGGGAGCGCTGCAGTTGAGGCACTCGGAGGCGAGGGGGTTCTTGCCGAGCTCGTTGGCGATGTAGGCGTAGTCCAGGTTCGACAGCCCCTGGCCGGTCTCGGCGTTCGGGAGGAAGAAGTTCCACAGGCCGTTGCTCTTGGCCTTGGCCTTCACCGAGTCCAGCAGCTCGAGCTGGCCCTCCCCGAACCCCCAGCGCTCGGTCCTGCCCTCCCCGAGCCGGAAGAACTCCTCCGTGATCGGGTCGACCTCGTCGGCGATGAACGCCGTCACGCGTGCGAACAGCGGCACCGCGTGCTCCGACATGGCCAGGTTCATGGCGTCGTCGGTCGGCAGGCCGGAATGCATCCCGGGGGCAGGCATCGGTGTCGTCCTTTCAGCGGGGCATCGGCGGACGGGCCGCCGTCGCCGAGACTACGGCCGGGATCAGGCGCCTCCCAGCCCGTCGAACGCCGCCGGATTGGACCACCGTGCCCCGCAGGGACGGATCGTCGGGATCGTAGGACGACAACCGGACGACCGGACGAGGGCGGCGGGCGACCGGCCCATCGCATGCTGTCGCCGCTGGCCGTCGACCCCGCCCACCAGCGCCGGGGCACCGGCAGTCCGAGCCGAAGGCACGGGCCACCAGCCGGCGGACGGCGCCGACGTCTCCCG
The DNA here is from genome assembly GCA_035707385.1 of Acidimicrobiales bacterium. Lineage (GTDB taxonomy): Bacteria > Actinomycetota > Acidimicrobiia > Acidimicrobiales > VFJN01 > ZC4RG19. The sequence continues at coordinate 1,589 of DASSUD010000091.1, forward strand.
GGGTCTCGGGCCGGATGGCGAAGGGTGGCGGCGGGGGGCTGCTCACCACGCCATCGTGGCGCGGAATCGGCCGCCGGCACGTGCCGTTGACGGCGCGATGACATCCCGGCAGGGGATCCGTCCCCATGCCGAGGAGGAGCCCCGATGGACACGATCACCGACACCCGACCCGAACCCACGGAGGGGGTGACCCTGCCCACGCTCGGCGACGGGGTCCCGCCCGTGTTCCGCCACCTGCTCGCCAACACGCTGGTGACCTCGCTGACCAGCTCGTTCCTGTGGTTCGCCCTGACCTTCTGGGTCTACCTGGAGACCCACTCGGTGGTGGCGACCGGGTCCATCGCCGGCGCCTTCAGCATCTCCGCCGCCGTGCTCGGCCCGGCGTTCGGCACCTTCGTCGACCGCCACCGCAAGCACACCGCCATGGTCCTCACCACCGTGGTGTCGACCGTGTGCTTCGCGGCCGCCACCGCCGTGTTCCTGGCCGTCGACGCCGCGTCGCTGCTCCGCCTGGACGGTCCCTGGTTCTGGCTGCTCGTCGCGGTCACGCTGCTCGGCTCGGTGGCCGGGCAGATGCGGGGCATCGCCCTGTCGACCACCGTGACGCTGCTGGTGGCCGAGGAGCACCGGGACCGGGCCAACGGCATGGTGGGCACGGTCACCGGCCTGTCGTTCGCGCTGACCTCGGTGTTCAGCGGCCTGGTGATCGGCGGCCTCGGCATGGGCTGGGCCTACTACGGGGCCCTGGCCCTCGCCGTCGCCGCCCTGGTCGACCTGCGGTCCATCCGCGTCGACGAGCCGGAGCCCGCACCCGCGCCCGCGGCCGGGGGCGCCTGGTCCCGCCACCTCGACGTCCGCGGGGCCCTCACGTCCGTGCTGGCCGTCCCGGGCCTGCTCATGCTCATCCTGCTGGCCGCCTTCAACAACCTGCTGGCCGGGGTGTTCATGGCGCTCATGGACGCCTACGGGCTCGCCCTGGTGTCCGTCGAGACCTGGGGCCTGCTGTGGGCCTTCATCAGCCTGGCCTTCATCGCCGGCGGCATCGTCGTCGCCCGGCGCGGGCTCGGCCCCAACCCGCTGCGGGCGCTGCTCGCCGCCAACCTCGTCAACTGGACCATCTGCTCGGTCTTCGCCCTCCGGTCCTCGATCTGGATGCTGGCCGCCGGCATGGTGGTGTGGCTGGCGCTCATCCCGGTCATCGAGGCGGCCGAGCAGACGGTGCTGCAGCGGTCGATCCCCTTCGAGCGCCAGGGCCGGGTGTTCGGCTTCGCCCAGCTGGTCGAGAACGCGGCGTCGCCGCTGACCGCCTTCGCCATGGCGCCGCTGGCCGAGGCCGTGTTCATGCCGTTCATGACCGGCGGGCGGGGCGCGGACTGGATCGGCGACTGGTTCGGCACCGGTCCGGACCGGGGTCTGGCCCTCATGTTCACGCTCGCCGGCCTGGTGGGAGTGGTGGTCACGCTGGCCGCCCGGGCCTCGAAGTCCTACGCACGGCTGGCGGGCGAGCCGGCCGGGTCGCCGCAGCCGGTCGTGGCCACCGCCGACCGCAGCCTCCCGTCGGGCTGCCCCGACGCGGCCTGCCCGGTCGCCGCCTGAGCCGGGGGGCCGGCCATGACCCCCCAGGGCGGCTTCGACGCCCCCTACCCGCCGTTCGTCGTGTGAGGCGGCGGCTCCCCGCCACCCCCTAAGGTCGTCGCATGCCTGCCCTCCAGATGCGGCTGGTCGTGGAGGCGGACGACTTCGCCGCCGCGCTCGCCTTCTACCGGGACGCCCTCGGCCTGCGGGAGCAGGAGGCGTACGAGGGCGACGGCGGCGCCCGGGTGGTCATCCTCGACGCCGGCCGGGCCACGCTCGAGCTGGTCAACCCGGCCCAGCACCGCATGATCGACGAGGTCGAGGTCGGCCGCCCCGCCGCCCCCCGGATCCGGGTGGCGTTCGAGGTCGCCGACTCGCACCAGGCGACCTACACGCTGGTGGAGGCGGGCGCCTCGCTGGTGGCCGCCCCGGTCGAGACCCCGTGGCGCTCGCTCAACTCCCGCCTCGACGCCCCGGCCGGGCTGCAGATCACCCTGTTCCAGGAGCTGGACTGAGGCCACCGGGCCGATGAGCACCGTCGGCGTGCGCCGGGCGGGACCCGGCGACCTGGACGCCATCGCCGCGCTCACCCGGCGCCTCCGCCACCGGCTGAGCCGGTGGGAGCCGGGGTTCTGGCGCCGGGCCGCCGGCGCCGACGAGCTGCACCCGCTGTGGCTCGGGCACCTGCTGGGCACGGGCGAGACCCCCGCCCGGGTCGCCACGCGGGGCGGTGAGGTGGTGGGCTGCGCGTTCTCGGTGCGCCAGCCCGGCCAGTGGTTCGTGGACGACGTGGCGGTCGCGTCCGACGGGGACTGGGCGGACGCGGGTGCGGCGCTGCTGGCGGCGGTGGCCGAGCGGCCGGCTCTGACCTGCGTGCCCCGGGTCGACCGCGCCCGGGCCGCGGCGACCACCGCCGCCGGTTGGGAGCACGTGTCCGACTACCGGTTGCAGGCGGTCCCGGGCCCGGGCACCCGTCCGGCCGGACCGGCCGGGCCCGCCGACCCGCCGCCGGCCGCCGGCCTGCCCGCTCCGCCCCACACCTTCGGTGGCCCGTTCGACCCGGCGGCGCCCGGCGCGCTCGTGGTGGCCGGCCCCGCGGGGTCGGCGGTCGGGTCGCCGGCCGTGGCGGCGCCGCCGGTCTACGACCCCGGCGGCACCACCTGCGTGGTCGACCGGGTGGATGGCCCCGACCTGCCCGCCCTGCTGGACGCCGTGGCCGCCGCGGCCGCCGCCCTCGGCGCCCGCCAGCTGGTGGTGGTGTGCGGGGCCGGCGACGCCGCCCTGCGAGCCGCGCTCGACGAGCGGCGCTTCCGCCATCCCGTCGAGGTGTTCCGGGCCCCGTCCTGACCCGCCAGAGTGGTCGCCAGGGCTCGGCTCACTTGCATCACAGGCGGCCCGGCGGGCAACTCCGCCGGGCCAGCAGGCCCGCTCCCACGAAGCCGACGGCGTTCGCCGTGCCGTGGACCCGGACCATGTCCGGGATCGACAGCGCGCGCACCGACCCGTGCTGCCCGGCCGCCCACGCCACGGCCAGGATCATCGGCACCCACACCGACAGCCCCGACACCGCCAGCAGCACCCGGGCGCCCGCCGCCCGCGGGCCCCGCACGGCCTGCGCCAGCTGGACCGCGGCGGTCGCGAACACGCCCAGGCTCAGCAGGACCGCGCCGCCCACCTGGGGCACCGCCGCCTCCGTGACGAACCCGGTGGCCACCACCGGCGGCGCGGCGGCCGTCAGCACCACCCCCGCCGTCGCCACCCGCCGGGACCACGGCCCGGCCGCCCGGTCCCGAGCGGCCCCCGCCAGGGTCAGCGCCCCGGCACCCGCGTAGGTGAAGTGCACGGCGGTGAGCAGCACGATGGGCTCGCCGATGCCGAACGGCGTGGCCTCCGCCCGGGACAGCGCGAACCACGTCCCGGCCACCACGGCGTCGGCGCAGGCCACCAGCCGGACCGGCCCCGCAGCCCGCCACGACCGCGCCACCCCGGCCGTCAGCACGAGGGCGAGCGCCGGCCACGGCAGCGCCAGCGCCACGGCCACGGCCGAGCCGTCTCCCGCCGCGCCGGCCGCGGCCGTGGCGACGGCGACCAGCGCCCACGCCGGCCACGGGCCGCCGCAACACGCGGGCAGCACCAGGGCCACACCCGCCACCACCGCGAGGTCGACGAGCGGGATCCCGAGCATCTCCGGCATGCCCTCACGTTGCACCAGACCGTGGGTGCACCGAGCGCGGCGGTTGCCACCATGGGTTGGCGCCCACCGCGGGGTCCCGCGCGGGGTTGACACGCACCCGTACGATCCGTGACATGGCGGGGACAGAGGGCGGGCCGCCCGGTAGCCAGGCGTGGTGGGCGGCCCACGAAGAACGGTTGGCGCGGCGGCGCCCGCGCCAGGACGGGCTGACGCTCGAGCGGATCCTGCTCGAAGCGCTCGACCTCGTGGACAGCGAGGGCCTCGACGCGCTCACGGTCCGGGGCCTGGCGGCCCGCTTCGACACCAGCAGCGCCACCCTGTACCGCCACGTGGACAGCCGCGACGAGCTGCTCGTGCTGCTGGTCGACCACGTGTTGGGCGAGATCCGGTTGCCCGATCCGGGGCTGCCCGGCCGGCGCAGGGTCGAGGCCCTGTCGCGGGAGTTCCGCCAGGTCCTGCTGCGCCACCGCAACGTGATTCCTGCCATGAACGTCGCGCCCATGCTGGGGCCCAACGCCGTGCACGCCGCCGACAGCGGCCTGGCCAACCTGCTCGACGCCGGCTTCCCCGGCGAGGTGGCCGTGCCGGCCTACCTGGCCCTCATCGACTACGTCCTCGGGAGCGTGTTCTTCGACTCGGCCGGCCTTCCCGGCCGCGAGATCGAGGGCCTGGGCCCCGGCAGGGTGGACGCCACGGGCTCGCCGGCGCTCCAGGCCCACCAGGAGGCCCTGGCCGCGTCCCGGAGCGACGAGGTGTTCGCCTTCGGGCTGGCCACCTTCCTGGCCGGCCTGGAGGCGACGACGGACGCGAGCGGCGATCGCTAATTCCTGGCTACGATCCGCGACCACGACCAGCACCCGGGGGGACACCGATGGCGGGGGCGCTCACGATCACCGATCCGGCCTTCTGGCACCAGCCACTGGCCGACCGCATGGCCCAGTTCGCCGTGTGGCGGGAGGAGACGCCCTTCCTCCCGGCCGTCATCACCAACGCGCTGCGCGGACCCGATGCCCGCGAGGACTTCTTCGCCGTCACCCGCTACGCCGAGGTGCTGGACATCAGCCGGCGCCCGCTCGACTTCTGCTCGGGCCGCGGGTCGACCAGCATCGCGGACATGCCGGCCGAGGCGATGGAGTTCTTCGGATCGTTCATCGCCATGGACGACCCCCGCCACGCCCGCCAGCGCGGGATCGTGGCCCGCTCGTTCACGCCCCGCCAGCTCAGCTCGGTGCTCGAGTCGGTGGAGACGATCTGCACCGAGGTCATCGACGGGTTCTGCGAGGACGGCCAGGCCGACCTGGTCCAGGTCCTGTCCCAGCCGTTCCCGCTGCTGATCATCTGCGACATGATGGGCATCCCCCGCAGCGAGTTCTCGACGGTGCTCGACGCCACCAACGTGATCCTCGGCGCCGGTGACCCGGACATGCTCGGCGGCCAGGGCCTCATCCCCGCCATGTTCAACGCCGGGACCGCCCTCACCGAGCTCATGAACGACCTGGCCGAGCACCGCCGCAAGAACCCGGCCGACGACCTGACCACCGCGCTGGTCCACAACGAGCTGGGCGAGGACATGCTCGCCCCCGCCGAGATCGCCCCCTTCTTCATCCTGCTGGCGGTGGCCGGCAACGACACCACCCGCACCGCCATCAGCCTCGGGATGGACCTGCTGTCCCGCCACCCCGACCAGCGGGCCGCCTGGCAGGCCGACCTCGACGGGTTGACCGCCTCGGCGGTGGAGGAGATCGTGCGGGTGGCGTCGCCGGTGACGTTCATGCGGCGGACGGTGACCCACGACCTGACGCTGTCGGGCCACGACTTCGCCGAGGGCGACCGGCTGGTCCTGTTCTACGGGGCCGCCAACCGGGACCCCCGGGTGTTCGACGACCCCGAGACCTTCGACGTCCGCCGGGACCCCAACAACCACGTCGGCTTCGGCGGCCCCGGCCCCCACTTCTGCCTGGGTGCCCACCTGGCCAGGCGGGAGCTGGCGGTGGCGTTCCGCCAGCTCCTCACCCGCCTGCCGGACATCGACGTCGACGGCGAGCCGGTGCCGCTCCAGTCGATCGGCATCCCCCTGGTGGGGGGGATCAAGCAGCTGCCGGTGCGCTTCACCCCCAGCGCCCGGGTCGGCACGGCGGCCTGAGGTGGCCCGTCCCACCGACCTCGACGAGCAGTTCGCCCACCAGATCCCCGAGCTGCTCCCCGCAGTCGTCACACCCCACCCGCACTGGCGCGAGAGCTACTTCTTCGACGTCCACCACCCCTCGGGCCGGGGCGACGCCGTGTTCTTCACCATGGCGCACTACCCCGCCCGGGAGCGCATGGACTCGCTGCAGATGGGCCGCGTCGGCGGCGAGGCCGTGCTCGGTCTCCTCGACCGGGCCTACGACGGCGACCCCCACACCACGGCCGTGCCCGGCGCCCGCGTCGAGGTGGTGCGGCCGTGGCGGGAGATCCGCCTGTGGGCCGACCCCGAGGTGGCGGCCATCGGCCTGGACCTGACCTTCACCGCCCGCACCCAGCCCTACGGGCTGAAGCGGGGGACGATGACGGCCGGCGACGAGCTGATCTGGGACCAGAGCCACATCCTCCAGTCGGGCACCTACACCGGCAGCTACACGGTGGGCGGCGAGGTCCACGAGGTCGACGGCTGGGTGGGCCAGCGGGACCACTCGTGGGGCGTGCGCGACCACGGCCGCTGCCCGCTGTGGCAGTGGTTCCAGATCCAGCTCGACGACGGGTTCCTGGGCGTGTGGCACTGGGAGCTGGCCGACGGCCGCCACGTCTACACCGACGGCTGCTGGGCCGGTGCCGACGGCGGCGAGCCGGTCCCGGTGGTCGGGTTCCGCACTGACGTGACCTGGCGGGGCGACGACGGCGGGCCCGCCGCCTACGGCCTGCACGGCGAGGCCGTGGCCGGGCTGGCCGGGCCCAGCACCTTCACGCTGGCCGACGGGCGCACGATCGAGGTCGAGGCCGAGGGCTCCTTCGCCCGGCCCTACGAGCCGTTCCACCGGGGCGGGCTCAACGTGATGACCGTGCGCACCGGCGACGGCAGGGAGGGGACCGCCGTCTACGAGGTCACGGGCGCCCGCCACCACCGCTGGTTCCCGGACGCCGAGGTGCCGGGGGTGCTGCCGGGATGACGACGGTCCCCATCGCCGACACGCCCGAGGCCCTCACGCCGGCGTGGCTCACCGACGCGCTGGCCGCGGGCGGGCACCTGGGTGACGCCCGGGTGGTGGCGGCCGAGGTCACCCCGGTCGGCACCGGGCAGATGTGCGACAGCGTGCGGGTGGCGCTCACCTACGACGGGCAGACTGGAGCGCCGCCCACGCTGGTGGCCAAGCAGCCCGCCGCCGACCCCACCAGCCGGGCCACCGCCCTGTCGCTGCGCAGCTACGAGAAGGAGGTGCGCTTCTACCAGGAGCTCGCCCCGACGCTGGCGGTCCGCACCCCGGCCGTGCTCCACGCCGACATCGAGCCGGCCACCGCCCGCTTCGTCCTGCTGCTGGAGGACCTCGCACCGGCTACCGCCGGCGACCAGCTGGCCGGGTGCGACGCCGAGGCCGCGGCGCTGGCGGTGGCCGAGCTGGTCGACCTGCACGCGCCCCGGTGGGGGGACGCGTCCCTGGCGTCGCTCGACTGGCTGCATGCCGACAGCCCGGAGGCGCGGGACATGATGGCGGTGATGCTGCCGAGCCTGTGGGACGGCTTCCGGCACCGGTACGGCGCCGACGTGGCGCCCCACGTGTCGCAGGCGGGCGATGCGCTGTTCGGCGCCATGCGCCACTACCTGGAGCCGACGGGGTCGCCCCGCACGGTGGTCCACGGGGACTACCGGCTGGACAACCTGCTGTTCGCACCGCCGCCGGCGACCCGGCTGGCCGGGGTCGTCGACTGGCAGACCTGTGCCTACGGGCCGGCGGTGCGCGACGTGGCCTACTTCCTCGGCGCCGGGCTGGCCCCGGCCGTGCGGGCCGAGGTCGAGGTCGACCTGCTCCGGGACTACCACGCCGGCCTGGCGGCCGCGGGGGTGTCCGGCTACGGCTGGGACGCCTGCTGGGAGGAGTACCGGCTCGGCAGCTTCGCCGGCGTGCTGATGGCGGTGGGGGCCTCGATGATGGTGGAGCGCACCGCCCGCGGCGACGAGATGTTCCTCACCATGGCCGACCGCCACGCCCGCCACGCCCTCGACCTGGAGGCTCCCGACCTGCTCATCTCTGGTGCGTAGGAACGATTTGGCGTCCCTGACGTCGCATGTGCGACGTCAGGGACGCCAAATCATGCCTGTGCCACCACCAGGTGGGCGGGCGCCCACCAGTAGTCGTGCAGCGGGGCCGTCCGCTCCACCGTCCAGCCGGCCGCGGCCAGGTCCTCGACCCAGGCGGCCAGCGGCTGCTCCCAGGTCAGCCGGGGCCGGGCGGGGTCGAACTGGCCGACCAGCACCGGGACCAGGAACCCGGGACCGACGTCGCTGCCGTCCGGGTACTCGGCCAGCCCCCGCTCGTAGCGCTCGGCCGCGTAGGCGGCGTGGTCCGGGCTGCGGTCGGCGAAGCCGGGCACGTCGAACTCGGCCACCGCCAGGGCGCCGACGTGGTCCCGCAGGGCGGCCAGGGCCCGGCGGCGCTCGCCCGGCTCGACGGCGTGCAGCGCGAAGGTGGCCTGGGCCGCGTCGCGGCGCACGCCGTCCGGCAGCGCCGCCAGCCAGCCGGACAGCGTCGCCTCGTGGGCCACGACCTCGGCCTCCACCCCGGCGCCCGCCAGGCGCGCGGTGGCGGCCGCCAGCAGCGCGGCCGACGGCTCCACCAGGTCGACCCGGGCGCAGGTGGGCGGGACCACCCGGTCGGTGACCCGGCCGTCGCCGCAGCCGACGTCGGCCAGCGCCAGCGTGCCCCGGTGCTCGTGCCAGGCCCGCAGGGCGGCGATGGTGGCGGCGTACAACCCGACGTTGCCCCCGCCCGAGATGAAGGCGGCGAACGCCCGCGGCTCGTCGTACACCCCGGCCCGCCCCGGCCCGGCCAGGTGGGCGGCCAGCAGCGGGGGCAGCCGCGCCCCGGGATCGGCGGCCGCCGCCGCCCGCGCCGCCGCGGCCGCACCGTCCCGGTCGCCGGCGGCCAGCGCCAGCAGCGCGTCCACGACCTGGGCTGCCACCGGGGGGACGCTAGTGAAGGCCGACCTCCGACAGGACCTAGGTTGTGCGGCCGTGACCTTGCGCATCGGCATCAGCGGGGGCGGCGCGACCGTCGACCGCCTCATCGATCAGGCGGTGCAAGCGGAGGAGGACGGGTTCACCAGCATCTGGTACGCGGGCGGCGCCGGCATCGACCCCTTCGTGGCCATGCCGCTGGCCGGCCGGGCCACCAGCCGCATCGAGGTCGGCAGCTCGATCGTCCAGACCTACCCCCGCCATCCCGTCCTCATGGCCCAGCAGGCCGCCGGGGTGGCGTGGGCGGTCGGCGACCCCACCCGCGTCGCGCTGGGCATCGGCGTGTCCCACCAGCCGGTCATCGAGAACACCTACGGCCTGTCGTACGGCACCAACGCCCGCCACCTGCGCGAGTACCTGACCGTGCTCGGCGCCCTCCTCACCGAGGGCACGGTGCGCTTCACCGGCGAGGAGTACTCGGCGGCCGCCGACCTGCCCGGACGCCCCGACCCGGCGCTGCGGGTGCTGGTGGCCGCGCTGGCGCCCAAGGCGCTCGCCAGCGCGGGCGAGCTGGCCGGCGGCAGCATCACGTGGATGGCCAACGCCCGGGCGGTCGGGAGCCTGATCGCGCCGCGGCTCGGCGAGGCGGCCGCCGCCGCGGGGCGGCCCGCCCCCCGGATCGTGGCCGGGCTCCCCGTGGCGGTCACGGACGACGCCGACGCCGCCCGCGAGGTGGCGGCCCGCCAGTTCGCCGTGTACGGCATGCTGCCGAACTATCAGCGGGTCCTGGCCGCCGGGGGCATCTCCTCCCCGGCCGAGGCCGCCATCGTCGGCACGGAGGACCAGGTGGCGGCGGCCGTCACCGACCTCGTGGACGCGGGTGCCACCGACCTGTGGGCGGCCCCGTTCCCCGTGGGCGACGACCGCCGGGCCTCCCGCCAGCGGACCCGGGCCCTGCTGCGCGACCTCGTCGCCGGCTGAGCCGCCGGTGCCCGCCAACGACGTCGGTGCCCGCTAACGACGTCGGCGAGGACGGCTAACCCCTTCCCGGTATAGAAACACGTCATGCCCGTCCTCGACGCCAGCCACGACTTCGCCCACGCCGTGGAGGGGGATTCGGCGTGGAGCGAGTCCTACTACTTCAACGCGTACGACCCCGCGGTCGACGCCGGGCTCTTCACCCGCATCGGCGTGCGCCCCAACGAGGGCACGATCGACGTGGGGCTGTCGGTGTGGCTGCCGGGCGACCGCATGGCCCACGTGCGGGGCGTGCGCGAGCAGCACGTGATGACCGACGACGACCTCGACGTGGGGGGCGTCAACTACGAGCGCGTCGACCCCATGCGCACGTGGCGGCTCACCGCCGACGCCGAGGCCGAGGTCAAGGGGGCCGGCGAGGATCCCCGCGAGCGGGGCCGGCCCGCCCGCCTGCGCATGGACCTCACGTTCGAGTCGCTGATCCCGCCCATCGGCACCGACGGCCTCGGGCGCACCGACCGCAGCGGCGACACCGCGGCGGCCACCGCCCAGAGCGTCGGCAAGGGGCACCTGGAGCAGGCCGGCCGCTGGTCCGGGACCATCACCTGCGACGACGAGACGATCACCCTCCAGCCGGGCACCGCCCGGGGCAACCGGGACAAGTCGTGGGGCCCCCGGCGCTGGGGCGGGCCGCAGATGTGGCGGTGGTTCTCCATCAACATCGACGACGGCACCCACTTCGG
>DASSUD010000092.1:0-5656 GCA_035707385.1 Acidimicrobiales bacterium
ACCGCCACCCGCTCGCCGGGTCCGGCACCCTGCGCCACCAGGTGGCGCGCCAGGCTGTTGGCCAGCCCGTCGAGGTCGCCGAAGGTCCAGCGGTCGTCGCCCGCCCACACGGCGTCCCGATCGCGGAAGCGGTCCGCGGCCAGCTCCAGGCCGCGATGCATCAGGGTCGCCATCGGAAACATTGTTCTCCGCTAGCGAGATCGACGTCAACACAGACCGCGTGTAGGGTTCGCCGCCATGGTCACGAGCCCCGAGGTCGCCGGGACCGACCCGGAGGTCCGGCGCGAGATCGTCGAGACCGTCCGCCGCTTCGTGGCCCGGGAGGTGGCACCCGTGGCCGCCGACCTCGAGCGAGAGGACCGGTTCCCGGCCGGGATCGTCGAGCAGATGCGCGGGCTGGGGCTGTTCGGCGTCACCACCCCCGAGTCCTACGGAGGGCTCGGCCTCGACCTGGCCACCTACATCGGCGTCATCGAGGAGCTGGCCGCCGGGTGGATGAGCCTGACCGGCATCGTCAACACCCACACGATGGCGGCAACGCTCGTCATGCAGCACGGCAGCGACGACCAGAAGCGGCGCTGGCTCCCCTCGATGGCGACGGGGGAGCGGCGTGGCGCCCTGTCGCTGTCCGAGCCCGACGCCGGCAGCGACACCCGCAACATCGCCTGCAAGGCCCGGCGCGACGGCCACGAGTACGTGCTCAACGGCACCAAGGCGTGGGTCACCAACGGCGAGCGCGCCACCCTGGTCGCGCTCGCCGCCCGCACCGACGAGGGCATCTCGGCGTTCGTCGTCGAGAAGGAGCCCGGTCCCGCCTTCGCTGGCATAACGGTCAGCCGGCACGTGGGGAAGCTGGGCTACAAGGGCGTCGAGACGGTCGAGATGGCCTACACCGACCACCGCGTCCCGGCCGCCAACCTCGTCGGCGAGCCCGGCCGGGGCCTGGCCCAGATCCTCGGCGTGCTGGAGATCGGGCGCATCAACATCGCGGCCCGGGCCGTGGGCGTGGCCCGCGCCGCCCTCGACGCCGCCCTGGCCTACGCCCAGCAGCGCACCACCTTCGGCAAGCCCATCGGGGAGCACCAGGCCATCCAGCTCAAGCTGGCCGACATGGCCACCCGGGTCGAGGCGGCGCGGCTGCTGACCCGCAGCGCCGCCGAGCGCAAGGCCGCCGGGCTGCGCTGCGACGTCGAGGCGGGCATGGCCAAGCTGTTCGCCAGCGAGACCGCGCTGGAGGTGGCCACCGAGGCCCTGCGCATCCACGGCGGCGTGGGCTACACGACGGACTTCCCGGTCGAGCGCTACTACCGCGACGCCCCGCTCATGGTGATCGGGGAGGGCACCAACGAGATCCAGCGGCTCGTGATCGCCCGGGGGCTGCTGGCCCGGGCCCGCAGCGGGTGATGGCCGGCCCGCCGGTCGTCGTCGTCGGCAACCCGAAGCCGGGCTCGCGCACCCGCCGGGCGGCCGAGCTGGTGGCCGAGCGCCTCACGGGAACGGTGCCCGCCGCGGTCATCGAGCTGGCCGAGCTCGGGCCTGCGCTGCTCGGCTGGGGCGACCCGGCCGTCGACGTGGCCAAGCGGGCCGTGGCCGGCGCCGACCTGGTCGTGTTCGCCTCGCCCACCTACAAGGCGACCTACACCGGCCTGCTCAAGCTGTTCCTCGACCAGTTCGCGGCGGGAGAGCTGCACGGCACCACCGCCGTCGCCCTCATGCTCGGCGGATCGCCGTACCACGCGCTGGCGGGGGAGCTGACCCTCAAGCCCGTGCTGTCGGAGATCGGGTGCAGCTGCCCGACCCCGGCGCTGTTCCTGCTCGACTCCGCCTGGGAGGCCAGCCCCGAGCTGGACGCATGGGTCGAGCGGGCCCGCGAGGTGCTGTACCCTACATAGGGTGACAACGAAGACGTCCGTCTACCTGGGCCCGGAAGAGGAGCGACTTCTCGACGACCTGACGCGCCACACCGGCCGGAGCCGGTCGCAGCTCCTGCGTGACGGCATTCGGGCGCTGGCCGATCGGCTGCCCGCCCGCCCGCGACCGCGCTCACTGGGTATCGCCGACCTGGCGCGCCCCGAGGGCGCCCGGTGGGACGCGGACGAGCTAGCGCGGCGTCGCGGACTCGGACGTTGACCGATCCCGTCCTGCTGCTCGACGCCGGCGCGCTCGTCGCCTCCGTCGACCGCGGGGAGCGACGGCACGAGGCGGTGCGGGCCATCGTGGAGAAGTCCGCGCAACGTCTCGTAACGAGTCAGATCGTGCTCGCCGAGGTCGACTATCTGCTCCTCACCCGCGGCGGTGTCGACGTCGAGTCGATGTTCCTGGCCGACGTGGCGGCCGGGGCGTACGAGGCGGAATGCCTGTCGCCTGACGAGCTGCGCCTGGCACACCAGGTCGTGGTGGGCTACCGGGACCTCGAAGTCGGGCTCGCGGACGCGTCGATGGTCGTGTTGGCGGCACGCTACGGCACCTCGACCATCGTCACCTTGGACGAGCGTTGCTTCCGGGCGATGCAGCCCCTGACGGGTGGGCACTTCACGCTCCTGCCGGCGGACCTCTGAGGGCGTCCCTTTGACTCCGCCCCGTGCGGAGAATCAGACTCTCTGCTGGGGTGAGTGGGACATCCGCGCGGATGCCCGGACGAGGGGGAGAGAGATGAGACGACCGCTGCTGGTCCTTGTGCTGGTGGGCGTGGTGGCGGCGGTGGCCGCCTGCTCGTCGGGCCGGTCGCCCGCCGAGGAGGAGGGGGGCGACCGCCGGGAGGACGGCGACCCCGACCGACCGGTGCCCGGGGGCGACGTGGGCCGGCCCACCGTGACCGGTCCCGTCACCGGCGGGACCCAGGGCCAGCCGTTCAACGCCATGCCGCCGTCCATCGCGGAGCGCTACGGCTACGTCGAGGAGGAGTTCTTCCTGGACGGGGAGGCGACCGCCTACCAGCCCGAGGGCGAGCTGGGCGAGGACGGGCGCTGGACGGTCACCGCGGCGGGCGCGGCGCCCTACCGCACCCGGGTCATCGTGCGGCGCCCCGCGGAGGCCGAGGACTTCGACGGCACGGTCTTCGTCGAATGGCTCAACGTGACCGCCGGCGTCGACGGCGACCCCGACTTCGGGTTGGCCCACGCCGAGCTGCTGCGGCGCGGGTCCGCCTATGTCGGCGTGTCCGCGCAGCGGGTGAGCGTCGAGGGCGGCCAGGCGGCGCTGCCCATCGAGCTTCCCGGGGGCGCGCCGCAGCCGCTCAAGCAGTGGGACCCGGAGCGGTACGGGGAGCTCGCCCACCCGGGCGACCAGTACTCCTACGACATCTACTCGCAGGCGGCGCAGGCCGTGCGCCGGCCCGGCGAGGTGGACGTGCTCGGCGGGCTGACCGCGCGCCACGTGATCGCCATGGGGGAGTCGCAGTCGGGCGCCCGCATGCTCAGCTACGTCGACGGGGTGCATCCCGTTGCCCGCATCTACGACGGGTTCCTGGTCCACAGCCGGGGCGGCGGGGGTGCGCCGTTCGGGGAGGGCGGGTTCGTGCTGGGCGAGGGCGTGGCCCGGGTCCGGGACGACCTCGACGTGCCGGTGCTGCAGTTCGAGACCGAGACCGACCTCTTCGGCCCGCTGGGGTTCTTCGGGGCCCGCCAGGAGGACACCGACCTGCTGCGGACCTGGGAGGTCGCCGGCACCGCCCACGCCGACCAGGCGATCCTCGACTACAACGCGGAGATGGCCCGGGACGTGGGCGGCGGCGGCTTCGACCTGGCCAGCCTGTGCGGCTCGATCAACGAGGGCCCCCAGGCGGAGGTGCTGCGCGCCGCGGTGGCCGCGCTCCGGGCCTGGGTCGTCGACGGCGAGGCTCCGCCCGAGGCGCCGCCGCTGGAGGTGGAGGGCGGCGCCATCGTGCGGGACGAGCGGGGCATCGCGCGCGGCGGCATCCGCACGCCCCCGGTCGAGGCCCCGGTCGCGGTCCTGACCGGCGAGGCGCCGCCCGGCGGCAGCGTCATCTGCCTGCTGTTCGGGGAGACGAGGCCATTCGACGCCGCCACCCTGGCAGAGCTCTACCCCACGCACGCGGACTACGTCGACGCCGTGACCGCGTCGGCCGACGCCGCCGTCGCCGCGGGGTTCCTGCTCCGGGAGGACGCCGACGCCCTGGTGGCGGAGGCCGAGGACGCCGACGTCCCTCCCAGCTAGACGGCTAGGCCAGCACGTCGGAGCGGGCGCCCACGGCCCGGAGGTCGTGGGCGTCTTCGCGCCGGAGGAACCCGGCCCTGACCGCGTCGTTGGTGGCGTGGACCCAGGCACGGGCGAACCCGCCGTGGGTGCCGTACAGGGCCGTGAGCTGCTCGTCCGTCAACGGCGTCGTGGTGCCGAACAGGAAGCAGAAGGACGCTCCGGTCTGCGCCAGGCCGCTGAGCCTGGCCACGGGGGCGTCGACCGCCGGCGTGCGGATCCCGCCCAGCACGTTGCCGTTGGCGTCGAGTGCGTACTGGAGCGCCTGGATGCTGACGGTCTCGAAGCGCGGAGCCTGGGCGGGCGGCCGGCCGCCGGCCACCCAGCGGTTCAGCGACGCGATGGCGGCGCGGAGCACGAAGGTCTGCGGCCCCGCGTTGACCGGCAGCCCGCAGGTGAAGTTGGGGCTGGGCTGGTTGGTCGGGTTGCGCATCGACGCGAACCAGTCCTCGACCGTGTCCCGGCGGCCCGCGTCCGTCGCCCCCTGTTGGAGGCCGTACTGGTCGAAGTGGGCGGTGCCCGCCACCTCCCAGAGCCGGAAGGTCGGGCTGTCGGGCTGGCGGACAGGCCCAGGTCGTTCTCCGTCTGGAACACCAGCACCGGGACGTCGAGGTCGTCGCGGACGAGGCTGGGGACCGGGGCCGGCACGGCGGGGAGCGGAGCCTGGGACAGCGGCGTCCCGCCGGGGCCGCGGCTGTGCACCAGGTAGCCGTCGTAGACGCCAGCCACGGGGTGCACCGCGTCGATGTAGGTGGTGAGGCGCACCGCCGACTGCGACTCGCCGACCGCGATCAGGCGCTTGGGCGCCGGCCCGCCGAGCACCGTCCCGGCGGCGTCCCGGACCGCCTGCCCGGCCTGGGAGAACATGTCGTAGGAGGAGCTGTCGCCCGGATGCGTCAACGAGCCGTACCGCGCCGGGTCGCCGAGCGGCGGGACCTTCAGCGCGTTCATGCCCACGGCCTGGGCGGACACGCCGACCCAGGCCTAGCCGCTCCGGATCAGCTCGGTGTGCATCTGGATCCAGTCGGGGCTGGCGCCGGCGCCGCCGCTGACGTTGAGCCACTCGACGATCACGGTCCCGTTGAAGTCGCAGGCCGCGTCGGCCCCGGCGGCCACGCTCGTGCAGACTGGCAGCTGGAGCGCGCACGCGACGCTCCACGACAGACGACGAACCATCGTCGATCCCCCTCGCGCCGCCAAGTTGTGGTCAGTGGCACACCTAACGTACAGAACCCTGCTCGCGGAGCACAACAACTAGGGGGCACCCCGATGGTAATTGTCCGATTCATCACCCGAGAGTACGGTTCTCTGCCGTGACCGGCTCGGTGATGCGCCACTTCGTCACCTACCCGCTCATCGCCCATCCCTACAGCCCGGAGCTGGTCGGCAAGCAGGCGATCGTCCGCTTCGCCACCCGGGCCGAGGAGCTGGGGTTCGACGG
>DASSUD010000093.1:0-9575 GCA_035707385.1 Acidimicrobiales bacterium
AGCGCGGCCACGGGCTCGCCGTCGAGCCGCTCGACCAGCTCCCCGAGGGTGGCCAGGGTGGCGTCCCAGATGTCGCCCGGGTCGTGCTCGACCAGGCCGGGGGCGGGGAAGTGCTGGGGGAACTCGCGGTAGGCGTAGCCGGCCGGCGACCCGTCGGCCCGGAGCGCGAAGCTGCGGACCCCTGTCGTCCCGGCGTCGATGGCGATGACGACGGACATCGCCGGGCGACGCTACCCGTCACGGGCGCGTCAGGCAGGCGGACGACCGGGGGCGCGGTCGGTAGGGTCGCGCCCATGCGAGTGGCCATGCTCACCGGGGGCGGCGACTGCCCCGGCCTCAACGCCGTCATGCGCGCCGTCGTCCGCAAGGGCGAGCGGGTCTACGGCGACGACCTCGTCGGCATACGCGACGGCTGGCGGGGCGCGATCGAGGGCGACCTCGGTCCGGTCTCGGTCGAGTCCTTCCGGGGGACGCTGCCCCGGGGCGGCACCATCCTGGGTTCGTCGCGCACGAACCCCTACAAGCAGGACGGCGGGCCCGAGGCGGTCAAGGCGACCCTGGCCGACCACGGCATCGACGCCCTGGTGGCCATCGGGGGCGAGGACACGCTCGGCGTCGCCGCGCGCCTGGCGGGCGAGGGGGTGGCGGTCGTCGGCGTGCCCAAGACCATCGACAACGACCTGTCGGCCACCGAGCTGACCTTCGGCTTCGACACCGCGGTGCAGGTGTGCGTCGACGCCATCGACCGCCTGCACACGACAGCCGAGTCCCACGACCGAGTCATGGTGGTGGAGGTCATGGGCCGCCACGCCGGCCACATCGCCACCTGGGCGGCCATCGCCGGTGGCGCCACGATGTGCCTGGTCCCCGAGATCCGCTTCGACATCGACGAGGTGTGCCGGGTCATCCAGCGCCGCCACGAGCGGGGGCGGTTCGCCTCGATCGTGGTCGTGGCCGAGGGGGCGACGCCGGCCGAGGGGACGCTGTCGCTGGCCTCCGGCGAGGTCGACGCCTTCGGGCACGCGCGCCTCGGCGGCATCGGCGACACGCTGGCCCGGGCGATCGAGGAGCGCACCGGCTACGAGACCCGGGCCATCGTGCTCGGCCACGTGCAGCGGGGCGGCACGCCCACGGCCTTCGACCGGGTGCTCGCCACCCGTTTCGGCATCGCCGCCATCGACGCGGTGCACGCCGGCGACTGGGGGAAGATGGTGGCGCTGCGGGCCGGGGACATCGTGCGGGTGCCGCTGGAGGAGGCGACCTCCGAGCTCAAGCTCGTCGACCCCGACATGTACGACGTGGCCTCGGTGTTCTTCGGGTAGCTCAGGCGGCGCCCCGGCCCTTGATCGAGCCCGAGGCCGTGCCGCCCGCGGCGGGGACGGCCACGCAGTGGACGTCGGTCGTCCCGTCGTCCCACTGGTCCTCCGAGGGCGCCAGCGGCTGGACCTCGATGCCCCGCTCCGCGGCGACCTCGGCGCCGGCACCGAAGTAGTCGGCCAGGGCCGTGATGCAGGCCTGGCCGACCTCGTTCTGGAGGACCTCGACGCCGGGGTAGGCCCCGGCGGGGTCGGGGGGCGCGGCCAGGAAGTAAAGCTCGCCGTTGTGGGGCTGACCGCAGTCGACGGCGGACAGATCGGTGGCCTCGCCGGTGAAGCACTCGCCGACCTCCAGGCTGGCGACGGTCTCCGGCTGGCTCTGCAAGTCCTGGATGATCAGCGTCGCCGCCACGGCCGCCACCACCAGCACCACGCCGAGGGCGATCATCAGCCGGCGCTTGCGGCGCTCCTTCTTCTTGCGGGTGGCCCGGGCGTCGGTGGTGAGGTAGCCGGGCGGCAGGTCGCCCGACGAACCGGGGGGTGGCGGTGCGGCGGCCGCCCGGTACCCCAGCGAGGGCGGCGGCGGCTCGGACCGGGCCGCCTCGAAGGTGGGGTCGACGGGCGGCTGCCGGCCCGGGTCCTGCTGGCCGCCGCCGTAGGGGCTGCCGGCCGGCGGGGGAGCCGGGCTGCGCGGCGCCGCAGCGGTGGGTGGCGCCGCAGCGGTGGGCGGCGCCGGCCGCTGCTCGGGGGCCCAGGACGGGCCCCCGGCCGGCGGGGCCGGCCGGCCCTGCGGCGGTGCGGGCGGCCGGCCGGGCCCGGCGGGAGGCGGGGGCGCGGCGGCCGCCGGGGGCGGCGGTGCGGCCATGGCGGCGATCGGGGCGCCGGCCGCGGCGCCGGGAGCCGCCGCGGGTGGGGCCGGGCGGGTGGCGGCGGGAGGCGGTGGTGGGCGGGTGGCGTCGGGCGCCAGCGCGCCCGCCGCCCGGGCGGCCACGATGGCGGCGCCCAGGGCGATCGCGTGCTTGGGATGGGCGTCGACCGCCACCGGCCGGCCCAGGCCCGCCGACACCAGCTCGGCCACCAGCGGGATCCGGGACGACCCGCCGACCAGCAGCACGTGGTCGATGCCCTCGGGCGTGAGGCCGGCCGAGCGGACGGCCCGCTCCAGGGCGGTGACCGTCTCCGACAGCGGCGGCCGGATCATCGCCTCCAGCTCGGCCCGGGTGACCCGGACCTCGGTCTGGATGGTGGGCAGCAGCACCGGCACCGTCGTCTCGGTGTCGAGCGACAGCGCCTCCTTGGCCTGCGTGCAGTCGAGGCGCAGGCGGGCCACGGCCGCCAGGGCCGCCGCGTCCTCGGGGTCGAGCTCGTCGTAGGCCTCGCCGAGGGCGCCCGTCACGTGGGCGAACACCGCGGCGTCGACGTCGATGCCGCCCAGGTGCTCGATGCCCTCCGGCGTGCCCAGCATCGTGAAGCCGCCGTCGCCCTCCTTGCGCAGGACGGCGGCGTCGAACGTGCCGCCCCCGAGGTCGTAGACGGCGATCACCGCTCCGGGGTCGACCCGCGCCGCCGACGAGTAGGAGATGGCCGCCGCCTGCGGCTCGGTGAGCAGGATGGTGCGCCCGACGCCGGCCAGCTCCGAGGCCTTGTCGAGCAGCTCGCGCTTGAACGGGCCCCAGTTGGCGGGGTGGGTCAGGACGATGGTCGACGCCCTCTCGCCGCCCCGGTGCCGGGCCACGGTCTCGACCGTCCAGCGCAGGAGCCGGCTGGTGAGCACCTCGGCGGGCAGGGCGGCGTCGCCCACGAGCAGCGGGGTGGGGTCGCCGAGGCGCCGCTTGAACTGGCGGGCGATGCGCTGGGGCTCGGTCACGGCGTGGCGCTCGGCGGCGTCGCCGGCCACCAGCTCGCCGTCGGCCCGCAGGTACAGCACCGAGGGGACGGTGGGCCCCCGCTCGCCGAGGCTCACGACCTCCGGGCCGCGGCCCGAGGCGCTGTCGTGGACGGCCGCCGCCGTGTAGGTGGTGCCGAGATCGATGCCGAGCTGATACGCCATGTCCGTCCGGGGTCCGTCGCCACGTGCCAGGTGGCCCCCGGCACGGGCGCGCAGGCTAGTGGCCCCGCGCCCGCGCGTCGGGCGCGCCCGGTCAGCCTGTCGCCGCCTCCAGCAGGTTGGCGTAGGCGGTGCAGGCCAGCGGGTCGCTGCTCGACTCGCCGTCGCCCATGGGCGCCGCCCGGGCCACGCCCTCGAGGTTGAACCGGACGGATGTGACCTCGTCGAAGGCGTCGGCCGTGCAGACGATCTGGCCGAAGGCCACGCTGGAGTTGGGAGCCTGCATCCGGTACAGCGGCTCGTTGATGTCGATGGTGAGGACGCCGTCGCGGTCGAGGGTGGGCGCGCTGACCAGCCGGGTGTTGGGCGGTATGGCCGAGCCGAAGCCGTCGGCCTGCAGCGCCTGGTCGGGGATGTCGCCGAGCAGCGCCTCCAGCGCGGTGGCCGGTGTGGGCAGCGTCGACGACGCCCCCACCGGCACCTCCAGCTCCACGGGCGAGAGTCGGTTGTCGGTCCCGTCGAAGCGGGTGAGGAAGAGCGTGGCGGTGCCGGTCATGCCCTCGCTGGTGTCCTCGGGCGTCTCCTGGGACGGCTCCTGGTCCTGGGAGATGGCCCGGGGCTCGTCGTCGGCGGGCACGCCGCAGCCGGCGACCAGGGCCGCCAGCAGGCCGGCGGCCGCCAGGGCGGTCCGGATTCTCACGATGCCTCCGCGGGGAGCTCGATCACGAAGCGGGCGCCGGCCTGGCCGTCGGTCCGGTCCTCCACCCAGACCTCGCCGCCGTGCAGCCGGATGTGCTCGGCCACCAGCGCCAGGCCGAGGCCGACCCCGTCGATGCCCCGGCGGTGCCCGGCCGACGAGCCGCGGTTGAAGCGGTGGAAGATGGCCTCGCGGTCCTCGGGCAGCACGCCCGGCCCGTTGTCCTCGACCGCGATGAGCACGGCGTCGCCGTGCTTGCGCAGCTCCACCCGGGAGGCGCCGTCGCCGTACTTGGCCGCGTTGTCCAGCAGGTTGGCGATCACCCGGGACAGGCGGCGCTTGTCGGCCTTGACCACCACCCCGGCCAGGTCCGAGTCGATGTCGACGGTCACGTCGACGTCGGTGGACGCGGTCACCGCCTGGATGACCAGCTGGTCCACCCGCACCTCCTCGAGCTCGAGGTGCATGACGCCGGCGTCGAAGCGGGAGATCTCCAGCAGGTCCTCGACGAGCTGGCGGAACCGCTCGATGTCGGCGGCCATCAGGTCGAGGGCCGCCTTGGCGCGGTCGGGCATGTCGTCGCGCTGGTTCTGCAGGACCTCGATGGAGGCGGCCAGCGTCATGAGCGGGGACCGCAGCTCGTGGCTGACGTTTGAGGCGAAGCGGGTGTCCCGCTCGATGCGCTCCTGCATGGCCGCGGCCATGTCGTTGAACGAGTCGGCGATGGTGGCCAGGTCGCCGTCGTCGCTGGCCTCCACCCGGGTCTCGAGCCGGCCGGTGGCCAGGGCGTGGGCGGCGTCGCCGATGCCCCGCAGCGGGCGCAGCACCCGCCGGGCCGCCCACCAGCCCACCGCCGCGCCCGCCAGCGTGGACAGCAGGGCGGCGGCCAGCAGCGAGATCCCGATCGACTCGAGCGTGTCCTCCAGCTCCTCCAGGGACACGATCTCGAAGTAGGCGCCCTCCAGGGATTCGAGCGGGACGCCGACAGCCAGCTGGGTGGTGCCCTCGTGATCGAAGCGCATGCGGGCCGGCTCCCCCGACCGGACCATGGCGCGGAGCTCCGCGGGCAGGACGTCCTCGCCGAACTCGGGGGTGCGGGAGAACCAGCGGTCGCCCACCACCAGCACGGGGTTGGATCCCGTGGGCGTCTGGAGGGAGGACAGCACGTCGGCCGGGTCGGCGGCCGGGCCGGCGTCCGTGCTGGTGAGGCTGGGGAGCTGGCGCTGGACGGTCTCGGCGTTCTGGTAGGTGCGGGCGGTGGCGCCCGACTCGCGCTGGTCGAGCAGGTTCTGGCGGGTCAGGCCGAGGGTGGCACCCGCCAGCAGCATCGAGATCACGAGCGCGCCGACGGCGAAGGCGATGGTGATGCGGGCCCGGAGCCCGAGCCGGGTGAGGAGGAGGCGCAGGTGGCGCACGCCGACGGAGACCGTCAGGCCTGGAGCTTGTAGCCGAGCCCCCGGACGGTGACGACATGCCGGGGGTTGGCGGGGTCGGCCTCCACCTTCGTGCGGAGGCGGCGGACGTGCACGTCCACCAGGCGCCCGTCGCCGAAGTAGCCGTAACCCCACACCCGCTCCAGCAGCACCTCGCGGCTGAACACGCGGCCCGGGCTGGAGCCGAGCTCGACCAGCAGGCGGAACTCGGTCTTGGTGAGGTGGATCTCCTCGCCGCCGCGCCGGACGACGCCCTCGTCGGGGATGATCTCGAGCTCGCCGAAGCGCAGGTGGCTGCTACCCGAGTCGCTGCTGCGGACCCGGCGGAGCAGCGCTCGGATGCGGGCCGACAGCTCCTTGGGCGCGAACGGCTTGGTGAGGTAGTCGTCGGCCCCCGCTTCGAGGCCCGCCACGACGTCGTGCGTGTCGGCCCGGGCAGTCACCATGACGATGGGCACGTCGGACGCCCGCCGGATGGCCCGGCACACGTCGAACCCGTCGATGCCGGGCAGCATGATGTCGATGAGGACGACGTCGGCAGGTTGGCGCTGGAACGCGTTCAGCGCCTCCTCCCCGGTGCCGGCCTCCTCGACCGCCCAGCCCTCGTCCTCGAGGGCGAGCTTCACGGCCGTGCGGATGCGTTCGTCGTCTTCGACGGACAGGATGCGCGTACCCACGCTCATGATGGTGCCTCATGGCGCGCCGGCGCGCGCAGCCGGGGCGCCCGGCCGGGCGCCGGCGCGGTGTGGCTCACCCGGCGAGCGGGCCGGCGTCGTGGTCGGTGTAGGCGGCCAGGAGAGCGTCGCGCCCGGGCCCGCGGCCCGTGCGGTAGTGCAGCCCTCCGGGAAGTTTGGCGCCCAGGTCGCGGCACCCCACCAACGCCCGGGCGCCGGCGTCGGTGAACGAGTCGAGCGCCCGCAGGTCGACGTCGATGCGGGTCGGCTGCGTGTCGAGCGCAGCGGACGCGGCATCGAGGAGTGCGCCACCCGCCGTCTCGTCGAGGCAGCGCACCACAGCGAGGACGACGGTCGTGCCCTCGGTCGTGATGTCGATGGGTGAACGCACGGCAGTCTCCAGCGGGGTCTCGATCGTGGCGTCGCTACCGGTGGCAGGGGCCCGGGGTATCCCGGCGGGAGAACCAGCGGCGGCGGTTGTCATCAGTACAAGGATGCCGACTGTTCGTGTCAGTGTACTGTACAGAGACGTTGCGATCCGGTGACGACTGGCATTCTCGGTGACTCACGACACATCTTGTGGGCAGAGAGAGCGCAGCAGGCCACTCAGCGGAGCGGCGATTCCCGGCCCGGCCGCCAGCACGGAGTCCGGCCGGACCGGTCCGCCGTCCAGCGCGGTCAGCACCGCACCGGCCTCGGTGGCGACGAGCCCGCCGGCGGCGAGGTCCCACGGCGCCAGCCCCCGCTCGTAGTAGGCGTCGAGCCGGCCGCACGCCACCGAGCACAGGTCCACCGCCGCCGCGCCCATGCGGCGGATGTCGCGGATGCGGGGGAGGAGGCCCACGAGCACCTCGGCCTGGCCCCGGCGACGCTCGGCCGAGTAGCTGAAGCCGGTGCCGACGAGCGCGGTGGCGAGGTCCGTGCACCCGGACACCCGGATGGCGGCGCCGTCGCGGCGGGCGCCCCCGCCCCGGGTGGCCGTGAACAGGCTGGCGTGGGTGGCGTCGGCCACGACGCCGGCCACCACCCCGCTCGCGTCCTCGGCGGCGATGGACACCCCCCAGCCCGGGTGGCCGTACAGGTAGTTGGTGGTGCCGTCGAGCGGGTCGACCACCCAGCGCAGGCCGCTGGTCCCCGCCCGCTCGCTGCCCTCCTCGCCCACGACGCCGTCGTCGGGCCGCGCCGCCAGCAGCGTCGAGACGATCAGGCGCTCCGAGGCGCGGTCCATCTCGCTGACCATGTCGGTGTGCGTGGACTTGGTCTCCACCGCCACCCGGGGCCGCCGCAGGCCCTCGACCAGCAGCTCGACCGCCCGCTCGGCGGCCTCGGCGGCCAGGGCCACCAGCGCCCCGGGATCGGGCGCGGCGGCGCCGGGGGGAGCGGGGGACGCGCTCATGCGGAGCGACGGTACCGTGCGATGCGATGCCCCCCAC
Source organism: Acidimicrobiales bacterium (assembly GCA_035707385.1). Taxonomy (GTDB): domain Bacteria; phylum Actinomycetota; class Acidimicrobiia; order Acidimicrobiales; family VFJN01; genus ZC4RG19. The sequence continues at coordinate 7,601 of DASSUD010000093.1, forward strand.
CACCCCGGTCGCCCCCCGCGTGGACCTGCGCAGCGACACCGTGACCCGCCCCACGCCCGCCATGCGCGAGGCCATGGCCGGCGCCGAGGTCGGCGACGACGGGTTCGGCGACGACCCCACCGTGGCCCGGCTCCAGGAGCGCTTCGCCGAGCTCACCGGCAAACAGGCCGCGCTGTTCCTGCCGTCGGGCACCATGGCGAACCAGGTGGCGCTGCGGGTCCTGGCCCCGGCCGGGACCGTGGTGGTGGCCGGGCGCCACCAGCACGTGGTCACCCACGAGGGCGGGGCGTTCGGCGTCAACCAGGTCGCCCAGCTCCACGTGCTGGACGACGACGACGGCACCATCGACCCGGCAGCGGTCGCCCACCTGGTGGCGGCGGCCGGCCACCGCTGGCCCGAACCGTCCGTGGTGTGCGTGGAGGACACCCATCTGGCGTCGGGCGGGCGGCCCTGGCCGCTCGACCGGCTGGCCGCGGTGGCGGCCGCCGGCGTGCCGGTCCACCTCGACGGCGCCCGGCTGTTCAACGCCGCGGTGGCCACCGGCACGACGCTGGCCGAGCGGTCCGCCGTCGCCACCACCGTGACCTCGTGCCTGTCCAAGGGGCTCGGCGCACCCGCCGGCTCGCTGCTGGCCGGCCCGACCGGGCTGATCGACCGGGCCCGCACCGAGCGCAAGCGGCTGGGCGGCGGCATGCGCCAGGTGGGCGTCCTGGCCGCCCCCGGCCTGGTGGCCCTGGACACCATGGTCGACCGGCTGGCCGAGGACCACCGCCGGGCCCGGCGGCTGGCCGAGGCCGTGGCGGCCCGCTGGCCCGGCTCGGGCTGCGACCCGGCCGAGGTCCGCACCAACATCGTGCTGTTCCGCCACGACGAGCCGGTGAAGCTGCTGGCGGCGCTGGCCGAGCGGGGCGTGGGCGCGGTGACCCTCGGTCCCGGCACCGTCCGGCTGGTGACCCACTGCGGCATCGACGACGAGGCCCTGGCCGTGGCGGTGGCCGCCATCGGGGACGCGCCGTGACCGGGCTGCTGACCGAGGTCCCGGGCCGGGCGCTGGCCGTGTACGCCCACCCCGACGACCCCGAGGTGTCCTGCGGGGCCACGCTGGCCCACTGGGCGTCCCAGGGGGCCGAGGTGCGGCTGGTGGTGGTCAACGCCGGGGACAAGGGCTCACCCGACCCGGCGACCGACCCGGCGGAGCTGACCGAGCAGCGGGCGGGCGAGGTCCGGGCCGCGGCCGCGGTGCTCGGGCTGGCCGGCCTCGACCTGCTGGGCGTGCCCGACGGCGAGGTGTCCAACGACCTGGCGCTGCGGGGCCGCCTGGTCGCGCTGGTGCGCCGGCACCGGCCGGACGTGGTGGTGTGCCCCGACCCGACGGCCGTGTTCTTCGGGGACAGCTACGTCAACCACCGCGACCACCGGGAGGTGGGGTGGGCGGTGGTCGACGCCGTGGCCCCGGCGGCGGCCAGCCCCCTGTACTTCCCGGAGGCGGGCTCGCCCCACCAGGTGGAGGCGCTGCTGCTGTCGGGCACGTTCCAGGCCGACGCCTGGGTGGACGTGTCGGGCGCGGTCGAGGCGAAGGTGGCCGCGGTGGCCTGCCACGAGAGCCGGGTGGGCAGCGACCCGGCCCTGGTGGCCGAGCTGCTGCGGGCCCGCATGGCGGAGACCGGCGCCCAGGTGGGCGTCGACCACGCCGAGAGCTTCCGCCGCCTCCGCTTCGGCTGACCGACAACGGATCTGGCGGCACATACGCCGACCATTCGGCGTATGTGCCGCCAGATCGCTAGTTCTTGTGCTGGACGGTGCGCCACTCGCCCATGGCCCGCAGGGCCAGCACCGCCACCACGGCCACGCCGCCCGCGCCGATGACCGCGCCGGCCACGCCGGTCAGGCCGGCGGCCACGCCGCAGTCGCCCTCGCACTGGAGGTCGACGAACGCCCAGCCGATGAGGCCCCCGCACAGCCCGCCGACCAGGAT
>DASSUD010000094.1:0-12999 GCA_035707385.1 Acidimicrobiales bacterium
CGTGAAGCCGGTCAGGTAGCGGATGTTGGTGAGGCTGGTGACGAGCAGGGCCTCGCAGCCGGCGCCGTCGAAGGCGTCGCGCAGGCGGGCGGCCCGGGCGGCGACGTCCATGGGCGGCAGCGAGGCCAGGTCGAGGCTCACCCGGGCAAGCCTAGGAGCGAGGCCGCGGCGTCCACTGCCAGCCGGTAGCCCGCTCCGCCCAGCCCCGCCACGGTGGCGGTGGCCACCGGGGCCACGACCGAGGTGTGGCGCCACGGCTCCCGGCCCTGGGGGTTGGACAGGTGCAGCTCGACCACCGGACCGTCGAAGGCCGCCAGGGCGTCGTGGATGGCCCAGGCATAGTGGGTGAAGGCGCCGGGGTTGATCACGATGGCCGCGCACCGGCCCCGCGCCCCGTGGATGGCGTCGACCACGTCGCCCTCGTGGTTCGACTGCAGGTGCTCCAGGTCCAGGCCGTGGCCCCGCGCCGCGTCCCGGGCGGTGGCCACGTGGTCGTCCAGCGTGGCCGTCCCGTAGACCTCCGGCTCGCGCTGGCCCAGCAGGTTCAGGTTGGGCCCGCTGAGCAGCAGGACCACCGGCCGATCGGTCATCGGTGCGCCCCTCGGGGCCGGCGAGGCTCGTCACCCAGCAGCCACGCCAGCGGGGCGGCGGCGTCATCGGGGTCGACGTCGCGCACCACCTCGACGCCGCCCGGGCCGTCGAGGACGAACGTGAGCCCGCCGACCGCCTTCTTGTCCCGGCCCATGAGCGCCAGCAGGCGGTCGGCGTCGAGGCCGGGCGGAACCGCGGCCGACAGGCCGTACCCGGCCAGGACCCGGTAGTGCTCGGCCACCCTCGCGTCGTCGACGCGGCCCAGGTACCAGGCCAGCTCGGCCGCGTAGGCCAGCCCGACCGCCACGGCCTCGCCGTGGCGCAGGCCGTACTCCCCCGCGGCCTCCAGCGCGTGCGCCAGCGTGTGGCCGTAGTTGAGGACGGCCCGCCCCCGGGGCTCGGCCGGGTCCTCCCGCTCGTCGGCCGCCACCACCCCGGCCTTGATGCGCACGCAGGCGGCGATGCGCTCGTCCAGCGGCAGCGCCAGCAGGTCGTCGCCGGTCAGGAAGTGGTACTTGGCCATCTCGCCCAGCCCGCTGCGCCGCTCCCGCTCGGGCAGCGTCGCCAGGGCGTCGGTGTCGCACACCACGGCGGCGGGCTGCCAGAAGGCGCCCACCAGGTTCTTGCCCTCGGGCAGGTTGACGCCCGTCTTGCCGCCGACGGCGGCGTCGACCATGCCGAGCAGCGTGGTGGGCACGTGGACCACCCCCACGCCCCGGTGGTAGACGGCGGCGGCGAACCCGGCGGTGTCGGTGACCACGCCCCCGCCCACGGCCACCACCTGGTCGCCCCGGGTCAGCCCCCACTGCGACCAGGCCCGGCACAGCTGCTCCACCGTGGCCAGCGTCTTGGCCTGCTCGCCCTCCCCGATGGGGAACACGCGGTGCTCGCGGCCCGGGTCCACGGCGAAGCCGATGCCCCCCTGGGTCACGACCGCCACCCGCCGGGCGCCCGGCGCCAGCAGGGCGGCCAGCCCGGCGGCGGCGCCGGCGCCGACCACGACCGGGTAGGTGGCGCCACCGGCGCTGACCTGGACGGTGATCACGACGGCACGGTCCCGTGCTCGGCCACCAGGGCGGCGACGTGGCGGGCCAGCGCCCGCTTGGGCCGGTCGTCGCGGGCGTGGAACGGCTCGACGTCCACGGACACGTCGGCCACCGACTCGTAGAGGTGCTCCCTCGCGCCCAGCAGGCGGGCGAGGCTGTCCTCGGCGTCGCCGCCGGCCAGCAGCGGGCGATGGGTGGGGTCGGTCCGTCCGGCCAGGAACCCGGCCGAGGCCCGCAGCCACACGACGAACGTCCCGGCCAGCAGCCGCCGGTTGCCCTCGCCGGTGACCACGCCCCCACCCGCGGCGATGACGAGCGGCGACGGCCGGGCCACGAGATCGGCCAGCACGGCCGATTCGGCGGCCCGGAAGGCCGGCTCGCCCCGGGTGCGGAACAGGGTCGGGATGGTGCGGCCCTCGGCCAGCTCCACCTGCTCGTCGAGGTCGGCGAAGGGCCGGTCCAGCTCCTTGGCCAGCCGCCGCCCCACCGTGCTCTTGCCGACGCCCATGAGCCCGACGAGGACCACGTGACGGTCCTCACCCATCGCGCAGCGTGGCCGCGAAGGCGTCGGCGTTGCGCACGAGCTCGGCCAGCGAGTCGCCCCCGAACTTGCGCAGCGCCTCGGACGCCAGGACCAGCGCCACCATCGTCTCGGCCACCACGCCCATGGCCGGCACGGCGGTCACGTCGGTGCGCTCCTTGAAGCTGACGGTCTCTTCCTTGGTCTCGACGTCGACGGTCTTCAGCACCGGGCGGTTGAGGGTGGCCAGCGGCTTCATCGCCACCTTGCACACCACCAGCTCGCCGGTCGAGATGCCGCCCTCGACGCCGCCGGCCCGGCTGGTGTGGCGCCGGTAGGTGCGGGACCCGGCGTCCCAGGAGATGGGGTCGTGGGCCTCGCTGCCGGGCTGGCCGGCCACGTCGAAGCCGTCGCCGACCTCGACGCCCTTGACGGCCTGGATGCTCATGAGCGCCTGGGCCAGCAGGCCGTCGAGCCGCCGGTCCCAGTGGACGTGGCTGCCGAGGCCGACGGGCACGCCGTAGGCGAGGACCTCGACCACCCCGCCGAGGCTGTCGCCCGCCTTGGACACGGCCTTGACCTCGTCGAGCATGGCCTCCTCGGCCACCTGGTCGAAGCAGCGCAGGGAAGAGGCGTCGACCCGCTCGAGGTCGGCGGGCGTGGGGCGCTCGGCCGCCTTGGACCGAACCGAGCCCAGCTGCACCACGTGCGACACGATCTGGACGCCGAGGTGACCGAGCAGGTTCTTGGCCAGGGCGCCGGCCGCCACCCGGGCCGCCGTCTCGCGGGCCGAGGCCCGCTCCAGCACGTCGCGGGCGTCGCGGAAGCCGTACTTCTGCATGCCGGCCAGGTCGGCGTGGCCGGGCCGGGGCTGGGTGAGGGGGGCCTTGGTCTCGCCGGGCTCGACCGCCATCTCCTCGTGCCAGCGGTCGGAGCGGGACCACTCGGTGTTGGCCACCTCGATCGCCACCGGCGATCCCAGGGTGCGCCCGTGGCGGACACCGCCCACGATCGTGACGTCGTCCTGCTCGAATCGCATCCGGGGGCCGCGCCCGTAGCCGAGCCGGCGCCGGGCCAGCTCGTCACTGATGTCGGCGTGCGTCACCGGCAGGCCTGCGGGCAGCCCCTCGACGATGACGACGAGGGCGCGGCCGTGGGACTCGCCGGCGGTGAGGTACCGGAGCACGGCCACGACGCTATCTCCCGTTCCGGCGTCTCTCATGATGCAGATCGCGCATGACGGAGGCCGGAACGATCAGATGCCGGCCAGGAACACCACCAGGCCGGCGGCGGCGACCGCCGGGCCGAACGGGAACGGCGTGTCCCGGCCCCGGACCACCAGCAGGACCATGCCCGCCACCGCGCCGGCCACCGCGGCCAGCAGGGCGGCGTTGAGCACGACCTGGACGGGCCCGAACACCGGCTGGGCCTCGTCCCAGCCCACCCACCCGACCGCCAGGCCCACGAGCGTGCCCAGCCTGACGTCGCCGAAGCCCAGCATCCGGGGCGACGCCAGGTGCAGGACCAGCAGCATCCCGCCGTACACGGCCGCGCCCAGCACGGCGCCCCACAGGCGCCGGGGCGTCCCGTCCACCAGCGACACCGCCACCAGGCCGGCGACCACGACACCCCCGGTGAGGTACACGAACCGGGACGGGATGCGCATCACCGCCAGGTCGACCGCCGCCATGGCCACCAAGCCGGTGACCAGGGCGAGCGCCGGCACCAGGACCAGATCGGCCCCCGCCACCGCGGCGGCGGCCGCGAACAGGCCGGCGGTGACCACCTCGACGGCCACCAGCCAGGCCGGCAGCCGGGCCCGGCACCCGGGGCAACGCCCCGCCAGCACCAGGCCGGGCCGCACCGGCAGCCCACCGGGGGCCTGCGATGCCCCGCACCGCGGGCAGGCGGCCCGGGGCCGGCCCAGCTCGCGCCGGTGAGGGACCCGGCCGAGCAGCGGCGGCACCACCGCCCGCCAGCCGATCCACCAGGTCACGGCATGGCTGACGAGCGGGCCCGCGACGAGGGCGCCGGCCAGCGCCGCGCTCACCACGATGACGGCGCCGGTCACCGGGGCGCGGCCAGGACTTCGTGGACGCCGCGCAGGCGGGTCGAGAGCAGGCCCCGGGCCGCCGACGAGTCGAGCCGGCCGTCGAGGGGGCGGCCCCGCGGGGCGGGCTTCCCCCGGACCGGGTGACCGGCGACGACCGCCGCCGGCTCGCCGCGCGACACGCCGCCGGGCCCGGCCACGTGCAGGTGCCCGGCCACGCCGGCGAGGTCGGCGCCGCACAGCTCGACCAGGGCGATGGCCAGGTCGTCGACCTGGGCCGGGCACCGTGGCTCGTCGGTGGGGAACGCGGCCGCCGGGTCCGTGGCCGCCCGCTCGTGCTCGCGGGGCGGTCGGCCGGGCCCATAGATCAACGAGGTCCACACCAGCACCGCCCCGGGATCGGCCGCGGCCAGGAGCCGCCTCGGCCTTGGCCCGCCCTCCGCCACCACGCCGCTCGCCGTCGCCGTCACGTCCCTCGCCCCAGCTGCACGTACGCAGTGTGCACCACCGCCGCCGGTCGCAGGGTGTCGAGGCGGGCACGAACCCGAGCGCGGTCGCGCACGTCTGGCCGGGCAGGGCCCGCCTGGGAATTGCTGGTGGCGGTCACCGCCCAGCCGGCGGCCGCCGCATGGCCCGCGAGGATCTGACCGAGGTGACCGGAGCCGCCGGCGACGACCAGCCGCCGGGGCTCCGGCACCGCGCTCAGCGGACTGTGGACAGGAAGCTGATCAGCCGCCCGCGCTGGGCGGCATCGTCACCGGGAGCCAGCCGCGAGCCGCCGGCCGACCCGCCGCTGTTGCCCACCGTGGCCTGGACGGCCGAGCGGGCCTCCGGGCTCATGGCCGCCACGTGCGGCGCGATCTCGCCGCTGTTGTCGGGCATCGCGGGCATGGACGGCATCGCCGGCACCGACCCCCGCGGCGGGCCGAGGCTCGACAGCCCCGAGAACGGCGACGACACGGGCCCGGTGATCGGGCCGATCGGGCCGGTGTTGGTGAGGTCGTCGGCCGCCCAGTGGAGATCCGGGGGCAGCGAGGACGGACCCACGGGCCGGATCTGCCCGGTGTCCCCGCCCAGCGGCGACGGGCCCAGCCGGCCGTTGTCGAACGGCGACCCCTTGCCCGGGGCCGGCGAGCCGAGGTCACGGCCGGGGCCGTGGCCGCTGCCGTTGCGCTCGCCGCCGAGCGGCGACGGCGGCACGCGTCCGCCCTCGCCCGGCGACCGGCCCGGGCGCCGCGGCGCCTCGGACGGCGGGCGGGCCGGGCTGCGACCCTCGCCGGGGGCGGGCGGCATCCGGTCGGCATCGGGGCGCACCCGGTCGGCATCGGGGCGGGCCCGGGGCGGAACCCGATCGGCATCCGGGCGGGCCCGGGGCGGAACCTGGTCGGCATCCGGGCGGGCCCGGGGCGGAACCCGATCGGCATCGGGGCGGGCCCGGGGCGGACGGCGGTCGGCATCCGGGCGCACGGCCGGTGCGCTGCCGGTGTCGCCGGGCCGCACGGCCGGCATGCGGCCGGTCTCGGCCTCCCGCCGGGTGGGTGGGCGAGCGGCGTCGTTGGTGCGGGCCGTCGGAGGCGGAGGCGGGGGCGGCGCCGAGCCCGGGGGCGGGCCCGCGGGCCGCGGGGCACGGGACGTCCCCAGCCGGGACGGCACTCCGGTGCCGGGGGGCTCCGGCGGCAGCGGGCGGGGCGGCAGGTCGTCGGCGGACCCGGTCCGGGACCGGCCGTTCGTGGTCGCCGGGGTGCGGGGCTCGGGCACGGCGGGGACCTCGCCCGTGCGGTCGCCCTTGAGCCAGCCGGCACGCGCCCCCTCGCCCAGCGGCTCCGGCACCACGACCTCTTCGGTGCGCGGGTTCGCCGCCCCTCGCGACACCTCGGGCGGGGCCTCGGTGCGGCGGGGGACGCCCGGGCCGGGGGGCCCCACGTCGGCGACGCCGAGCTCGACCAGGTCGCGCACCGCCCGGGACACGCCCAGCTCGGTGAGGCCCAGCTCGGACGCCAGCTCGCCCACCGTCCGGCCCGCGGCCACCGCCACGACGGACCGCCAGCGGTCGGCGTCGATCGTGACCTCGTCCGCGGACAGGTCGCCGGCCAGGTTGACGTGGTGGGCCAGCGAGGGCACCACGGCCTCCAGCTCGCTCCACTCGTTCAGCAGCGAGGTGGCCCGCCGCAGGGTGTCCTCGACGCCCTCGGGCCGACCACCGCCCGTGGCGTGGTCGTCGGCGTCGAACGCGAACGACCCGCTGTCGAAGCGCAGCAGCTCGAACACGACCTCGTCGGTCGGCGTCCCATCGACGGCCCGATCGGCGGCCGCGGCCACCACGTTGCCCTGGTCGAGCCACACGCTGCCCTGCCCTCGATCGCCCTCGATCCGCAGGCGACCCGTCTTCGACGTGGTCGCCAGCAGCCGCAGGACATCCGGTAGGGAGAATGTGTCGAGTGTCCCTTGCAGCGCCAACGCCGTACCTCCGGTGTCAGTGATCGGCCCGCCAACTTCCCCAGCGCTGCCGCCAGCCTAGGTCGTAACAGTCTCGCGCGCCCAGCGTCACATTTCCGCCCGGTACCAATACCCTGTCTCGCCCCCCTCAACCCCCCCGCTGTCAGGCCATGGTGCGCCGCCCCAGCGCATGCCTCGCCGCCGTGGTCATGGCGGCTATCGGGGGGTCGCCGCCGGTCCAGCGGCGGTAGGCGTGGGCGGCCTGGTGGACCAGCATCCCGAGGCCACCCAGCGCGGTCGCGCCCCGGGCCCGAGCCTCCCCCATCAGGGGGGTGACCGCCGGGTGGTAGACGATGTCGGCCACCACCTGTCCCGCGTGGAGGGCCGCCGGGTCGACCGGCAGCGGGTCCGGCCCCGGGCGGGCCAGGCCCATGCCGAGCGGCGTGGCGTTGACGACGAGGTCGGCGGCGGACACGTCGCCGGGACCTGCGACCCGGCCCGCCGGCCCGGCCAGCGCCGCGGCCCAGGCCGCCGGCTCCGGCGAGCGGTTGAGCACGGCGACGTCCGCCGCCCCCGCGGCCGCCAGGGCCCGGGCCACCGCCCGCCCGGCGCCCCCGGCGCCCACCACCACACAGCGCAGCCCGGCCGGCTCCACCCCGCCGTCCCGCCGCAGGCTGTCCACGAACCCGTCGCCGTCGGTGTTGTCCCCCACCAACCGGTCCCCGTCCCGGAACACGCAGTTCACCGCGCCCAGCACGGCGGCCACCGCGGTGGTGGCGTCCACCGCGTCGTGGGCCGCCTCCTTGTGGGGCATGGTGACCGACAGCCCCCCGATCCCCAGAGTGCGGGCGGCCTCGACCGCGGCCCGCCCCTGGCCCTCGGGGACCTCGAGGGCCACGAAGGTCCAGTCGGCGCCCGTGGCGGCGAAGGCGGCGTTGAGGATCGTGGGCGACAGCGAGTGGCGGATCGGCGAGCCGATGACGGCGGCCAGCCGGGTCTCCCCGGTGATCACCGGGCGGCCCCGGACCTCACCCGCACCCGAGGCCCTTGTCCGCGCACTCGCCCTTCAGCCGCAGGAACTCGTCGTAGTCGTCGGTGAAGGCGTGGTGCCCGTCGGCGTCGGCCAGGACGTACCACTTCCAGGGACCGTCCGCGGGGGCCAGCGCCGCCTCGATGCTCGCCCGGCCGGGCGAGGCGATGGGCGTCGGCGGCAGTCCCGCCCGCGTGCGCGTGTTGTAGGGCGTGTCCGCCTCCCAGTCGATCAGGCTGGGGTCGCACGGGTTCACGCCCGACTCGTAGCACGACGTGGCGTCGATGAAGAGCGCCTCGCCGGCGGCCAGGCGGTTGTAGATGACACGGGCCACCTTGGCCCGGTCCTCGTCCACGGCCGCCTCCTCCTCGACCAGCGAGGCCACCACCATCACCTCGTAGGGTGTCAGGCCCACCTGGGCGGCCCGGTTGGTGATGTCCAGCTCGGCCAGGGTCGCGTCGAGCTCGCCCACCACCCGCTTGAGGAAGATCAGCTCGGTGTCACCCTCCTCCAGGCTGTGGGTCTCGGGGAACAGCGTGCCCTCCAGCGAGGCCTGCTCGGGGGGCAGCACCGTGGAGCGCAACGTCGGATCGTTGAGCGCCGCCTGCAGTCCCTCCCGGGTGAACCCGGGCACGCCCTCGGCCGGGTCGACCAGGTACTCGACGACCTGGTTGACGGTCAGGCCGGGGGGCACGGTCACCAGCTGCGAGTTGGGCGGCAGCGGGTCCTTCTCCAGGTCCGCGACGGCCTCGGTGAACGACGAGTTCAACCGCATGCGGTAGGTACCGGCCTGGAACGAGCCGACGTCGCGCAGCCTGGTGTACCAGTCCCACACGGAGGCGTTGGTGATGACCCCGGCCTCGGCCAGGGCCTTGCCGATGCCCGACGTGCTCGTGCCCTCGGGGACCTCGACCAGGACCTCCTCGCCCGGCCCGCCCGGCGGGTCGATCTCGCCCTGCACCCAGGACCAGCCGAACCAGCCGGCGACCGCGGCGGCGACGACCAGCACGGCCAGCACCGCCAGGGCGACCGCACAGCCGCGGCGGCGGGGCTTCTCGTCCTCGTCGTAGTCGCCGTCGTGCTCGTCGTAGTAGGCGTCGTCGCCGTAGCTGTCACCGGTCGTCGGGTCGGTGCCGGCGACGCCCCGCCCACGCGCCGGGGCACCCGCGTAGTCGGCCCCGTAGGTGCCCGTGCGCGGCCCGCCGGCCAGCGGCGGTCCCTCGGCCCCCTGTGCCCACGGCGCGTCGGGGTTCCCGCCCGGGGGCGTGCCGTCGGCCGCACCCGGGCCGCGTGCCAGCCCGGGGCCGCGTGCGGCCCAGTAGGGGCCGGCGGTGTCCTGGTAGCGGACCTCGGGCTCGGGGTGGATACCGGGTATGTCGTAGCCGCCGGGCCCGGGCGCCGTGGCGGGGGCGCGGCCGGTCCAGCGCTCGTCGTAGCCGCCGGCTGCGGGCGGGCGCCCCCGGCCGCCGGGGGCGGGCGGGCGGTCGCCGTAGTCGGGAGCGGCCTGCCGTCGCGGGGCGCGGCCGCCGGGGGCCGACCGCCCGCGGGCCGCCGGGTCGGGGCCGCCGGGCCGGCGCAGCGGCGACGGCGCGCCCGAGGGCGGGCCGAGGCCGGCCGCCGCGCCCGCGGCGGCCGCGGGCGGGCGCCGACCGCCGCCCGTGGGGGCGTCGCCCCGCTGGGGCAGCGGCGGAGCACCGGCCGTGCGGCTGTCCACGCGGCGGGGACCGGCCGGGCCGCGGCGAGGAGCCAGGTCCGACAGGTCACCCAGGTCGTCGGGCCGGTCCTCACCCTCGCCCTTGCGGCGGGCGCGACCGCGGGGACCGACGCTCTCGCGGCCCCAGAAGTCGTCGTAGCTGCCCTCGGCCGCGCCGCGCTTGCCGCGGCGGCGTTTGGGCATCGAAGGTTCGTCTTGGTCAGAGAACGGCATGCGCGGTGCTCGTCGAAGCGGTGGGTGCGGACATGGCCCCGGTGGTCACGGCGGCACCTACCCCTCTGGCTGGCCAGCATCCAGCCACGACTGCAGGATCACCGTAGCAGCGACCTGGTCCACCACTTGGCGACGGTGGCCCCGGCGCACGCCCATGGCCCGCAGGCTGCGCTCGGCCTCGACCGTCGACAGCCGCTCGTCCCAGGTCACGACGGGGACGGGCAACGCGGCCCGCAGCTCGTCGACCTCGTCGAGGACCGCCCGGGCGGCCGGCCCGATCGACCCGTCGAGCGACAGAGGCAGCCCCACCACCACGATGCCGGCCTCCGCCTCGCCCACCAGCGTGGCGATGCGACCGTGGTCCCGCGATCGGTCGCCGCTGCGGGAGACGACCTCGTAGGGGGTGGCCACCGTGCCCCCGCTGTCGGACACGGCGACCCCCACGCGGCGGGTGCCGATGTCGAGCGCGACCGCCCGGGCCACGCTCAGGCCAGGCCGGCGGCGGCCCGGACCTGGTCGAGGGCGTCGTCGAGCCGGGATGCGTCCCGCCCGCCGGCCTGAGCCAGCTCGGGGCCCTTGCCCCCACCACCGCCCACGGTGCGGGCCGCGTCGGCGATGAGGTCGCCTGCGTGCAGCCCGGCGTCTTTGGCCACGGCCGCCACCAGGGTGACGCCGCCGTCGGGCTTCTCGCCGCCGATGACCGCGCCCCGGACGCCGGGCTGCTGGCGGACGGCCACGGCCAGGTCGCGGACCTCGTCGGGGACCAGGCCGTCGACCCGGGCCACGACCACGCCGTCGACCGCGCCGGAGGCCAGCTCGCCGGCCCGGTTGCCGGCCGCCTGGCGGCGCAGGTCGCGGATCTCGTCGCGCAGCGCCTTGAACTCGCCCCGCATCCGCTCGGCCGCCATCGGCAGCTCGTCCGGGGTGGTGCCGAGGGCGTCGGCCGCCCGGGCCACCAGGTCCTCCTCTTGGCGCAGGCGCTCGATGGGCCCCAGGCCGGTGACCGCCTCGATGCGGCGCAGGTTGGAGCCGATCGACGACTCGGAGGTGACCTTGAGGGGCCCGATGTCGCCCAGGCGGCGGACGTGGGTGCCGCCGCACAGCTCGACCGAGTGCTCGCCCGCCTCCAGCACGCGCACGATGTCGCCGTACTTGTCGCCGAAGAAGGCGATGGCGCCCAGCTCGCGGGCCTCGTTCATGGTGGTCTCGAAGTGCCGCACGGAGGCGTTGGCCAGGATCTCGCGGTTGGCCAGGTCCTCGATCTGGCGCAGCTGGTCGCCGGTCACGGGCTCGAAGTGGCTGAAGTCGAATCGCAGCCGGTCGGGGGCCACCAGCGAGCCCTGCTGGCGCACGTGCTGGCCCAGCACCTCGCGCAGCGCCCAGTGGAGGATGTGGGTGCCGGTGTGGTTGCGGCGGATGGCGTCGCGCCGCTCGCCGTCGATGCGGGCGGTGGCGGCCTGGCCGGGCTCCACGTGACCCTCCCGCACCGTCACCGTGTGGCGGTGCAGGCCGGGCAGGCCGTAGCCGGTGTCGACCACGTCGAGCACGCCGGTGTCGGTGGTGATGGTGCCGGTGTCGCCGATCTGGCCGCCGGACTCGGCGTAGAACGGCGTGCGGTCGAGGTACGCGCCGTCGCCCACCACCGCCAGGACGGTGGCCGTGGACTCGTACTCGTCGCGGCCCGTGAACTCGGTGGGCCCGTGGTCGGCCAGCAGCTGCTGCTGGACCGCGGCCTCGTCGCCGGTGGCGACGCCCTTGCCCTTGCCGGCGGCCCGGGCCCGGGCCCGCTGGTCCTCCATCGCCGACTCGAAGCCGGCCACGTCCACGCCGAAGCCCCGCAGGTCGGCCGTCTCCTGGGTGACCTCGAACGGGAAGCCGTAGGTGTCGTGCAACTGGAAGGCCACCCCACCGGGCAGCGTGCCGCCCGGCTCCAGCCGGTCGAGCTGGGTGTCGAGGATCTGCGAGCCGGTCACCAGCGTGCGGCGGAACGACTCCTCCTCCCGCGTGATGATGGGCAGCACGAGGTCGCGCCCCTCGACCACGACCGGGTAGGCCCCGCCCATCAGGTCGATGGTCCGCTCGACCATGGCCGGCAGGACCGGCCGCTCGACGCCCAGCAGGTAGGCGAAGCGGATGGCCCGGCGGATGATCCGGCGCAGGACGTAGCCCCGGTCCTCGTTGGAGGGGATGACCCCGTCGGCCACCAGGAACGTCATCGTGCGGGCGTGGTCGGCCATGAGCCGCAGCGCGATGTCGCCCAGCTCGGACTCGCCCAGCCGGTGCCCGGTCACCGACTGCGCCCCGTCCACCAGGGCCGCCAGGATGTCGGACCCGTACAGGCTGGGGCTGCCGGCCAGGACGGCCATGATCCGTTCGAGGCCGGCGCCCGTGTCGATGTTCCGGGACGGCAGGTCGGACAGCGTGCGGTCGGCGCCGCGCAGGTACTGGGGGAACACGAGGTTCCAGATCTCGACGTAGCGGTTCTCGGCCGCCGGGTTCGCCGGGCCGCCCCCGGGCCCCACCTCGGGGCCGTAGTCCCAGAAGATCTCGGACGACGGGCCGCAGGGCCCCGTCTCGCCCATCTCCCAGAAGTTCTCCTTGCCCAGCCGCTGGATGCGCTCGGCCGGGAAGCCGACCTCGTCGGTCCACAGCGCGGCGGCCTCGTCGTCGTCGGTGTGGACGGTGACCCACAGCCGGCCGGGGTCGAGGCCCAGCACCTCGGTCACGAACTCGTAGGCCCAGGCGATGGCCTCGGCCTTGAAGTAGTCGCCGAAGCTGAAGTTCCCCAGCATCTCGAAGAAGCTGAGGTGGCGCGGCGAGCGGCCGATGGCGTCGAGGTCGTTGTGCTTGCCCCCGGCCCGCACGCAGCGCTGCACCGACACGGCCCGGCGCGGGCGGAACGGGACCGGCTCCTCCCCCAGGAAGTAGGGGACGAACGGCATCATGCCCGAGTTGGTGAACATGGGCGCGCTGGGATGGGTCGGGATGAGGCTGCCCGACGGCGCGATCGTGTGCTGCCTGGCCACGAAGAAATCGGTCCAGGCGCGGCGCAGCTCGTCTGAGGTCCGCGGTGCCATAGGTGGGTAAAGCCTAGTGCTGGCCTGCCCTATCTCCCTGCAGGGATTGACCGCCCGGCCGCAGCTCGTCGCGCAGCCGCGTCTCCCGCTCGACCATGGCCTGCCGGCCCTCGCTGACGGCGTCCCGCAGGTCGGCCCCGAGCCGGCGGACCGACGACGTCACGTCGTCCCGCACCCGCTCGGGGGCGTAGCGGCGCACGGTGCGCAGCACCCGGTGGCGGATCCACATGGCGCCGCCGAAGCCGGCGGTCGCCCCCGTGGAGAACCAGAGCACCCGGCGGGCCACGGCTCAGCCCCCGGACCCGTTGCCCTCGACCTTGCG
>DASSUD010000095.1:0-17715 GCA_035707385.1 Acidimicrobiales bacterium
CGGCGAAGATCACCTCGCCGGCGACGCCGTCGGCGTCCAGTACCTTGTCGCGCACGTCGGGGTCGAACGCGCCGCGCAGCCCGGCCTCGTTCTCACGCTCCCACTGCTCGACGTACTCGCCGTTCACCTCCTCGACCATCGCTCGGTGCTGGTGCCGCGTGACCAGCCACTCGTCGAACTCGGGATGCACCGAGGACTCGAGGTACTCGCGGTAGTCCTCCACGTACAGGCCCGCGTGGGTGTCGGACGAGACGATGACGTACGGGGCGTCGCTGCGGTCGATGCCTTCCACCGGATCGGACATGACGCCCCCTTGCCGCCTCTATGACGGTGCTCTACTGTGTCTGTAACACTGTTACAGACCGCCCGGGAACGTGCAACCGTCCGATGGGTAAGATCGCCACCAAGCCCAGCCCGGCCCCGCCCGGTCGCCGCACAGGCCTGGACCGCGCCGACATAGTCGCCGCCGCGCTCGACCTGGTGGTGCGGGAGGGGCCCGCGGCGCTGACGATGCGCCGCCTGGCCGCCGAGCTCGATGTCGGGACGCCCACCATCTACTGGCACGTCGGGAGCCGGGACGATCTGGTGGCTGCGATCGTCCGCACCCAGTCCGAGCGCCTGGCCGAGCGCCCGGTCGAGGGCGCGACCGCCCGGGACCGGGTGCTCGCGGCGGCGCTGCACATCTACCGGGGCGCGATCGAGCACCGGGCCATCACGTCGCTGGCCCACCAGACGGGCACGGCCTCGCTGCTGCTCCATGACCTCGAAGCCGCGCTGGTGGCCGAGCTGGAGGACGCGGGCCTCGCCGGCGCAGCGTGCGCCGACGCCCTGCGCTCGATCCTCGTGGTCGTCACCGGTTCGCTGGTCCTGGCGCTGCGGGACCAGTCCCGGTTCCCCGAGGACTACCGGGCCGACGTGCTGTGGGCCGGCTCCGCCGCGCCCGTGACCTCCGGGACGCGCGCTGCGCTGTGCGCCGAGCCCGACATCGATGCGCTGACCGCCGTCACGCTGCGCGCTGTCGTGGACCACCACGTGCCGGGCGGGGAGGGGGCGGCGTGAGCCGACCGCCGACGAACCGGCCCGGGGAGATCGCCGGCTGGCCCAAGCTCGTCGTCACCTACGCCACCGACCCGGCCCGGGTCGCGGCCCTGCTGCCGCCCGGGCTGGAGTCGCTCGATCCCGTCGTCACCGTCGGCTTCTACTGCGTGCCGGTGCTCGGCGAGCCCGAGCTGGGCGTCAGCGTGAAGGTCGCCGCCGCGTGGCAGGGCGTCGCCGGCCAGTACAGCCTCGGCCTCGGCATCGACCAGGAGGCCGCCGTCCACATCAGCGCCGAGACGAACGGGCAGCCCAAGTTCCTCTGCGACATCTCCTACTTCCGCTTCGGCGACCGGATCACCGCCCGGGCCAGCCACCAGGGCTACACGTTCGTCGAGTTCGGGGGCACGGTCACCGGCGAGGCGTCCCCCCGCCGCGGCGAGATCGCCGAGCACGAGTGGTGGACCAAGTACTCGCGGGCGGTGGGAGGCGCCGAGGGCGCCTACGACCTCCCGCCCCGCGTCGTCGACGTCGCCACGACCTTCGAGCAGACCCACGTCGAGGACGTCGACGGCAGCCTCGTGCTGCGCGACAGCCCGTGGGACCCGATCGCCCGGTACCTCCCCATCTGCGGGCCCGGCCGGGCCCAGCTGGTCACGCACCGACCCACGGCCCGCCGCATCACGGACGCCGGGCCGCTCGACCCCGACGCCTTCTGGCCGTTCGCCGACGTCATCGGCGGCAGCCGCTGGCCTGGCCGGCGCGGGGGACCGCTGCCGTCATGATCGCCACCACCGGATCGGAGCGAGGCCGCCATGGGCGCAACCACTGACCGGTACGTCGTGATCTCCGCCGACTGTCACGGCGGGGCCAGCATCGCCGGGTACAGGCCCTTCCTGGCGTCGAGGTACCACGACGACTTCGACCGCTGGGCCGCCGAGTTCGAGAACCCCTACGACGACACCGAGGGCGCCGACGCCGACCGCAACTGGAGCTCGGAGCGTCGCCTGCGGGAGATGGAGGCGGACGGGGTCGTCGCCGAGGTCGTCTTCCCCAACACCGTCCCGCCCTTCTTCCCGAAGGTGTCGCTCGTGGAGCAGCCGCCGGGCGCCACGGACGGCGACCTGGAGCAGCGCTGGGCCGGACTCCAGGCGCACAACCGGTGGCTGGCCGACTTCTGCAGCCAGGTGCCGGGCCGCCGGGCCGGTATCGCCCAGATCATGCTCCACGACGTCGACGCGTCGGTGCGTGAGATCGAGTGGGCCAGGGACAACGGGCTCACCGGCGGCGTCCTCCTGCCCGGCGCGCCGCCGGGCTCGGGCGTCCCGCCCCTGTACGCGCCGGACTACGAGCCCATCTGGGACGCGTGCGAGGGCCTCGGCCTGCCGGTCACGCACCACAGCGGCAGCGCGGTGCCCGACATGGGGCCCTACCCCTCGGCCCAGATGATGTTCCTGCTCGAGGTCACATGGTGGGCGCACCGGGCGTTGTGGCACCTCATCTACTCGGGGGTGATGGAGCGCCATCCGTCGCTGCAATTCGTGTTCACCGAACAGGGCACGGCGTGGATCCCCGAGGAGCTGACCCGCCTCGACTACTACCGGGGCCGGTTGTCGGGGGCCGCGGGGGCGGGCGGCTCCCAGGAGGCCCGCTTCGGCGCCGGGGCGATCGACCAGCTGTCGCTGGCGCCCTCGGAGTACTGGCGGCGCCAGTGCCACCTCGGCTCCAGCTTCATCCGCCGCCACGAGGTCGCCCTGCGCGACCAGGTCGGGGTCGACCGGATCATGTGGGGGAGCGACTACCCGCACCTGGAGGGCTGCTGGCCGTTCTCGCGCCAGCACCTGCGCCTGGCGTTCGCGGGCGTCCCCGAGGACGAGGTGCGCCTGCTGGTCGGGCGCAACGCGGCCGATGTCTACGGCTTCGACTGGCCCCTGCTGGAGCGGCTGGCCGACGAGCACGGCCCCAGTCCCGCCGAGGTGGACCAGCCGCTCGACGCCGAGGACATCCCCGACGAGTCGCTGCGCTGCCCCGCCTTCGCGGCGGCGCGCTTCGAGGCTCGATGAGCGCCCCCGCGCCCCCGGCCGTGTTCGACCCCCTCGAGGAGGGGTTCGTCGAGTGGCCCTACGACCAGTACCGGCGGCTGCGGGCCGAGGACCCGGTGCACCGCTCCGAGCTGCTGCACGCCTGGGTGGTCACCCGCCATGCCGACGTGAACACGATCCTGCGCGACCCGTCGGTGTCGTCGGAGATCGACAACGCAGCCCCGACGCCGGCCACGGTCGCCGAGATCCAGCGCCGCGACGACTCCGTGCGGGGCGGGCGCACGCTGGTGCTGCTCGACGACCCCGACCACGCCCGGCTGCGGAGACTGATCGCCCGGCCGTTCCGCCTGCGCGAGGTCGAGCGGCTGGGCCGGCTGGTCGAGGACCGGGTGCGGGCGCGGGTGGACGCGCTGGTCGCCACCCACGGCCGGGACACCCAGGTCGAGCTCGACCTCATCGCCGAGTTCGCCTACCCGCTGCCGGTCGAGATCTTCTGCCAGATGCTCGGCATCCCCGAGGAGGACCACCCGGTCTTCCGCTTCTGGGTCAACTGCATCGCCCGCTCGCTCGACCCGGTCATGGACGCGGCCGAGCGCGACGAGCTCGTCGTCCGCATGGGGGAGATGTACGCCTACCTGGAGGAGCTGGTGGCCGCGAAGCGGGGGCGCGACGACGGCGACGTCCTGTCGGGGCTCGTCCACGCCGAGGAGGACGGCCAGACGCTCAGCCACGAGGACCTGCTCGGCCAGATCATGACGCTGTACGTCGCCGGCCACGAGCCGACGGCCGGCCTGGTCGGCAACGGCATGCGGGCCCTGCTCGACTTCCCCGACCAGTGGGCGGCGCTGCAGGCCGACCGGTCGCTGCTGCGCAACGCGGTGTCGGAGCTGCTGCGCTACGACGGCCCGAACCAGTTCGTGCGGCGCATCGCCATGCGTGACATGACGTTCGACACCCCGGGGGGGCAGGTCACCATCCCGGCCCGCTCGGTGATCTACGCGTCGCCCGCCTCGGCCAACCGCGACGAGGCCAACTGGGGATCCACGGTCGACCAGGTCGACATCGCCCGGGCCGACGCGGGCGGGCACCTCCAGTTCGGCGCCGGCGCCCACGCCTGCCTGGGCTCGCACCTGGCCCGCCTCCAGGCGGAGGCGATGTTCACCGCCATCGTCGAGCGCTTCGAGGACATCGAGCTGGCCGGCGAGCCGGTGTGGAGCACCCGCATGGTGATCCGGGGACTCAACCGGCTGCCGGTCCGCGCCCGCCTGCGCTGACCCGCAGGGCGGGCCGACGGTCGACCTGCCGCCGGGCCTAGCCGGTCGCCGCGACCCGGACCGGAAGGGTGCGGGGGCCCCGCACCTGCCCTGCGGACCAGGTGACCGCGCCGGGATCGGCCAGGTCGAACTCGGGGTAGCGCTTCATCCACTCCTCGAGGGCGACGCGCAGCTCCATCCTGGCCAGGTTGGAACCGATGCAGCGGTGGATGCCCAGGCCGAAGGCGGCGTGACGGTTGTCCGCCCGGTCGATCATGAACTTGTCGGCGTCGGCGAAGAACTCCGGATCCCGGTTCGCGGCGGGGAACGGCAGGAGCAGCCAGTCCCCCTCCTTCAGGGCTTGTCCACGGAAGTCGAAGTCCTGGGCGACCAGCCGGGCCATCGTGACCGGTGCATAGGCCCGGAGGAACTCCTCGACCGCCGTGGGCATGAGGTCGGGCTCCGCCGTCAGGCGGCGGCGGTCGGCGGGGTGCTGGGCGAGGTGCCAGAGCGACGCCCCGATGGCGGACCAGGTCGTGTCGATCCCCGCGATCATGAGCAGGACCATCGTCCCGCGCACGTGGTCGAGCTCGAGCTTGCGGCCGTCGAGCTCCGCTTCGAGCAGGAACGTGGTCAGGTCGTCCTGCGGGTCCGCGAGGTGCTCGGCGATGCGGGCATCCATGTACTCGTCGAGCTCGCCCTGCTCCACCAGCGCCTGGCGCTCCTCGACGGACTGGTCGACGTCCTCGAGCACCATGCGGATGAACCGCCGGAAGATGTCGGCGTCCTCCTGCGGGAAGCCGAGCATCCCCACGATCACCCGGAGCGGGATGTGCTCGGCGTAGTCGACGGCCGCATCGACCACCGGCCGGCCGGCGGTGGCGTCCAGCAGCTCGACGCACAGATCGCGGGTCAACGGCTCGAGGGCCTGGATGCGCTTGGGCGAGAACGCGGGCAGCAGGAGGCGCCGCGCCAGGGCGTGGAACGGCGGGTCGGAGGTGATCGGGGGCGCCAGGCCGATCGGAGCGGGAAGATCCTCCGGCCCGGGGCGCATCTCGCTCACGACCACCGAGCGCGACGTGAAGTGCTCGGTGTCGTAGGCGACGGCCGCGACGTCCTCGTGGCGCAGCGGCAACCAGGTGCCGCCGTAGCGCTCGCTGTGGGCCACCGGACACCGGGATCGCAGCTCGTCCCAGATCGGGTACGGGTCGGCCACCCACCGGGGGTCTGTGTGGTCGAAGTCGGTCGCCCAGTCCTCAACGGGTGGGTGTTGGCTCGTCATCGGCTCACTCCGAGATCGAGATCGCGTACTCGGGACAGTTGGCGACCGCCCGCCGGGCCTTGTCCTCGAGCCCCTCGGGCACGAGCCCGTCGTTCAGCTCGAAGGCGTTGCCGAGGTCGTCGACGTCGAAGAGCTCGGGCGCCAGGGCGTAGCAGCGGTTGTGGCCCTGGCACTTCTCGCGATCGACATGCACCCGCATTGGTCGCTCCTCCGGCCCCCACGCTAGGTCTGCAGGCGCTCGCTGTACATGCTGTGCTGGGAGCATGCGGGAGGGACGGCTGGACCGGCAGTGGAACGCCTCCGGGCGGCGCAGCCTGTGGGGGTGGGGGTTGGCCGCGGACGAGCCGACCGACGAGCAGCGACGGGGGCTGGCCACGTCGCTCGCCCGGCGCTACGGGGTCGAACCACGCGTCGAGCCGCCCGCGTCCATCGGGGGCGCCGACCTGCGCCCGCCGCGCCTGGAGGTCCCGGACGCGCTGGCGGAGGCCTGCACGACCGACCCCTGGGAGCGGGCCCGGCACACCTACGGGATGGCCTACACCGACCGGCTGCGTGCCTACCGGGGCCGGTTCGACGAGCCGCCCGACGCGGTCGCCTACCCGGCCGACGAGGCGGAGCTCGAGGCCGTCCTCGACTGGTGCGACACGTCCGGCCACGTGATCGTGCCCTTCGGCGGCGGATCGTCCGTGGTGTGGGGCGTCAACCCGCCGGCCGAGGCGGCGACGGTCGTGACGGTCGACCTCACCGCGATGGACCGGGTCATCGAGATCGACCACGCCTCGCGGGCCGCCCGCATCCAGGCGGGGGCGCTGGGCCCCGCCGTGGAGGACCAGCTGCGCCCGCACGGTCTGACGCTGCGGCACTTCCCGCAGTCGTTCGAGTGGTCGACGGTCGGCGGCTGGATCGCCACGCGCTCGGGCGGCCACTACGCCACGAACCACACCCACATCGACGACTTCGTCGAGTCCGTGCGGATGCTGACCCCGTCCGGCTGGTGGGAATCACGCCGGCTCCCCGGCAGCGGCGCGGGGCCGAGCCCGGACCGGCTCGTGCTCGGGAGCGAGGGCACGCTGGGCATCGTGTCCGAGGCGTGGCTCCGGTTGCAGCGCCGGCCCCGGTTCCGCGCCACCGCGGGCGTCCGGTTCCCGTCGTGGGAGGGGGGCTGGGAGGGCGTCCGGGCCATCGCGCAGGCGAAGCTGTGGCCGGCGAACCTCCGCATCCTCGATCCGGTCGAGGCCGAGCGCGGCGCCGGTCTCGACGGCAGCAGCGCGTTGGTGATCGTCGGGTTCGAGTCCGCCGACGTGCCCCAGCAGGCCAACATCGACGCGGCGGTCGCCCTCGCCCGCGATCACGGCGGGCAGATCGGCGACGACGACGTCAAGGTGACCGACGCGGGCGCCCCCGCCGGGCGCGGCGGCTCCGTGGGCGCCTGGCGCGACAGCTTCGTGGGGTTCGACCTGAACGGCATGACCGGCCTGGGGCTCGTGGCCGACACGTTCGAGACGGCGATCACCTGGGACCGGTGGCCCGACTTCGACGCTACGGTGCGGGCGGCCCTGACCCGGGCGCTCGACGACGTGTGCGGCGGCGGTCTGCTGAGCTGTCGCTTCACCCACGTCTACCCGGACGGCCCCGCGCCGTACTACACGTTCGCCGGCATGGGCCGCCAGGGTGGCGAGGAGCAGCAATGGGCGGAGCTCAAGGAGGCGGCGTCCGACGCGGTCGTCTCGGCCGGCGGCACGATAACCCACCACCATGCGGTCGGGCGCATGCACCGCCCGGCCTACGACCGCCAGCGACCAGACCTCTTCGCCGCCGCGCTGCGGGCCGCCAAGCGGTCCCTCGACCCGCACGGCCTGCTCAACCCCGGGGTGCTGATCGACCCCCTGTAGCTCGTCAGGTCGGCCGCTTGGGGGTCGGCTCGTCGTCGGCCGCCCA
Source organism: Acidimicrobiales bacterium (assembly GCA_035707385.1). Classification (GTDB taxonomy): domain Bacteria; phylum Actinomycetota; class Acidimicrobiia; order Acidimicrobiales; family VFJN01; genus ZC4RG19. The sequence goes on from DASSUD010000095.1 coordinate 7,551, forward strand.
CCCCGTCGTAGTCCCGAGCAGCCGGCGGGCCCGCCGGCCGAGGTCCCCGAGGTCGACCCGGCCGTCATCGGCGGCGGCGACCAGGCGCTCCGCCAGGTCGAGCGCGTCGTCGAGGATCGGAGCCTGCGTCGCGGCGCCCTGGCCCATGTCGTGCAGGATCGTCCGCTCGGTGCGCGAGGCCACGATCGGGTCGGCGACGCCCTCGATCCAGACCCGCGTGCGCCGCCCACCGCCCCGCTCGTCGCCGCGGAGCGGCTCGAGCGCGTAGATCTTGTCCGCACGAGCGAACTTGCCGAACCCCAGGGACACCATGCGCGGCTCTCCTGGCACGGAACGATTATCCCCTGCGGGCGTGGCCGCAGGCGCGGAACCTTTGGTAGACCTCGCGCATGCAGTGGCGACTGCCCGCCGCGGTCGGCGCCGGGCTGTTCACCGTGCTGCTCGCCGGCTTCTGCAGTCCTGGTCCTCGCGCCGTGCCGGACGAGCCCCCCGGGTCGACCGCGACGACCTCTCCGGCGTCGAGCACGAGCCCGCCCCCGTCCCCGCGCACCTTCACGTTGGTGGCGACGGGCGACGTCCTGCTGCACCCGGGGCTGTGGGACCAGGCCCGAGCGGACGCGGCGGCATCGGGCCGGTCCGGCCACGACTTCGGTCCCATGCTCGCCACGCTCCGACCGGTCGTGGGAGGCGCGGACGTCGCGATCTGCCACATGGAGACGCCCGTCGCTCCGCCGGGCGGCCCCTACTCGGGCTATCCGAGCTTCTCCGTGCCGCCGGAGATCACCCAAGCCCTGTCCGCCGCCGGCTACGACGCCTGCACCACCGCCTCCAACCACACCTACGACCGCGGCGCCGAGGGCGTCGACCGGACGCTCGACGCCCTCGACGCCGCCGGCATGGACCACGCCGGCTCGGCCCGAACCCCCCAGGAGGCCGCGGCGACGACGCTGCTGGAGGTCGGCGGGATCGACGTCGCCATCGTCTCGTACACCTTCGGGTTCAACGGCATACCGGCGCCGGGCGGGGAGACGTGGCGATCGAACCTCATCGACGAGGCCCGCATCGTCACCGACGCCGGCATCGCCCGCCGGCGCGGCGCCGAAGTCGTCGTCGTGGCGCTGCACTGGGGAGACGAGTACCACCACGAGCCCAACGACCAGCAGGATGCCCTCGGCCCCCGGCTGATCCGGTCACCGGACATCGACCTGCTGCTCGGCCACCACGCCCATGTCGTCCAGCCGGTCGAGCCGATCGACGGCGAGTGGGTCGTGTACGGGATGGGAAACCTGATCGCCGACCACGCCTCGGGGAGTCCCGAGAGGCGGGAGGGGCTCCTCGTGCGGTTCACCTTCACCGAGACGCCCACAGGGTGGCGGACGACCGCGGCCGAGTTCGCACCGCTGCTCACCGACGACCGCGGGCCCGTCCGGATCCTCGATGTCCGTCGGTCGCTCGCCGATCCCGCCACCCTTCCCGACCTCCGCCGCGCGCTGCAGGCCGCCCACGACCGCACCACCGTGATCGTGGATCAGCGGGGAGCCGCCCAGGCGGGGCTCCGGCCGATCGGCCCGTGAGGGCTCGTCCGAGCGAGGGCTGCGGATTCGACGTCCGGACCTCTCCCGCCTGGGCCTGGGTCCGGTGGCGGACAAGGATCATGGGGTTGCGTACACGTCGATGAGCTCGGTTCTGCAGCCACGGCAAACGCGGTCGCTGGCCGGGGTGACTGCCGGGCACCGCGTGCAGAAGACAACTCGACCGTGATTCGAGCTCATCTCCCAGATCGCGGAGAAGTGGCTGTACTGCCAGCGTTGCTCGTACAGGTGGCGGGCGGCGGCACGGTGCTCGGGTGTCCGGGCGAACCGCTTCGCGTCCTCGGCGCTGCGCCAGAAAGCCAGCAATGTGATGCTCGGGCCGTCGGGGAAGCTGTAGCGGCGGATGAACCCGGGCGCGGTCTCCAGTAGGGCCATGAGCGGGACGGCGGCCTCCCAGAACCGAGCGGCGCCGTCGGGGGCGGCGAAGGTGGCCTGCAGCATGAGGATCGCGCCTGCGGCCTCGGGTCCGAGGCGGCCGTCGGGCCCGGACTGGGTGGCCAGGATGGTCGGTGCGATCCCGACGCCGGCGATGGCCGTCATCGCAGCGATGGCGTCGGGGGGTGGTGGCTGGGTCAGGAGCTCCACTGCGACCTCCACTATCATCCGAGTACAACTTGATTCGTTAAAGTAACGCTAGGACTAAATGGCTGAGCCGGTCAAGAGACGCGCGTACAAGTCGGCGATCCGCCGTGAACAAGCTGCTCGGACGCGGGCGTCGATCATCGACGCCGCCGCCGAGCTGTTCGTCGCGGAGGGATACGCCGCCACGACGATGCGGGCGATCGCCGACCGGGCCGGTGTCGCTCCCGACACGGTGTACGCCTCGTTCGGGAGCAAGGTGCGGGTCCTCACCGGTGTGATCGACGCCCGGCTCGCTCCGTCCGGCCAGCAGAACGTGATGGACCGCCCTGCGGCGCTCGCCGTGCGCGACGAGCCCGACCAGCGTGCCCAGCTCCGCCGGTTCGCCCAGGACATCGCCGCGATCTCCACACGGGTGCGGCCGATCTACGAGGTGCTCCGTACCGCGTCGGCCTCCGAACCCGAGGTGCGCGACGTGTTCGCCGAGATGGAGCAGCACCGCCTCGCGAACATGCGGCGCCTCGCATCGTGGCTCGGCCACCGCGGCGACCTGCTGGTCGACGAGGACCGAGCCGCAGAGATCATCTGGGTCCTCGCGAGCCCCGATGTCGCCAGGATGCTGTGCGACGTCCGAGGCTGGAGCGAGGACGAGTACGCCCACTGGCTCGACGCGACCCTCGCGTCGACACTGGTGCCGACCCCGGCGGCCACCGCGAAGATCCGGACACAGCGTCGACCCCGCGCCTGAGAGCGACCGTCGACCGAGCCCGGCGTGCACCAGCCGCATGCCCACCACCGCATCGCCGCTCCGCGCAGGTGGGTGTCAGCGCGTGACGATCGGCCGGCCGTCCTGCCAGGTGAGGGCGGCGAAGCGAAGGCTGCGGGCGCCGCCCTGGTCGTAGCCGACGGCGCCGCCGGTCCAGGCATGGTAGGCCAGCCACTGCTCGTGGGCCGGGCCCGAGACGACGCAGGCGCCACCGGGGCCGTCCTCGCCGTCGCTGGTGGCGACGAGCGGGGCGTCGACGGTCACCTTCGTGCAGGGGCCGACGGGTGAGCCGCAGGTGGCGTAGCCGACGGCGTACCCGCGGGACTCCCACCAGCCACCGGAGTAGAGCAGCGTGTACGACTGGCCCGTGGCGACGATGGCCGGGTTCTCGATGAGTGGCTCTTCCCACGGTGCGCCCGAGGAGAGCAGAGCGGCCGCTTGGCCGGTGAGCGCGAGGCCGTCGGGCTGGAGGGTCTGGGCGAACAGCGTGCTCGCCAGGCCGACGGCGTTGCCGTCCGCCTTCCAGAGCAGGTAGGCGGTGCCGTCGTCGTCGACGAACGGATGCGGGTCGATCGACCCGCCGAGCTCGGTCTGGCAGATGAGCGGCTCGGTGGAGGTGGCTGCGAAGGGCCCGTCGGCCGTCTGGCTGGCGGCCACGCCGATGCACTGCCGTCCCGACCGGCTGTCGTGCGCCGCGAAGTAGAGCAGGTACTGGTGGCCGAGTCGCACGACCCCGGGGGCCCAGGTGCGTCCCCAGGCGGCCCACGCGGGCAGTTGGGGGAGCGCGTCGGCCGGCGGCGACCAGTTGCTGAGGTCCGGGCTCGTGGCCACCGGCACGTTGTGGAACCCGACCTGGGTGCTGTAGAGGAGGTAGCGGTCGCCGTCGGCGAGGATGAAGGGATCGGCGGCGTCGCGCCCGTCGGCCGGCGGTGCGGGGGCGAGCGGCTGGGGCGGGGTCACAGGTCCGGCTGTGCGCGCCCGGCTGCGAGCCTTGAGCCCGCGGTCGGTGTCGATCGCGGGAGCGGTCGTCGGGCTGGAATCGAAGCTGGCGGCCGCCGTCGGCACGACGGCGGCACGGGCCGGCACGCTCAGCCCGGCGGCGAGCACGACCGACATCAGGCCGAGGCGAGCCAGCCGGTGACCCGCGGCGGGACCTGACCTGCCGGGAGCAATGGGGGCGCGCGCGACCAGGGGTCGAGCCATCGGACGGTCCTCCAGGGGAAGGGGAGGGGGCCCGTCGCCTGGGCGGCGGGCCTTGCCTGGACGTCCTCACCTTGCGGGGGGCGGCTCGACCGGGGCGCGACGGGCGCTCGACGGCAACACGATTGGGTCGTGGGTGACCGCGGGTGGTCGGGTCCACGGTGCGGGTGGCGACGTTCTCGACTGGTCACCCACGAAGACGTGCGCCTCGACACCCGACCGGGGGGCTACGTGCTCGAGTGATGCAGACGTGCGCTTGGTCGACGCCAGCCTGCGGCGCATCGTCGACGAAGCGCGCGACTACGCGTCTAACGCGAGACAACGGCCATGTTGGCCCCGACGGCTGTCACGGCCTAATCTATCATTAGAGCGTGACAGTCTGAAGGAGGAGCCGTGCCGATCTACGCGATCTGGGAGTCTCGCTTCCCGGCGGCCGCGGCCGCCGAGGGCCTTGCCGTCACCGAAGCCATCTGGTGCGACATGCCCGGCTACGACGGGTACCTGGGCCACGAGGTGCTCATCGACGCCGACGACCCGGGACATCTGCTGGTCATCAGCCAGTGGACGACACGCGCACGCGCCGACGCGACCCTGCGCGACTACGCCACACACCCCAACGCGCACGCCGCCAATCACCTCGTTGCCGAGCCCCGCCGTCGTTTCGTCGCCACCCGCAAGGAGGCCGGCCCACGGTGACCCCCGAGACCCTGATCCTGCTGGCCAACCTGGGCCGACCTCGACGCCCAGCGGGCGCCTCCGCCCCGCACAGCGAGCCCGCGCTGCCCGACCCCACCGCCGCTGGCGAGCAGTTGGCGCCGTTGATCTCTGGGCCGGTCACCGAGGCCGACCTGCCTGCGCTGCGCCGCGTCCACCGGCTCGCCGTGGAGGGTGCCGAGTCGCTCCTCTCCGGCGAGCCCCCGGACTGCGCGGCGATCACCGCGCTCGCCCACGGCAGCACCGCCCACGTCGAACTCACCGCCACCGACGGCGGCCTGCGCCAGGACCTGGTCTGGAGCGACGACTCGATCGCCGCCGGCCTGGCCCGCCGCCTGATCGGGGAATTCGCCGCGCTCGAGCCCAACCGGCTGCGCCGCTGCGCCCGCACCGCCTGCGACCTGGTCTTCTACGACACCACCCGCTCGCGCACACGCCGCTGGCACGCCGAAGACCCGTGCGGTTGGCGAGAACGCCAGCACCACCGCCGCACCCGCAGCTGACCAAATCCGGAGCCGCGTCGCCTGTCCTCGTCGACCGGGCAGCGCTACGGGTTCCGCCGCTCGCGCACCTCGTAGTGCTGGGACCGCTCGTCGAAGCGTGCGAGCAGCTCGCGGGCTGCGGGTGGTACCCACGAGGCCTCGTGATCCTCGCCGGCGAAGGCTCGGACGGCGTCCAACGAGTCGAACCACATGACGGTGATGAACTCCACTTCGTCGCCGAGGTCGCGTCGGAACACCTGGATCTCCCGGAATCCGTCGATCGAACGGTCCTCGATGCTGGTGATGATCTCGTCGCGCAGCAGCGTCTCGTACGCATCGGCGCGGCCGGGCGGGGTGTAACCGTGCCAGATGCGGCTGATCATGAGGTCTCGAAGGCCGTTTCGTAGTGACCGACGTGGTCGAACCCGGCCACACCCCGCAGCACGGACAGGACCTCGGAGCGGTAGTGCCGCTCGTACTCCTGGACGCGTTCAGCCGGCGCCCATCCTCGCCACACGCGTGTGATCACGGAGCCTCCCTCGACTCACCGGCCTGACGAACAGGCCAGTTCGACCGTGTTGGCACTCTCACAGTCTATAATAGTGCTAGACCGTGACACTCGGCGGACCTGACCGACCTCCGCCGGTTTCACGATGCGAGGTCGGCGTCGAGGACGAGGACTGACACGACGATCCACAAGATCCCGGTGACCACCAGCACCCACCACTTCGCTGACGCTCGTTCCACCTCCTCCCGCGCATACGCCGTCGATCCGGTCGTGGTCATCGTGGGTCTCCTTCCAGGTTGGCGCCTTCCGTCCCGGCGGGCAGCGGTGCTCCGGGGGCGTCGGGCCCACCCGTGCTGTCCGTGTCGGTGGCCCCGTCGGGCGGGACGCGCTCGACGCGGAAGCCGGTGAGCGCGTAGGCGATCGCCACGAGCGGGTTGACGTAGTTGAAGATGGCCCAGGGTGCGTACTGCATGGTCGAGACGCCGAGCACGCCGGTCATGTAGGCGCCGCAGCTGTTCCAGGGCACGAGCACCGACGTCACGGTCCCGGTGTCCTCGACGGTTCGCGACAGCATCCGGGGGGCGAGGCCGTGGCGGGCGAACTCGCCGCGGAACACCCGGCTGGGCAGGACGTCGGCGACGTACTGGTCGCCGGCGACGACGTTGAGGCCGATGCAGGTGCCGGCCACGGTGACGATGAGCCGCGCCGCCGTGCGGGCCCGCGCGACCAGGGGGGCGATGAGGCGGTCGAGCAGGCCGGCGTGTTCCATGATGGCGGCGAAGCTGAGCGCGCCGAGAATGAGCCAGACCGTGGTGAGCATGCTGGCCATGCCGCCGCGCGAGAACAGGGAGTCGATGGTCTCGTTGCCACTGGTGGAGACGAACCCGTTGGCCATGGCCTTGTAGGTCGCCTCGATGCCGTCGAGCAGGCTGCCCTGGCCGGGCTTGTCGACGAAGGTCTCGACGACGTCGGGTTGGGTGAAGCTGGCGAGCGCGCCGCTGAACACGGCAGTGCCGAAGATGGCGAGGAACGGCGGCACGCGCCGTAGTGCGAGGACGATCAGCAGCAGGATCGGGATCAGGTTGAGCCAGCTGATGGTGAACACGGTGTCGAGGGCGTCGCGTGCCACCTGGGTGTCGATGGCGTTGGCGGTGTCCTCGGTCAGCCCGAGGACGAAGAACACCGCGAGGGCGATCAGGAAGGAGGGGACGACGGTCCACGCCATGCCGCGGATGTGTTCGTTGGTGGTGACGCCGCCGACCAGGCTGGGGACGAGGACGGTGGTCTCCGACAGCGGCGACATCTTGTCGCCCATGTAGCCGCCGGAGATGATGGCGCCGGCCGCGATCGTGGTCGACACGCCCAGAATGGGCGCCATGCCGATGAAGGCCACGCCGAGGGTGCCGGCCGTGGTCCACGAGCTGCCGGTCACCGCGCCGATCAGTGCGCAGATCACCGTGACGGCGGCGTAGAAGATGGCCGGCTTCAGCAGCTCGATGCCGTAGGCCACGACGGTCGGGATGGTGCCGGCCAGGTTCCAGGTGCCGATCAGCGCGCCGACGGCGAGGAGGATGTAGATCGCTCCCATCGCCGATGCGACCCCACCGATGGCGGCATCGCTGATCGCGGTGCTGGTGTGGCCGTTCTTCAACGCCACGAGGCCCGCTACCAGGGCGCTGGCGAACAGGGCGACCTGGAGCGGGCCGTCGGTGGCGCCGATGCCGAACAGCACGATGGTCAGGCTGAGCAACCCGATGAGCACCACCATCGGGATCAGCGCGTCGAGCAGGCTCGGCGGCCGGGGATGCTGGGGTCCCCGCGGCGCCCAGCCCGGATGCACGCGCTCGCCACGTTCGCCGACCGACACCGCTACAGCCCCGATCGGGCTCCGCGCATGACCCGGATGATGCGGTCGCCTGACCGGTGCGGCGTCACCCGCCGGGGGTGAGTGCCCTCTGGACGTGCCGGCGGCGGGGCAGGTCGTTCCAGCAGGTCTCGAATGTCGTCTGGCTCGGGATGTTCACGAACCGGTTCCTCGTCCGGCCGTCCCCGGGGCCCTCGCGGAAGCCGTGGCTCCAGCTGGTCCAGCTTGGCTGTAACCGTGCGGACACCGGAGCGGGATCGTCGTCGACGACGTCGTAGATGCCACGGTCGCCGCCCTCCACCGTGGCGACCGCGACCGCGGCTGCGTCGTCGACGTGGATCCAGGACCACACCCCGCCGTCGTCGTCGATGACCGGGAACCGTCGCCCACGTACAAGGCAGATGTCGGGGGGTTCGCTCACGCCTGGCGCCGGATCACCGTCGGGCGAGGGCCGCCCGCCACACGTCGGCGCGCCGTCCCCGCAGGTAGGCCGGTCCGGCCGGGCGGCGACGGGACGGGGCGCCCCGGGCGCGGGTCCGGAGGCGGTCGGGGCGCATGACGTAGAGGTCGCCGGCGTGCACCTCCGGCAGCCGGGCGAGGATGGCGTCGAGGTCGTCGTGGACCGACAGGTGCCGGCCCGAGAGGGCGTCGGTGTCGCCGGTGGCCAGGCGCAGGACGAGCGCCACGGCCTGTTCCGGGTCGGCGCCCCGGCCCGCGCCCAGCTCGCGCATCGCCCAGTCCCGCACCTGGGCCGCGTAGGCGGTGGCCGGGGGCCGGGCGGCGATGTCCTCGGACATGCCGATGGGCAGCAGCCCCGGGTGGACGCTGAACACGCTGATCCCGTGGCGGATGGTCTCGTGCGCCAGGTTCTCGCTGAGCTTGACCACCGCGGCCTTGGACACCGAGTAGGCCGAGACCAGCGGCCAGCGGTGGGCGCCGGCCTGGCTCGTCATGTTGATGATCCGTCCCCGGCGCCGGGCCACCATCTCGGGCAGCACCAGGCCGGTGGTGAGGACGATGCCCCGCAGGTTGACGTCCATGGTGGCCCACCAGTCCCGGGCGTCGGTCTCCCACAGGGGACCGATGGGGCCGACGACCCCGGCGTTGTTGATCAGCAGGTCGACCGGCCCCAGGCGGCGGCGCAGGTCGGCCACCGCCGAGGCCAGGTCGGTGGGGTCGGTGACGTCGGCCCGCGCCGCGGCAGCGGTGCCGCCGGCCCGCTCGATGAGCTCGACGGTCTCGTCCAGCTCGTCGCCGGACCGGGCCACCAGAGCGACGCTGGTGCCGTTGGCGGACAGGCCTTGGGCCAGCAGGCGCCCGATGCCGCGCCCGCCCCCCGTGATGAGGGCGACAGCGGTGGCGGCGGACGGGCGGTCGGTGGATGGTGTGAGGACGGGGGTGGGGGAGGTCATGGCGGCAAATGTGCGCCCGCCGGGCGGCCGCGTCCTGAGCAGCGGTTGCTCAATCGCCGGCCGGCGAACGGTCGGCGGCGCCCGATTACTCAGGCGGCACGGCGGCGAGTGCGGCGGCGAGCTGGCGGCGGCCGCTCACGCCCAGCTTGGAGTACACGTTCTGCAGGTGGTTGTCGACCGTGCGGACCGACAGGTACAGCCGCTCGGCGATCTCCTTGCTCGACTGCCCCTGGGCGGCGTAGGCGGCGATGTCGCGCTCGCGGGGCGTCAGGGGGACCACCATCACGGGCGCGGCCAGCCCGGGGGTCCGGGCACCCTCGCAGGCGGCCGCGAGCGTGGTCGCCCGCGTGCCCTGGGCCGCTGCCGCCCGGCGGTCGCCGTGGCGCTGGTGGGCCTGGGCCGCCTCGCCGGCCGCCTCGGCGGCGAGCAGGATCGCCCCCAAGCGCTCGAAGGCGTCGGCCGCCGCCACCAGGGCGGCCGGCGCGCCGGCGGTCGCCGCGGCGGCGTGGCCGGCGTAGGCGCCCACGAGGTCGCCCTCGCACTCGTCCGCCAGGACGGCGAGGCGGTCGGCGACGGTGGCCGGCTCGCCCAGCCGGGCCACATCGTGGAGCAGCCACGCCTCGCACACCCGGTAGCCGGCCTCGGCCGCCAGATCGGCCCCGTCCCGCAGGACCTGGCGGGCGCCCGGCAGGTCGCCGGCGGCGACCCGGGCCCAGGCTCGGCCCAGCTCCTGCTCGGGCCGGGTGAAGGGGAACGGCTCGAGCCGATCGAGGTCGCGGACCACGGCGGCGGCCGCCTCGGCGTCGCCGAGCCCGGCCGCGGCGGTGGCGAGCGCGGACAGCACCAGGCAGCGCGGGCCGGGCAGGCCGCCGTCCTCGGAGCGGGCCAGGGCCTCGGTCAGCCAGCGCCGGGCCGTGGCCAGCTGCCCGGCCACGAGGGCGCACCGGCCGATCTGGTGGGCCAGCCACATGAGCGCGCTGGGCGGCGCCGACGCCGGGGTCGCCTCGTAGGCGGCGGTCGCCAGCCGGCTGGCCTCCGGCAACCGGCC
>DASSUD010000096.1:0-18382 GCA_035707385.1 Acidimicrobiales bacterium
GACGAGATCCGCGCCATGCGGCGGGCCGGCAGGGTGGTGGCCGAGATGCACGAGTGCGTCCGCGCTGCCCTGCGCCCCGGGGTCACGCTGCTGGAGCTGGACGCCATCGGCCGGGACGTGCTGCGGCGGCGCCGGGCGAAGTCCAACTTCCTGGGCTACCACGGCTACCCCGCCGTGATCTGCGCCAGCCGCAACGAGGTGGTGGTGCACGGCATCCCCGGCGAGCAGCGGCTGGAGGAGGGTGACATCGTCTCGATCGACTGCGGCGCCATCGTCGACGGCTGGCACGGCGACGCCGCCTTCACGGCCGGCATCGGGGCGATCGCCCCCGAGGACCAGCGGCTCATCGACGTGACCCGGCGGGCCCTCGACGCCGGCATCGCCCAGCTCATGCCGGGGTCCCGCCTGGGCGACCTGGGCGCGGCGGTGCAGTCGACGGTCGAGCGGGCCGGCTTCCGGGTCGTGCGCGACTACGTGGGCCACGGGATCGGCACCGCCATGCACGAGCCGCCTGACGTGCCCAACACGGGTCGCCGGGGGCGCGGCCGGCGGGTGGCGGCGGGGGACGTCTACGCGGTGGAGCCGATGGTGTCGGCCGGCGCGGACACGACGGTGGTCCTCGCCGACGGCTGGACGGTGGTGACCACCGACGGCGCCCGTTCCGCGCACTGGGAGCACACGGTGGCGGTCACCGACGACGGGCCCGAGATCCTGACCCTCCCGTAGGGGCGATCTGGCGGCGTACACGCCGAGATCTCGGCGCATGCGCCGCCAAATCGCCTCATTGGACCCCGGGGATGCCCGCCAGGGTCGTCCAGGTGCCCGCGGTGCGGACCGGCTCGGTGGGGGTGGCCGTCGAGTCGACCACCTGGAACCTCGTCACCAGCTCGGTCGGGGTGACGTCGCACACCATGTAGCCCCGGTGGCGGGTGTCGGCGAACGCCACGTGGGGGAGCGCGGCGATGAGCTGCTCGGCGATCTCGGCCAGGTCCGGGTCGAAGCTGGAGCTGATCGACGATCCCACCAGCTCGGTGCCGAACGCCTCGGTGCCGGGGGAGCCGTCGGGGTCCTCGTCGACGACCGTGCCGATGCCGGCGGCGTGGATGTCCCCGGTCAGGACCACCGCGTTCTCCACCCCGCCCGCCCGGATCTGGCCCAGCAGCCGGGTGCGGGCGGCGGCGTAGCCGTCCCACTGGTCCCGGTTGTACACCGAGCCGGCGAGCTGCATCGACGTCATCACGACCTGGTTGGCGAGCACGTCCCACCTGGCCCCGGACGACGCCAGACCGTCGCCGATCCACGCCTCCTGGTCGGCGCCGAGCAGGGTCCGGGCCGGGTCGGTGCGCTCGGGGCAGGTCGGCCCGGTGCCGTCGCCGCACGGCTGGTCGGTGCGGTACTGGCGGGTGTCGAGCACGTGGAACCGGGCCAGCCGCCCCCAGTCCAGCGACCGGTAGATGGCCAGGTCGGGTCCGGCGGGCGCCGGCAGCCGGACCGGCATGTGCTCCCACCAGGCCTGGTAGGCCGCGGCCCGGCGGGCCGGGAAGGCGGGCGCCTCGGCGACGACCTGGGGGGTGAGCCCGGCGTAGTTGTTCTCGACCTCGTGGTCGTCCCAGGTGACGACCCACGGGCAGGCGGCGTGGATGCCCTGCAGCGCCGGGTCGCCCTTGTACAGCCCGTAGCGGTTGCGGTAGTCGTCGAGGGTCACGATCTCGGGCCCGTTGTGGGGCCGGACGATGCTCGGCCCGGTGCCGGCCGGGCCCTCGTAGATGTAGTCACCCAGGTGCAGGACCAGGTCGGGGTCGTCCGCCGGGGCGTGCGCCCACAACGGCCAGTAGCCCGATTGCCAGTTCTGGCAGCTCCCGAACAGGAACCGCAGCCGGTCGCCGGTCGCGCCCCGGGCCGGGGCCGTGCGGGTGCGCCCGACCGGGCTGAGCTGGTCGCGGACCCGGAACCGGTAGAAGTACCAGCTCCCGGGGTGGAGCCGGCCGACGTCGACGTGGACCGAGTGGCCCCACTCCGGCCTGGCGACGGCCGTGCCCCGCCGGACCACGTCCCGGAAGCCGTCGTCGGTCGCCACCTCCCAGCGCACCGCCACGGGGACGGCGGGCATGCCGCCGCCCGCGGTGGGCGCCGGCGCCAGCCGGGTCCACAGCACGACGGCGGTCGGCAGCGGGTCGCCCGAGGCCACACCCAGGGAGAACAGGCCGTCGGGCAGGGCGGCCGGGGGCCGCGGCGGCCGCGCCCCGGGCTCGCAGGCGAGCTGGCCCCACCCGGCCAGCGGCACGGTCGCGCCCGCCGCCAGCGCACCCCTCAGGAACGTCCGCCTCGTGGTCGCCATGCCTTCCCCCTCGTGCCGGAACCCCTGGCAGGTGGACCTTACGCCGTTCCGGCCGCGGCATCGGCTACGGTGTGCCGCGAGTCGAACTGGAGCGGGCGCGCGCGGAGTTTTCCTTGTCGACGTGGCGCGCTAGCATATTCAGTCGGCTCTCGGCGCTATTGGCTGTCCCCAGCGCGTCCTGGCCGTGTCAGTACGTAGAGGAGCACCGCTGCCGAAACCCAAGGAAGATGCGATCGTGCTGGAGGGGAGTGTTCTCGAGCCCCTCCCGAACGCCATGTTCCGTGTCGAGCTGGACAACGGCCACCAGGTCCTGGCCACGATCTCCGGCAAGATGCGCATGCACTACATCCGCATCATCCGAGGGGACAGGGTCCAGGTGGAGCTCACGCCCTACGACCTCAGCCGGGGTCGCATCACCTATCGCTACAAGTGACGGGAACGCAATGAAGGTTCGTCCCAGCGTCAAGAGAATCTGTGAGAAGTGCAAGGTGATCCGCCGCCACGGGCGCGTGCAGGTCATCTGCCCCAACCCGCGCCACAAGCAGCGTCAGGGCTAGAGGAAAGAGCTTCATGGCAAGAATCGCCGGCGTCGACATCCCCCGCGAGAAGCGGCTGGAGATCTCGCTCACCTACATCTTCGGCATCGGGCGCACGCGCAGCCAGGAGATCTGCTCGGCCCTCGACATCAGCCCCGACACCCGGGTGCGCGACCTGACGGACGACGAGGTCGCCCGCATCCGCAACCACATCGAGGCCACCTTCAAGGTCGAGGGCGACCTGCGCCGCGAGGTCGCGCAGGACATCAAGCGCAAGATGGAGATCGGCTGCTGGCAGGGCCTGCGCCACCGCCGTGGCCTGCCCGTGCGCGGCCAGCGCACCCAGACCAACGCCCGCACCCGCAAGGGCCCCAAGAAGACCGTCGCCGGCAAGAAGAAGGCAAGGAAGTAACCCCCAGATGGCCAAGCCCAAGTCCGCCGGTGGCCGCAGGCCCCGCAAGCGCGAGCGCAAGAACGTCGGCTACGGCGTCGCCCACATCAAGTCGAGCTTCAACAACACGATCATCAGCTTCACCGACCAGGACGGCAACGTCCTGTCGTGGGCCTCGGCCGGCAACGTCGGCTTCAAGGGCTCCCGCAAGTCGACCCCCTTCGCCGCGCAGATGGCCGCCGAGGCCGCGGCCCGCCGGGCGATGGAGCACGGCGTCCGCAAGGTCGACGTCCAGGTGAAGGGCCCCGGCTCCGGTCGCGAGACCGCCATCCGCTCGATCCAGAACACGGGCATCGAGGTCACCGGCATCAAGGATGTCACCCCCGTCCCGCACAACGGCTGCCGCCCGCCCAAGCGGCGGCGTGTCTGAGGTAACCACGCATGTCCCGCTACACCGGACCCAAGGCCCGTGTCTCCCGCCGCCTCGGCGTCAACATCTGGGGCACCTCGGGCGAGAACCGCGCCCTCGAGCGCCGGCCCTACCCGCCGGGCGAGCACGGCCGCAACCGCCGCCGCAACTCCTCCGAGTACCTCGAGCAGCTGCAGGAGAAGCAGAAGGCCCGCTTCACCTACGGCCTCAACGAGCGGCAGTTCCGCAACCTCTACGAGGAGGCGAGCCGCCGCCGGGGCGTCACGGGCGAGATCATGCTCCAGCTGTTGGAGCGCCGGCTCGACAACATCGTGTACCGCGCCGGCTGGGCCTCGACCCGCCCCCAGGCCCGCCAGTTCGTCAACCACGGCCACGTGGACGTCAACGGCCGCCGGGTGGACATCGCCAGCTACCGCGTCCGCAAGGGCGACGTGATCAGCCTGCGGGGCAAGTCCCGCCAGATGATCCAGATCCAGTGGAACCGTGACGTGCTGGCCCGCACGCCACCCCCGTGGCTCGACTCCGAGAACGAAGGGCTCTCGGTGAAGGTGCGCGAGTACCCGCTGCGCGAGCACATCGACGTGCCCGTGCGCGAGCAGCTCATCGTCGAGCTCTACAGCAAGTAATCCCCCCACGTTCGTTCAGCTACTTCAGGAGCCACCTGATGCTCGTCATGCAGCGCCCGACGGTCGAGCCGGTCACCGAGGAGGAAGGCAACCGCCAGCGGTTCGCCATCGGCCCCCTCGACCCCGGTTTCGGTCACACCCTCGGCAACTCGCTGCGGCGCACCCTCCTGTCGTCCATCCCCGGCGCGGCCATCACGCAGGTGCGGTTCGACGACGCGCTGCACGAGTTCGACACCATCCCCGGGGTGGTCGAGGACGTCACCGACATCATCCTCAACCTCAAGGACATCGTGCTCGTCAGCCACAGCGACGAGCCCGTCACCCTGCGCCTCGACGTGCGCGGCCCGGCCGACATCGGTGCCCGCGACATCCAGCTCACGTCGGACATCGAGATCCTCAACGAGGACCTCCACCTGGCCACGCTCAACAAGTCGGGCCGCATCGCGGTCGACATCACGGTGTCCAAGGGCCGCGGCTACCGCTCGGCCGACGGCAACAAGGTGTCCGAGACCATCGGCGTGATCCCGGTCGACTCGATCTTCTCGCCGGTCCGGCGGGTGTCGTTCGACGTGGAGCCGACCCGGGTCGAGCAGTCGACCGAGTACGACCGCTTGGTCATCGACATCGAGACCGACGGCTCGATCACGCCCCGCGACGCCCTGGCCTCCGCGGGCGACACCCTGCGGTCGCTGGTGGCGCGGGTGGCCGACATGAGCGACGAGCCCCAGGGCCTCGAGCTGGGCGAGCTGGCCGTCACCAGCGCCGGGTCCCCCGACCTGGACCTGCCCATCGAGGACCTGGACCTGTCCGAGCGCCCCCGCAACTGCCTCAAGCGCGCCCAGGTCAACTCGGTGGGCGAGCTGGTGCAGAAGACCGAGGACGACCTCCTGGCCATCACCAACTTCGGCCAGAAGTCGCTCGACGAGGTGATCGCCAAGCTCGACGAGCGCGGGCTGTCGCTCCGCACCAAGGACTGATCCGATGCCTGCCACCCCGAAGAAGGGCCGCCGGTTCGGCGGCAACGCCGCCCACCAGCGGCTGATGATGGCCAACCTGGCCGCCAGCCTGTTCGCCGCCGAGGGCATCGTCACCACCGAGGCCAAGGCGAAGGCGCTGCGCCCCGTGGCCGAGAAGCTCATCACCAAGGCCCGGCGGGCCGACGCCGACCCGGACGTCAAGCTGCACCAGATCCGCCAGGTGATCGCCTACCTCGGCGACCGGGAGATGACCCACAAGCTGTTCAGCGAGATCGGGCCGCGGTACGCCGACCGCAACGGCGGCTACACCCGCATCCTCAAGCTCGGCCCGCGCCAGGGCGACAACGCGCCCATGGCGCGCATCGAGCTCGTCTGAACCCGGTGCCCCGCACGGCGCACCGCCTCCGGGCGTGACGCTGTTCGACGACACCGAGACGCCGGCGGCCCCTGCGGGGCCGCTGGTGCGCGTTCGGATGACCGTCGCCTACGACGGCACGGGGTTCCACGGCTTCGCCCCCAACCCTGGGGTGCCGACCGTGGGCGGCACCCTGCGGGACGCGCTGGAGAAGGTGCTGCGGGCGCCGGTCGAGCTGACCTGTGCGGGCCGCACCGACACCGGCGTGCACGCCTGGGGGCAGGTGGTCAGCTTCGACGCCCCGAGCGAGCGGTTCGACCCGCTGACCCTCCAGCGAGCGGTCAACCGGCTGTGCGGCCCCGCCGTCGTGGTGCGGGAGGCGCGCGCCGCGGCCGACGACTTCGACGCCCGCCGATCGGCCACCGGCCGAACCTACCGCTACACGGTGGTCAACCGGCCCGTGCCCGACCCGTTCCTGGCCGGCACCGCCTGGCACGTCGACGAGCCCCTCGACCTGGACCTGCTGCGCCTGGGCTGCGACCCGCTGATCGGCGAGCACGACTTCTCCGCCTTCTGCCGCCGGCCCAAGCTCCGGGACGGGAGCGAGGCGTCGCTGGTCCGCTACGTGCGCCGGGCGGGCTGGTCCGAGGTGGGCGACGGCGTCCTCCGCTTCGAGATCGAGGCCAACGCCTTCTGCCACCAGATGATCCGCAGCGTGGTGGGCACCCTCGTCGAGGTGGGCGCCGGGCGCCGCCACGCGGGTGAGCTGCTCGGCATCCTGGCCGGGCGGGACCGGGCCGCGGCGTCGAAGCTGGCGCCCCCGCAGGGCCTGTGCCTGTGGGCGGTCTCCTACCCCGACGGCATCTCCGGCGTCCCACCCGCCGGGTGAGGGGCGGGGCCGGCCGGCCGTTCGGTACGGTCCGTCCATGGCTGCCCACCGCCGTGCTCTCGCCGGCCTGACGGCGGCCGTCGCGTGCGCGGCGCTGCTGGCGGTCGCCGGGGCGGCCGCCGGGCAGGACCCCACCACCAGCGAGCCACCCACGACCGGGGCCCCGCCCACCACCGCACCCACCACCGCCCCGCCCCCGACCACGGCGCCGCCGACCACGGCCCGGCCCGCCACGACGGCCACCACCCAGGCCACCGCCACGACCGAGTCCGGCGGCGGCGACGACTCGGACGTCGACTGGGCCCTCGTCGCCCTCGTCGCCGCCATCGCCCTGGTGGCCGTCCTGCTGATCGCGCTGGTCGCGGCCGCCGCCGGCCGCCGGTCCCGGGCCCGGGCCACGCTCGACCGCCGCATCGCCCACCTCGTCGGCGGGGCCGAATGGCTCCACGACCAGGCCTCGCTCGATCTGGTCGGTGCCGCCTACACGCCCGACCGGCTCCGGGCCGCGTGGGAGGACACCCGGCGCCGCATCAACGACCTCGGGGCCGAGGCCGCCACCCTGGCGGCCGACGCCCACGACGAGCGGCTCCGCGGCGAGCTGGGCGACATCGCCCGATCCCTCGGCCTGCTGGGCGGCGCGCTCGACACCAGCGTCGGCCTCCGCCTCCAGGAGGCGGGGCGCGGTCCGGGAGCCGCCCTGGCGGTGTCCGAGTCGATCGACGCCGTCAACCAGCGCCGCCACGAGCTGCGGGCGGCGATCCGCCCGCTAGCGGCCCGCGTCTGACGCCAGGCCGTCGCGGACGGCCCAGGCGGCCACCTCGGTACGGGACGACATCCCCAGCTTGGACAGGATGTTCGAGACGTGGACCGCGGCCGTGCGGGGCGAGATGTAGAGGCGCTCGGCCAGCTGGCTGTTGGACAGGCCCTCGGCCAGCAGGCGGGCGACCTCGCGCTCGCGGGGGGTGAGAGCGTCGGGCCCGCTCGGGGTCGGTCCCAGGCCGAGCCGGCGCTGCACCGCCACCAGCTCGTCGACACGCCAGCCCCGCCAGCGGGCCAGCAGCGGCGCCGCCGCCTCGGCGTGGGCGCGGGCCTCGTCGAGGCGTCCCTCGGCGATCAGCGTGCGGGCCGCACCCACGTGGGCGGTGCCGCGGTGGCCGGCCATCACCTCGGGGGCCAGGCCCAGCGACCCGGCAGCCGCCTCGTACAGGTCGGCGGCCTCGGCGGTGCGACCCTCGGCCTCGGCCAGCTGGGCGTCGAGCAGCCGCCGCCACGGGTGGTCGGCGGGCAGGCGGTGACCGACGTAGCCACCGGCCAGGTCGGTGACGGGGCGCATCTCGGCGGTGCTCAGCCCGGCGGCCAGGGCCGCCGTCAGCAGGTCGTGGAGCTGGCCGGGGTCGGCCACGCCGATCGAGGAGACCGCCTGGCGGTAGGCGACCAGGCGGCGGCGGGCCTCGACCACGTCGCCCCGCCGGCACGCCAGGTGGAACTCCAGCCCGATCACCCCGGGGGCGGTGCGCTCGATCACGGGGTAGGCGTGCTGGGCGAAGCGGGCGGCGTCGTCGAGGTCGCCCGCCTCCAGCGCCAGCCCGGCCCGGAACACGGCCAGCCAGCGGCGCTCGGTCCACGGGCTGTGGGCCGACGAGTAGAGCTTCCACCCCTCGTCCAGGTAAGCGATCGCGCCGTCGAGGTCGCCCTCGACCGACGCCAGCTGCGCCTGCGCCACCGGCTCGTCCATCCGGGCCAGCATCTCGAAGCCGGCGGCCTCGGCGGCCCGGTGCATGCGGTCGATCAGGCGGCGCACCTCCTCGATGTCGCTCCACTGCCGGGCGTGCCAGATCAGGTTGTTGAGCGCCCGGGCCGCCAGTACGTACTCGCCGGTCCGCTCGGCCTCGTCGGCCGCCGCCTCCAGCAGCTCGCGGCCCTCGCCCATGGCGTCGAGGTCGAGCATGAGCGCCGAGCCCTTCTCGACCATGGCCGCCAGCTTCACGTCGTCCAGATCGTGGGCCTCGGCCAGCGCCCGGGCCTTGTCGGCCCACTCGTAGGTCTCCTCGACCTGGTCGCGCAGCATGTACGACTGGGCGACCGCGGCCATGGCCCGGGCCCGCTGCTCGTCGTCGGGTAGGCGGTCGATGGCCCCGACCAGCTCGTCGGTGAGCGCCGCCATGTCCGCCAGGGCCCCCGCTTCGCGGGCGATGCGGATGCGCACGCCGAGGGCCGCCGCCTCCTGGCTGACGTCGTCGCGGTCGCGGGCGAACCGCAGCCATCGGTCGCCGTAGGCCGCGGCATCGTCCAGCAGCCCGGTGAGCCACGACGCCTCGGCCGCCACCTCCAGCAGGTCGGGGTCGTCCTCGACCTCGGTCAGCCCGATCTCCGCCAGGTGCCGGGCCTGGTAGGTCGACCCCAGGCGCAGGGACTCACGCGCCCCGGCGCGGGCCTCGGCCACCATGTCGTCGTAGCGGCCGGCTCCCTGGGCGTGGCGGGCCATGGCCAGGCGGTCGTGGCTGCCCGTGGCCCGCAGGGCGTCGAGCGCGGCGGCGTGCAGGCGGCGTTGCTCGCGGCCCAGCAGCGACGTCTCGATCGCCTCGCGGGCGATGTCGTGGTGGAAGCTGAAGACGTCGGGCTCGGTCTCCACCAGCAGCCCGCTCGCCACCGCGCCCCGCAGCAGGTCGATCAGCTCGTCCTCGGACGACCCGGTCACGGCCGCCAGCACGTCGAAGCTGACCCGGCGCCCCAGCACCGCGGCGGTGGTGACGATGCGGCGAACCTCGGGGTCGAGGTCGTCGACCTGGGTGCGGACCAGCTCCGCCACCGTCCACGGCAACGGCATGGAGGCGAGGTCCTCGGCCGTGCCCATGCCGGCGCTGGCCACCAGCTCCTCCAGGAAGAACGGATTGCCTCCCGTGCGGGCGTGGAGCGCCTCGACCACCTGGAACGAGGGCACGTCCCCGTAGACGGCGGTGAGGAAGGCGCCGACCTCGGCCGGGCTGAGCCGCCCGAGCTGGACATGGGTCACCGAATGCCGGCGTTCGAGGCGGGGCAGCATCTCGGCCGCGGGGTGGCGGCGGGACAGGCCGTCGGGCCGGTAGGTGCCCACCAGCAGCAGCCGCCCCCCGCCCGGCTCGGCCAGCTGCTCGAAGATGGTCACGCTCTCGAGGTCGGCCCAGTGCAGGTCCTCGAACACGACCAGGCCGGTGGCGCCGGCGGTCAGGCGGCGGACCAGCTCGACGCCCGAGCGGGTGCGCTCCTCGGCCGTCCGGCACGAGTCGCCGATCGCCTCGACCAGCTCGCCGTGGGCGTCGCCCGGGACCTTGCCGACAGCGTCGAGGAAAAGCTCCATCGGCCGGCTCTCGCCGCCGGGGTCGGCCTGGCCGGCCAGGACGACAGTGTCCGGGGCGACGGCGGCCGCCAGCTCCTGCACCAGGCGGGTCTTGCCGATGCCCGCCTCGCCCGACACCAGGGCGACCGACGGATCGGGACGGGCGCCGAGCATCCGGGTCAGGCGGGCGAGCTCCCCTGCCCGGCCGACCATGACAGGCGACAGCCCCGAACGTCCCACGAGCATGCTCCGAGCGTACGGGGCCGGCGTGACAGCACCCCCCGGGTTATGCGGCGTTGTGGTGCGGCCGCACGGCGTCCCCGGGCGCCGCCGCCCGGGCCCGGAGGTCTATGACCTGCGGCGGCGACGCCGTGCTGGGGGCGCTGTGCCGTCGCCGGGCCCGGCGCACGGCGCGGGCGAGGCGGTGGCCGGCGGCCTCGTGGCGGAGGTGGTGGCGGCGCTCGTCCGCCAGGGCGATGGTGAAGTCGTGGTGCATGAACATGCGGCCATGATGCGGCTCTGAGGTAGGCGCCCACATCGGGCGGCCTACGCATTTTCGTCGGGCCCCGCCGTCTACGTATGGGGACCGATGACTAGACCGGCGGCGTCCGGACACTTAGTCGGGCGCGGGGACGGGGGAGGCCGTCAGCGTTCGTGCACCGGGTCGATGGTGCCGAACGCCACCGAGGCCGCCAGCCCGGACAGGATGCCGATCCCGGCGCCTCCCACCACGTCGAGGGGCAGGTGGGCGCCGTAGTAGACCCGTGCCACCCCCACCACCGAGGCCACCGAGAACGGGACCAGCCGCCACCGGCCCGGCACCAGCGGCGTTATGACCGTGGCCACCGCGAAGGCGATGGCGGTGTGGCCGGACACATAGCCGTGGCCGTGCACCCCTCCCTCCCGCACCGAGACGCCCTCCAGGAGGTCACCGGGGCGCCCCCGCTCGATGATCCGCTTGACCACCTTGGCCGCCACCCAGGCACCCAGCACGGCCGTCGACGCCGCGGCCGCCGGCCGCCAGCGCCGGGCCACGGCGTAGACGCCCAGGCCGCCGACCGCCACCATCCAGAAGTTCCCGAGTTGCATGACCGGCCAGATCGGCCACCGCATCCAGTCCGGCAGGTCGTTGGTCGCCTGGAACAGGTCGACCTCCCACGCCGGCACGGTGTCGGTGGCGTCCGACAGCGCCAGCCAGCTGATGCCGACGAGCCCCGCGCCGGCGGCCAGCTCGGTGGCGTGGCGCCCCCACGGCCGGGCGCCCGGCAGGGCGCCGCGCGGGCTGCGGATCGTCATCGTCAGGTCGCCGCCGCCCGGCCCCCGGTGGCCAGGGCGCCGGCGTCGGCCGGTGCCTCCAGCGCCGAGGCGGGGCGCACGACCCGGGGATCGGGAGTGTGCGCCACATCGGTGTCGTGGTCGTAGTCGAGGGCGCGAGCTGCTGAACCTCCAGCTGAGCGTGCGGGAGGGGGGCCGGCGCGCCGCGCGACCTCGTAGGCCCGCGTCTTCAGCGGAGCGTCGGAGGGCGCCGTGCTCTCCAGGTCGGCGATCGAGGTGGGTAGGCCGTCCATAGCGACGCTCCTAGCAGCGGGCCGGTGTCGTCACGTACCGTACTGAGCTTCCGATCGGGACTCACCCCGACCGGGCGCCGGCACGCCGAGAACGAGGTTCAGGCCCGAGCCGATCGCCACGCCCAGACCCGCGCCGCACACCACGTCGAGCGGGCCGTGGGCCCCAACGTAGACGCGCCCGACCATGACCAGCGCCACCAGCACCCACGGCACCACCCGCCACCGGCGGGGCAGGTAGGGGGCGATCAGGCAGGCCATGGCGGCCGCCAGGACGGCGTGGCCCGACACGAAGCTCTCGCCGCCTGCACTCACGTCACCCCGCAGCTCGGCCACGTCGCCGATCGACGTGGCGGGGCGCTCCCGGCTGACCAGCATCTTGACCACCCGCTCCAGCCCCAGCTTGAGCACGGTGGCCAGCACGAGGCCCAGCGCCAGGCGGTAGCGGCGCGCCAGCAGGGCCGCCAACGCCAGCAGGGGGCCGACGACGATCACGCCGAGCTGCTGGAACGGCCACATCACCGGGTAGAGGGCGTCCGGCATGCCGTTGACCGCCTCGAACGTGGAGCGTTCCCAGTCGGGTACGTGGCCGTCCCCGCCCACGACGGCCATGCCGGCCACCAGCACGGCGAGCCCGGCCCCCGCCGCCACCGCGTCGGCCGGGCGCCGGACCCAGGCGGTCCGGGTGGGGGCGCCGACGTCGGTCATCCGCCCGTGCACTCCGTGCCCGCGCCGCACAGCGTGAGGCCCGTCTGGTCCCGGACGTGGTCGGCGAGCACGCCGCGGGGCACGAAGCCGAGCGCCTGCTCGACGTCGAAGATCAGCCCCGGGCCGGCGTCGTCGGCGAAGTCGAACCGGTAGGTGACGCAGCCGCCCGGGAACAGGTAGAAGCGCGTCGTCCGCAGGCCGGGCGCCAGCTGGTCGGGCCGCTCCAGGCGCTCGGTGCCCACCTCGTCGCTGGGCGTCGGCACGGCCCCGTCGAGCTCGCAGCGGTCGCGGGGCTGGAGCGTCGCCTCCACGGCGCGGTCGCCGGCCTTGTCGGAGTCGAGCGAGAACGACGCGTCGTACCGCTCGATGTCGACGTCGCCGAGCGCCCAGCCCGCCGGCAGGGCCGCCAGGCACGGCACCTGGGTGGCGGACGGGACGGCCTGGGCGATGAGCACCACCTGCCCGCCGGTGCCGCAGTCGGGCGACCCGGAGATCGGGATGTCGTAGGCCGGTGTGAACATGCCGACCGCCTGCACGGTGCCGAGCGCCAGGACGGTCACCACCCCCAAGGCCAGCGCCACCCGACCGAAGCTCCAGCGCTGGAGCGCGATGCGGGGGCGGTCGGGGGCGAGGCGCCGGAACTCGCCGATGAGGTCGCGGCCGTCCCGCTTGATGACGGCCCGGAGCTGGCTGGGGCTGGCGACGCCCCGGGTGGCGGCGAACGCCTCGGCGACGTCGTCGGGGGTGAACAGGCGCAGCGCCCGCCCGTACACCCGCTCGGCGTCGGTGCGGGTGGCGAGGACCAGCATCATGTTGCCGAGGTCGACGGCCTGCCGCCACGGCGACGGCCGCACCTGGGCGAAGGCGGCGTCGATGAGGTAGACGCGCCCGCCGCTGACCATGAGGTTGGCCGGCTTGATGTCCCGGTGGGCCAGGCCCGCGTCCCACAGGACGCGCATGATGCCGAGCGCCTGGTCGATGATGGCGTCGTCGACCTCGGCCTCGCCGATCTCGACGGCCCCCTCGATGAAGCTGGCGACGAGCATGTACTCGCGCTCGGGCGTGATCTCGACGATGCCGTAGGGCGTGGCGGTGGGGACACCAGCGTCGCGCAGCAGCCGCAGGGCGTAGTCCTCGTACTCGACCAGCCGGCGGACGCTCTCGAAGCGCGTCTCGTCCTCCAGGCGGCCGTAGAGGATCCGGCGGCCGATCTTGTACCACCGGTCGGCCCGCACGTGGTTCATGGCGAAGAGCTTGGCGAACACGTAGGTCGTGGTCGTCTCGGCGCCCCCGGCCGAGGTCTCCACCCGCAGCCGTAGCGGCGTCGAGCCGCCGGACCCTTCCAGCCCCACGGGCCGGGCCTCGGTGACGGTGAGGCCGAGCTGGTCCCGCACCGCCTGGACGATCGCCTCCCCCCGCCGCCCGCTCACGTCGAGGTGGGCGGTCTTGCCCCGCCGGTAGGTGACCGGCGCCCAGGCGGTGGGGGTGAAGAGCCGGAACGCCGCCAGCGGGAAGGCGATCCCGATGACCAGGCCGGACACGACGTCGAAGGGGTGGTCGACGGCGAGGTAGAGCCGGGCGCCCGCCACGACGGCCAGCACGACCGCCACGGCCTTCTTGGCGGCGTCGCGGGGGCGACCGCTCGGCACCATGCCGTAGATCACGGCCACCAGCACCGACGCCAGCACCACCATCGGCGGCGAGGGCGACGAGAAGCCGGCCCACCGACCGATGGTGACGACGTCGTAGGGGCGGGGCCGGGAGAACGTCTGGTACAGCCAGATGGCGACCAGCTGCATCACCATGATGCTGGCGAGGAAGGTGAACAGGTGCCGCCAGCGGCGGAAGGCCACCAGGCCGATGAGCACCCCCACCGCCAGGCAGGTGAAGATCCACCCCGTGGCCACGCGGTCGACGCCGCGGGCCGCGGTGGTCAACCAGCCGGTGCGCAGCGGGGCGATGGCCCGCAGGACCGCGGCGTCGGCCTGGTCGACGGCCCGGCGGGCGCCGGCGGACACCACCAGCACCAGGATCGTGGCCACCAGGATGGTCAGGGCGATGGCCCAGAACTTGCCGGTCCTCCCCAGGCTGCGGGGCAGGGGCGGGGCCGCGCCGGTGGGGCGGCGCCGGCGCCGGGCGCGCCGCGGCCCCGCGTCCCGCGCCGCCTCTGCCGCCTCTGCCGCCGTGGCGGCCGGATCGCCGGCCGGCTCGTGGAGGCTGCGGATCTCGCCGGGGACCGTCACGCCAGCCCCTGGACCTGCAGCCAGCCGGCCGCCACCCGGGCCTCCGGCCTGCCGGCGCGGACCGCCGCGTTCAGGGCGAGCAGGCCCTCGGTGGTGAGCCGGGCCGACACGGCGTTCGCCGCGGCCACCAGCTCGTCGCCGCCGCGGGCCACGACCTCGGCCCGCACCAGCGGGGTCACGTTCTCGGCCGGTTGCAGGCTCCGGTCGTCGGCCAGCACGACCAGGTCGCCCCCCGCCGCCAGCCGCGGGTCGGTGCTGAACAGCAGGGCCACGTCGATGTGCCCGTCGGCCAGCGCCTGGTGGGTGAGCGGCCCCCCGACGTCGAGCGGCATGAAGTCCTCGAACCACAGCCCGTAGGACGATTGCAGCCCGCCGAGGCAGAACGGCCGCCCCGGGCACTCCGGCGGCCCGCCGAAGACCAGGTCCCCGGCGACGTCGCGGAGGTCGCTGATCGTCGCCAACCCCAGATCGTCCGCCAGGCGGGCAGTGACGACGACGGCGTTGGTGTCCTGAGCGGGGGCCGGGGCCAGGGCCACCACCGGCTCGTCACGGAGCAGTCGCTGGAGGGCGGCGTAGGTCGTGGCGGGATCGCTCGTCGGCCGGGGGCCCTCGCCGAGGAACTCGACGGCCGTGCCGGCGTACTCCGGGACGAACTCCACCAGGCCCCGGGACAGCGCCGGCTGCACGAGCTCGCGGGGGCCGGCGCCGAGGTGCAGGTCCACGTCGAAGCCCGCGGCCTCGAGAGCCTGGCCGTAGATCTCGGCCAACAGCCGGCTCTCGGGGAAGTCGAACGAGGCCACCGTCACCACGTCGTCGTCCAGGGCCACGGTGTCGACGCGCTCGGGCGGCGGGCCGCAGCCGGCGACCCCGAGAACGACCGCGAGCGCCACGACCGCCGGCCGGGCGGGGCGCACGGATCGCCTCGGGTAACGCACTCGGTCGACCCCCTGTCCGGCGGCTCACGACTGTGCGGGTGCCGTCACAGCCTCGCACAGGTGGGCAGGGAGGGGAATCGTTGCCGCGTGCGGCCGGGGCGGCGAGACTGCGGGGGGCGCCGAACGGCGGCCGAGGAGGGACGGGGTCGGCATGGCGCACGCAGAGCCCGGAGCCACTGCAGAGGTTGCGGGCGGGGACGCCCCGGTGGCCACGGGCTGGCGCGACCCCCGCGTCCGGCGGGCGATCCAGGCCGCGCTGTCCATCCTGATCGTGGGGGGCATCTTCTGGTTCGTCCTCGGCCAGTTCGCCGACCTGTCGTCGGTGTGGGACGCCATCCGCTCGTTGAGCTGGCGGGAGGTGGCCGTGCTCCTCGCCTTCGCCGCGTGGAACCTGGTGACCTACTGGGTCCAGCTCGTCGTGTGCACACCGGGCCTCACCTATCCCCAGGCGGCGGTGCTCACCGAGTCGACGACGGCCGTGTCGAACGCGCTGCCGGCCGGCGGGGCGATCGGGATCGGCCTCACCTACTCGATCCTCGGCTCGTGGGGGTTCTCGAGGTCGCGGGCCACCCTGGCCGTGCTCCTCAGCGGCATCTGGAACAACTTCGTCAAGCTGGGCCTGCCCGTGGTGGCGCTGGCCATCCTCGCCGTCCAGGGGAAGGGCGGCGGGGGGAGCATCGTCGCCGCGCTCGCCGGCCTGGCCGGGCTGGTGGCGGCCGTGGTCGTCTTCGCCCTGATCCTGCGGAGCGAGCCCTTCGCCCGGTCCGTGGGTCTGTTCACGGAGCGGCTGGTGTCCCGGGTGCGGGGCTGGTTCCACAAGGCGCCGGTGCAGGGCTACGACCGGGCGGTGGTGAAGTTCCGCGGGCGGGTCGTCGAGTTCGTCCGCCGCCGTTGGGTGACGCTCACGATCGTCACCGTCGTCGGCCATCTCGCTCTCTACCAGGTGCTGCTGGCGTCGCTGCGGGTCATGGGGGTGTCCGAGGCCGACGCCAGCTGGGCACAGGTCCTGGCCGTGTTCGCCTTCGCCCGCCTCATCACCGCCATCCCGGTGACGCCGGGCGGCGTCGGCATCGTCGAATTGGCGCTCATCTCCGGGATCACGGCCGCCGGCGGGGAGCGGGCCGAGGTCGTGGCGGCCGTGCTCGTGTTCCGGCTGCTCACCTACGTGGTGCCCATCGTCCTCGGTGCGCTCACCTACCTGTACTGGCGGCGCAACACCTCGTGGCGGGACTCGGCCCCGCCGGCTCCCGACTGGCTGACGCCGGCGCTGGCCGACATCGAGGCCACGGAGGCCACCGAGGCCACCGAGGCCACCGAGGCCACCGAGGCCACGCCTACCAGGGCGTGAACCAGCGGGTGGGCGGGAAGCGGACGGCGCCCCGTCCCCGGCGCGACGGGACCAGCACGCTCACGCCGCGGTCGGCCGGCGGGGTCCCGTCGGCGTCGAGGACCAGGTCCGCGGCGGACACGTCCTCGCCCGTGCAGGCCACCGTGAACGGGACCGCCCGGGCCAGGGCGTCGGCCACGGTGGCCAGCCACACGTCGACGGGCTCCCGCCAGGACCGGTTCTGCCCGTAGCCGTCGATGGGATGGCGCAGCGACGGGACCAACCGCTCCAGTGCCCCGACGGGGAGGCACACGTCGACCCGGTCGGCGGCGCCGCGGTGCCCGCCCCCGACGACGTGGGTGGCGCACACCATCCGCCCGGCCGGCGTGCCGGCCCAGCCGAAGACGTGGGCCGCGCCGGGCAGGTGCAGGTCCGCCGGCGCGAGGCGCCGCTGGTCGCCGGGCGCCGCGACGTTGTCCAGGTAGCACCCGGTGAGGTCGGGGTGGGCCCAGACGGCCCGGACCGCGGCGGCCGCGTCCGCACCGGGGGCGAGGCGGACCGCCAGCTCGTAGCACGACCCCGCCCAGTTGGCCCGGTCGGTGAACGCCGTGGGATCGGGCACGGGGGTAGTTAAGCTCGGGGGTCGGTTCGCCGGGCGCGGGCTTGCCGTTCGGCGGCCCAGGCCCGTAGGCTTGTCCGTCGCTCTGGGCGCGCCGCGCGCCCGTGCAACCCACGAGAATCACACGAAGGTGGCACGCGTGCCCACGTACTCCCCGAAAGCCTCAGAGATCCAGCGTGCCTGGCACGTCGTCGACGCCGAGGGCATGGTCCTCGGCCGGCTGGCGACCGAGGTGGCCCGGGTGCTCCGGGGCAAGCACAAGCCGACCTTCGCCCCCCACCTGGACACCGGCGACCACGTCATCGTGGTGAACGCCGACAAGGTGGTGCTGACCTCCGACAAGGCCGACCGCAAGGTCGTCTACCGCCACTCCGGCTACCCGGGCGGCATCAAGGCCGAGACCTACGGCCGGCTCCTGGCCCGCAAGCCCACCGAGGCGGTGCGCCGCAGCATCCGCGGCATGATCCCCAAGACCCGGCTCGGCCGCCAGCAGCTCACCAAGCTGAAGGTCTACGCCGGCCCCACCCACCCCCACGCCGCCCAGAAGCCGCAGCCGCTCGACGTGGCCCACGCCCGCCGACCCACCGCCTAGGACGCCACGACATGCCCACCCCGCTCGCGCAGACCACCGGCCGCCGCAAGGGCGCCGTCGCCCGGGTCCGGATCCGTCCGGGTTCCGGCGCCATCACCATCAACGGCCGCGACGTCGCCAACTACTTCCCGTCCAAGGCCCACCAGATGATCCTGTCGGAGCCGCTGCGCCTCACCAGCACCGACGAGAACTACGACGTCGACGCCACGCTGCACGGCGGCGGGGTGTCCGGCCAGGCGGGCGCGCTGCGCCTCGGCATCGCCCGGGCCCTCGTCGAGCTCGACTCCGAGATGCGGACCACGCTCAAGCGGGCGGGCTTCCTGTCCCGTGACCAGCGCGAGAAGGAGTCGAAGAAGTACGGCCTGAAGAAGGCCCGCAAGGCTCCGCAGTACTCCAAGCGTTGATCCGGGCGCCGGGGCGCCCGTGCTGAAGTTCGGGACCGACGGCCTGCGCGGGGTCGCCAACTCCGAGTTGACCCCGGAGCTGGCCCTCGGGCTCGGCCGCGCCGCGGCCCGGGTGCTGGGCGGCGACCGCT
>DASSUD010000097.1:0-2866 GCA_035707385.1 Acidimicrobiales bacterium
CGAGCGAGCAGGACGTGCTGGCCGGCGAACTGCCGTCCCCGGTGGACCCGCCGAGCGGCTGCCGGTTCCGGACCCGGTGCCCCCGGGCCTCCGAGGAGTGCGCCCGGGTGGAGCCGCAGATGCACCAGGTCGGGCCCGAGCAGTTCGTGGCCTGCCACCATCCCCTGGTGTGAGCCCGCGGGCAGGCCCGGCGCCCCGGGGCCCGCCCCCGTCAGAGGCCCAGGTTCGCCGCCTCCACCGCGGCCACGGCGCCCTCGGGACCGGTCACCTCCACCCGGGCGGCGCTGCGCCGCCCGGTGAGGTACAGCACCAGCTCCTGGGGGCCGCCGACGATGCGGGCGGCCGGGCCGTCGGCCCGGGCCGGCACCTCGCCGAACCCGGGTGCCTCCAGCGCCACGCCCGCGCCCTTCACCCGCCGCAGCATGAACCGGCTCGCACGCCCGAGGCCCGCCCACAGCGCGGCGTCGAGGTCGGGCCGGTCGGTCCGGGGCACGTCGCCGCCGGCACGGCGCACGTCCTCGTGGTGCACGAACCACTCGTTCAGGTTCAGCAGCGGGCGCAGGCCGGGCAGCCGCCAGGGCACCGCGGGCGGGCCGCCGCGGAGCCGCTCGACGAGCCTCTCGTAGCCCTGGGCGCGGGCCCGGTCCATCAGCTTGCGCTCCAGCGAGGCGAACCGGTCGCCGCCCAGGATGGCCAGGCCCGCACGGGGATCGGTCTCGCGTACGACCAGGTGGGCCGCCAGGTCGAGGGTGGCCCAGCCCTCGCACAGGGTGGGGGCGTCCGCCCCCTTGGCCACGAAGAGGTCGCACAGCTCGGCGCGCTCACGGGCATCGAGGGGTTCATCAGGCATCGCCGCTAGGGTACGCGCCCATGGCCACTCCCCCCGCCTACGAGATCGACGACAACGCCACCTACGAGGTCACGATCGCCACCGACAAGGGCGACATCGTCATGGAGCTCGACCCCCGGCTGGCGCCCACCAGCGTCAACAACTTCGTGGCGCTGGCCCGCCAGGGCTTCTACGACAACGTGACGTTCCACCGGGTCGTGCCGGGCTTCGTGATCCAGGGCGGCGATCCCGAGGGCTCGGGCCGGGGCGGCCCCGGCTACCGCTTCGCCGACGAGCCGGTGAAGGGCGAGTACACGCTGGGCGCGGTGGCGATGGCCAACGCCGGCCCCGACACCAACGGCTCGCAGTTCTTCATCTGCATCGACGACTGCACCCGCAAGCTGGACAAGGCCTACAACCTCTTCGGCTACGTCACCTCCGGCAGCGACATCACCCAGAGCATCCGCCAGGGCGACGTCATGCGCTCCGTGACCGTGGTGGAGAAGCCCGGCACGTGAGAGCGGGAGCCGCGGGCCGGTAGCCTCGCCCTGGTGTCCGACGAGCCGCTGTTCCAGCCCCGCGGCGCCGACTTCGTTCCCTCCGAGCACACGCGCGGCCCGTGGGATCCGCGCCATCAGCACGGTGGGGCCGTGGCGGCGCTGGTGGCGCGCGCCGTCGAGCGTCGCGCCGGGCAGGAGTTCTGCCTGACCCGGCTCACCCTCGAGCTGATGCGGCCGGTGCCGCTGGAGCCCCTGGCCGTCGACATCGCCGTGCCCCGCCCCGGCCGCCGGGTGCTGGGCATCACGGTGTCGCTGAGCGCCGGCGACCTCGAGGTCGAGGTGGTGCGGGCCCACGCGGTCGCCGTGCGGCGCACCGACCTGCCGGCGGGCGAGGGCCACACCAGCTTCATGGAGCCGGGGCCCGAAGCGGGCGTGGTGGCGCCCCTCGGCGTCGGCAACGACGACGACCTGCCCGCCTTCCACCGCACCGGCATCGAGATCCGCCAGATCGAGGGGGCCGACCGGCCCGGCCCGGCCCGGGCGTGGTTCCGGCTGCAGCGCCCGGTGGTGGGCGACGAGGAGCCGACCGGCGTGCAGCGGGCGGCGGCCGCCGCGGACTTCGGCAACGGCATCTCGTGGGTCCTCCCCTTCGAGGACTGGATCTTCCTCAACCCCGACCTCACGGTGCACCTGGCCCGCCCCCCGGCCGGCGAGTGGATCGGCCTGGACGCCCTGACCCTGCCGAGCGACCAGGGCATGGGCCTGGCCGAGAGCGTGATCTACGACGAGCGGGGGCGGCTGGGCCGGGCGGCGCAGAGCCTGCTCCTGCAGCGCCGCGACACGCCGTGAGCGGCGGCGGGCGCGCCGACCACAACGCCGCCGCGCTCCACGAGGTGATCGCCGCCGCCGTGCCCGATCGCCCGTGCCTGGTGGCCGGCGGCGTGCACCGCACGTGGGCCGAGGTCGGCGACCGGACCCGCCGGCTGGCCGCCGTGCTGGCCGCGGCCGGGCTGGGGCTGCGCGGTGACCCGGCCACCGTGGCCCGGTGGGAGTCGCCCCATGACCACGTCGCCCTCTACCTCCACAACGGCCACGAGTACCTGGAGGGGATGATCGGGGCCTGGAAGGCCCGGGCCGCCTCCGTCAACGTCAACTACCGCTACGTCGCCGGTGAGCTGCGCTACGTCCTGGCCGACAGCTCGGCCCGGGCGGTGATCTACCACGGCGCCTTCGCCACCACCCTGTCCGAGGTCGTCGACCAGTTGCCGGACCTGGTCCTGCTGCTCCAGGTCGACGACGGGACGGGCGCGCCCGTCCTGCCCGGCGCGGTCCGCTACGAGGACGCCCTGGCCGCGGCCACCCCCGCCGCCCCGACCGGCCTGTCCCCCGACGACCGCTACGTCCTCTACACCGGCGGGACCACCGGCCGGCCGAAGGGGACCCTGTGGCGCCAGGGCGACTTCCTGGCCACCGCGCTCGGCGTGACCGGGTCGCAGGACGAGATCGTGGCCGCCGCCCGGACCCGTTCCGCGCTGCG
>DASSUD010000098.1:0-5541 GCA_035707385.1 Acidimicrobiales bacterium
CGCCTCGCCCGGCACCGGCTCCTGGGCGCCGGCCGGCACGGCCGACGCCGCCACCACGGCCAGGGCGACGGCTACGGACGCGCTCCACCGAGCTGCTCTCGATGTCCACATTGCTCCCCCAAGTGTCTGTCAAGCCCCCCACATTGCCTACCATACGTGACAGTAAGTAGACGAGGCGTAGTTTGGGGTTTGTCAGCGGGAGGGGGCTCCCCGGCGGGTGGACGGCAGTCGCTTGGCCCGCTTGACCTCGTAGAGGGCGGCGTCGGCCCGCTGGATCACCTCGCGCGGCGGCCCGGAGGCGAGGCCCACGCTGGCGCTGACCACGACGGTCCCGGCCTCGCACGGCACGGGGGCGGCGATGGCGGCCGTGATGCGCTCGACCGAGGGCCTGGCACCGTCGAGCGTGGTGCCCTCGGCGAACACGATCGCGAACTCGTCGCCGCCGAACCGGGCCACGAGGTCGCCGTCCCGCACCGTGCCCATGAGCCGCTCGGCCACCACCTGGAGCACCGCGTCGCCGGTGTCGTGCCCGTAGGTGTCGTTGACGGGCTTGAAGTCGTCGAGGTCGACCAGGGCCACGGTCACCGTGCCGGCACCGTCGAGCCGCTGGCGCAGGGCGGAGCGGTTGCCGGCCCGCGTCAGCGGGTCGGTCAACGCCTCGCGCCGCAGCGACCGGTGGCGGCGCTGCTCGCCGAGGACGAGGCTGGCGAGCCGCGTGGCCTGGCGCAGGCTGTGCTCGGTCCCCACGCTGTGCTCGACGAGGGTGGTCACCCACACGACCACGCAGCCGACCACGGCGCCGGGCCCGGCGTCGGCGAGCGGCAGCACCCAGGCCGAGGCGAAGCCGTGGGACCGGCCGGCGGCGGCCAGGTCGCGGGGGAACCCGGCGAAGCCGGCAGCGGTGCGGGCCCGGCCGTCGACCACGGCGGGGCGCCACCAGCGGTCGTCGGCGACGAGGGCGGCGGCCGGCGTCCCGGGGTCCACGCCGACGACCGTGCTCCCCTCGACCAGGGCCACCACCGCGGCCTGGCCGAGGTAGTCGGGCACGATCCGGGCGCAGGCCGCCAGCACGTCGGGCAGCGGCGCCTCCTCCACCAGCAGGTCGACGACGCCGCTGACCCGGTCGAGGACCCCGCCGGTGGGGCGGGACACGAGCAGCAGGCCGTTGACCTCGGGGTCGTCGAGCAGGTTCTGGACCAGCGCCTCCATGGTGATCCAGGTGCCGTCCCGGCGCCGCTTGCGGTAGCGCAGCGGCTCGATCACGGTCGTGTTCGACACGCCCTCGCGGGCCGCGGCGCGCAGCTGGGCCAGCCCGTGGAGCAGCCGTGGGATGTCGTCGGGGTGGACGCGCTCCATCGACTCGCGCCCGACCCGGCTGCCGGGATCGGTGTCCATCACCCAGTCGGCCGACCGGCTGAGCCACGCAGTGGTGAGGTCGGGGTCGATGAGCGAGACGACCGCCGCCGGCGACCGGTCGAGGGCACGCAGCAGCCGGGCGGCGACGTCGGGTGGGATGCCGGTGGCGGTGTCGCCGCCGGGGACGCCGCTGGCCGGCTCGTCCGACAGCGCCGTCATTATCGGTCGAGCCCCCGCATCGTCCTCCCCCTCGCCGGGACGTATCGGTCCCCGACCGGTCGCCACAGCGTAGGCGGTGCGGCGACCTGTCTGCCGGGTGGTTGACACGTAGCGTGCCCCACCCGGCGGTGATCGTGGTCAGCCCACGCCGACGAGGTCGACCACGAAGACGAGGGTCTCGTCGGGCCCGATGACCCCGCCCGCGCCCCGGCGCCCGTAGGCCAGCTCCGGCGGGAGCGTCAGGCGGCGCTGGCCACCCACCCGCATGCCGGCGACCCCCCGGTCCCAGCCTTCGATCACCTGACCGGCGCCGAGGGTGAAGGTGAAGGTGTCGCCCCGGTCCCACGAGGCGTCGAACTGCTGGCCGTTCGACCAGGACACGCCGACGTAGTGGACCTCGACCGGGCTGCCCGCCGTGGCCTCTGCGCCCTCGCCGACGACGATGTCGTCGACGACGAGGTCGGGGGGCGGCGCGGTGTCGGGGACGGTGACGTCGGGCTTGGCCATGCGCTCACCGTACCCACGCACGCGCGCGACCTGCGCCCGGCCGGCATCTCGGACAGGATGGGGCGAACCAGACCAGGAGGCAGCAGGTGAGCGAGTACAGCGCGGAGGAGCGGGGAGCGCCGAACGGTCCTGCCCCCTACCCGGCCCGGACCGACGAGCCCCGTCCCTCCGTGGCGGCGCCGACGGGCGCGGCCACGAGCACCATCGACCGCGCCGGCTCGGCCCCCGGACCGGTCGCCGCGCCGCCGGTCCCCGCCCCTCCGCCGCGCGAGCTGAAGGGCCGCATCCACATCGCCGACGAGGTGGTGGAGAAGGTGGCGGGTCTGGCCGCCATGGAGGTGCCCGGCGTGGCCGACCTGGGCGGCGACTTCGCCCGGGCCCTGGAGAGCGTGCGCGAGCGCATCGGCATCGGCAACAAGCGCGGCGACCAGGGGGTGAAGGCCGAGGTGTCGGGCCACCAGGTGGCGATCTCGGTGACGATCATGGTCGAGTTCGGGCACGTGGTGCTGGAGGTGGCCCGGCAGGTCCAGGCCAACGTGGCCCGGCAGACCCAGCGGATGCTGGGCCTCAGCGTGGTCGAGGTCAACGTGACGGTCGACGACGTGCGCACGCCGCGGCCCCGCCGCGACGACGGCGCGCCCGAGCCGGCCGAGGCCGTCGCCCCCGGCGTGGCCTAGGGCCTAGGTCCCCGGGTCGGCGGGCGCCGCCGCCGGCAGCCGGTTGACGGCGTGGTCGGCGGTGCCCCACAGGTACTGCACGGCGTAGGCACGCCACGGCCGCCACCGGTCGGCGCGCGCCCCGAGCGCGGCCGGTGTGGACGGCAGGCCGCGCTCGCGGGCGGCCTGGCGGACTCCGAGGTCGGTGGCGGGGAACGCGTCGGGGTCCCCGAGGGCCCGCATGGCGACCATGGCAACGGTCCACGGCCCGATCCCGGGCAGGGCGCCGAGCGCCGCCAGGGCGGCGGCGCGGTCGCTGCCCGCCTCCAGGTCGACGAGGCCGTCGGCCAGCGCCCGGGCCAGCGCCACCACGGTGGCCCGGCGGCCGGCGGGCATGGCGAGGACCGCGGGGTCGACGGCGGCCACCGCCGCCGGTGTGGGGAACAGGTGGGTGAGCCCGCCGTCGGGGTCGTCGACCGGCTCCCCGGCCGCCGCCACCAGCCGGGCGGCGAGGGTGCCGGCGGCGGCCACGGTCACCTGCTGGCCGAGCACGATCCGCAGGGCCATCTCCGCCGGATCGACCGTCCCGGGGATGCGCCGACCGGGTGCGGCGGCCACGAGGGGGGCCAGCAGCGGGTCGCCGGCCAGGGCTCCGCCGATGGCGGCGGGATCGGCGTCGAGGTCGAGGAGGCGCCGGCAGGCGGCGACCGCGGCGGGGAGGTCGGCGTCGGCGGCCACCCGGAGCCGGCAGGCGACGTGGCCGGCGCGCGGGGCGAGCGCCACGACGCCGGGGCCGGACGGCAGCCGCAGCGTGCGGCGCAGCGCGCCGCCCCGCCATTCCTCCACCCCGGGGACGGCCGTCGCCACCAGGTGGCCGAACAGGCTGTCGGGCCACAGCGGCGGGCGGAAGTCCAGGCGGAGCTCGTGCAGCACGGCGCCACGGTGGCGTCCGGGGGCCGGCGGGCGCCAGCCGGTTCGTTGACACGTGACCATTTGGTCACCTATTGTCTGCCCGTGAGCGACGACGACCGTGTGTTCAAGGCGCTCGCCGATCCGACCCGGCGGCTCCTGCTCGACCGGCTGTTCGCCCGCGACGGGCGGACGCTGTCCGAGCTGGAGGCCGACGTGGACATGACGCGCTTCGGCGTCATGAAGCACCTGCGGGTGCTGGAGGATGCCGGCCTCGTGGTCACGCGGCGGGCGGGCCGGGAGAAGCTGCACTTCCTCAACCCGGTCCCCATCCGCCTGATCCACGACCGGTGGATCGACAAGTACACCGAGCACCGGATCACGGCGCTCACCGATCTCAAACGGCAATTGGAGGCCGAACCATGACCGACACCACCACCACCACGCCCACCGGCGGGACCAGCAGCGGCACCCCCGTGCAGGTCTACCGGGTCTGGATCCGGGCCACCGCCGAGGCGATCTGGGAGGCGATCACCAGTCCTGAGTGGAGCGACCGCTACGGCTACGGCGGCACCGTCGAGTACGACCTTCGCCCCGGTGGGGCCTACCGGACGCTCGCCAGCGCCGAGATGAAGTCCTTCGGCGCTCCCGACGTCATCGTGGACGGCGAGGTCCTGGAGGCCGACCCGCCCCACCGGCTGGTCCAGACGTGGCGGATGCTGATGGACCCGGACAACGAGCCGGAGGGCTTCACCACGCTCACCTACGAGATCGACCCCCAGCACGGCGGGGTGTGCCGGCTCACCGTCACCCACGACCTGACCAACGCGCCCCGCATGTCGCTCATCACCGACGGCAGCAGCGAGGGCGAGGGCGGCGGCGGGTGGCCGTGGGTCCTCAGCGGGCTCAAGACGCTGCTGGAGACCGGCGGCCCGCTGGAAAACCATTCCTGAGCCGCCAGCCTGTCACGGCAAGGTCGTACAGCAAGAGGTCGGCGGCAGAGGCCCTGCACCCGGGGACCTCCGCCGCCGACCGATGACTTCCCGCCCGCCGCTCCGTACAACCATCATCTGTCCCCCGCATCGAGGAGCATCACCGTGTTCTCCCGCCTCGGCACCTGGTGCCACGACCACCGCAAGCTCGTGCTGGGCTTGTGGATCGCCGTCCTCGTGGTGGGCGGGGCGGTGTCCGGCGCCGCCGGCACCGCCTTCCGCGACGAGTTCAACCTGCCCGACGTCGAGTCCCGCCAGGGCTTCGACATCCTCGACGACCACTTCGGCGGCGAGGGCACCGGTGCGATCGGCACGATCGTGTACCGGGCCGACCAGGGGGTCGACGACCCCGAGGTCCGCCGCGCCATGGACGAGCTGTTCGCCGGCGTGGCGACCCTCGACGACGTGGTGGGCGTGGTCGGCCCCTACGACGAGCGCGGCGAGGGGCAGATCGCCTCGGAGGGCCCCGAGGAGGGGCTGATCGCCTACGCCAACGTCGAGATGCCCGAGGACATCGACTTCGGGCGGGCCGGCGAGATCCGCGACCACATCATCGACGAGGCGCCGGACATCGACGGCCTCGACATCGAGCTGGGCGGGTTCATCTTCTCCGAGTTCGAGGAGCCCTCGTCCGAGATCCTCGGCCTGGCGTTCGCCATCGTCATCCTCATCCTGGCGTTCGGGTCGGTCCTGGCCATGGGCCTGCCGGTCGGCGTCGCCCTGTTCGGCATCGGACTCGGCAGCATGCTCATCGGCCTGCTCAGCAACGTGCTCACCATCCCCGACTTCGCCACCTTCCTCGGGGTGATGATCGGGCTCGGCGTCGGCATCGACTACGCGCTGCTGATCGTCACCCGCTACCGCGAGCAGCTGCACGCCGGGCACACCGTGCGCGAGTCCGT
>DASSUD010000099.1:0-2672 GCA_035707385.1 Acidimicrobiales bacterium
CTGCTGCCCGCCGTGACCGTCCTCGAACGGGTCCGGGGCCGGCTGGTCGAGGCCGCCACGGCCAAGGGCGACGAGACCATCGCGCTCGACCGGCCGTTCCCCGTCACCGTGATGCCCGCCGCCCTCACTCGCTGACCCCGATCTCGCCTCTCTCACGTCGATGAGGCGACGTGAGAGACGCCAGATCGGTGGTCGTGACCGCCAGCGCCGTGGCCGCGGCGACCACGATCGCCAGGACCGCGGTGGCGACGACCGCGGAGGCGGGCCAGGGGCTCCACGCCAGGACACCGGCCACGGGGCCCCACCGGCCCTCGCCGGACCAGGCGCCGCGGACGATGTCCGACAGCATCCAGCCCTGCACCAGCACCACCACCGCCAGGGTGGCGGGGGCCGCCCAGCGACGGAGGACCACGGTCACGCCCAGGGCCGCCACCGCCAGAGGCGGCAGGATGGCGGAGTAGAGGTAGCGGCCCTGGATGAACGCGTGGTGGCCCGTCACCGCGTACAGCCCCCAGGCCCGGCGGGCGATGAAGGCACACAGCAGCACCGTGAGCAGCCACGCGAAGGCCACGTCCCACCGGCGCGTCCCGCGGCCGGTCGAGCGGCCCCGGGCGGCCGAGCGCCACGCCGCGACCGAGGCGGCCAGGACCGCCAGCGTCAGGACCGTCACCAACGCCGCCGGCAGGTCGAACTTGGGGCTGCGGTAGCCCACCCACGCCCACGTGCGGGACGCCATGCGGCCGGTGAACGCCCACGCGAACGCCAGCGGGTCGGCCGAGAACCCCGGCGGCCGGCTGGCGGTCGACCGCGTCAGGTTCTCGGTCGTCGGGGCCAGCTCACCCTCCCGCACCAGGTTGGCGATCCACCACCAGGCGCCCACCACCGCGCTGCTGGCGCCGGCCACGATCGTGCCCCGCACTGCCTCCCGGCCCCGGCCCGTCGTCCACCAGCACAGGGCGTAGGCCGTCACGATCCAGGGGACGTACATCAGGGCGAACGCCTTGGTCAGCAGGGTCAGCCCCAGCACCACCCCCACCGCCAGGTCCGTGCGCCACCCGCGCCGGCCCCGGGCCACTCCCACCAGCAGCACGGCCAGAACCCCGCCCAGCAGGGTGAGCAGGTTGTCGTTGTTCACCGACGCGCCGATGTGGGTGAGCTGCGGCAGCGCCAGCGGCCCGAGGGCGGCCACCACCGCGGCCCGGTCCCCTGCCCCCATACGGCGGGCCGTGGCCCACGCCAGCACGGGCAGGGGCAGCACCAGTGCCGCGTTGGCCAGCCTCAGCAGGCCGACCTCCCGGTCGAGGCTGGGGATGCCGTCGCCCGGCAGGAGGAGCCGCTCGGCACCGAGCACCGCGGCCATCGCCGCGTAGTACAGCGGCGGGTGCTGCGGCATCTGGTTGAACACCGCGGGGTAGTCCGGGCGGGGGCGGTTGGTCGGCTTCGCCTCCCGGTCCGGCTCCAGGCCGCCGAGGTCGTCGACGTCCGGACGCCCGTCGCGGGGCGGCGCGTCCCGGGCATCGAACGCCGGCCACCACTGCATGGCGTCGACCTGCCAGCGCTCGGTGTCCAGCTGCATGGCCTCGCCGATGTAGCGGCCGTCGTAGCTGGGGTAGCCGTTGCCCGCCGCCAGGTACAGGACGAGGTCGACATGCGCGCTCTCGTCCGGCGCCCGGTACTGGGGCACGGCCACCGACCACAGCGCCAGGACCAGCCCGAACAGGGCGGTAGCCAGCCACACCGCCCGCGGCGGGCGGGGCCACCGGCGGGGGGCCGGGTCAACCGGGGACGGCCGGGCCTCGGCCGGCTCGGCCGCCCCGGGCCCGGTGGCCTCCGCCGCCGACGTCACGGCCGTCATGGGTCAACTCGCATCGCCCGTGAAGGCGAGCAGCGGGGGGTCGTCGAGGGACGGTGGCGGGGCGGGGTCGACGGCGAAGATGCGGGCCGTCCGGTTCTCGGTCTCCACCACCTGCACCAGCCGCAGGCCCGGGATGTCGTCCCGCTCGAACAGCGGCATCAGCTCCGGGATCAGCCGGTCGACCGTGTACTGGTCGGCCACGATGTAACGCACCCCGTAGTGGCGGGCGAAGGTCAGCATGCCCTCGATGCCGGTGTGGGGGACGGCCACCGTCGTCCGCTCGGCGTAGAAGGACACGATCATGCTGCGGGTCATGATCCGCTCGCCCGGCTCGGTGTTCGCCTCCAACCACTCGCCCGCCAGCCGCTGCTCGGAGTGATCGGAAGGGTGCCACCACCCGGCGGCATCGCCGCGGAACGTCATGACCGAGGCGAAGGCGGCCATCACGAGGGCCAGGGCCAGCACCGGGGCCCGCACGCGGCGCGGCACGGCGGCCACCGCCACGCCGGCGAACACCACCGCGCCCGCCGCAGCCACGATCAGGTAGCGGTGCTGCACGAAGAACGCGAGCGCGGAGGCCACCGGCACCAGGGACACGCCGAGCACGAGCCACGCCTGCTTCGAGCGCCGGGCCAGCCACAGGCCGGCCGCCGCCAGCAGGACGACCACCGTCGGCAGCACGGTGTGGTCGCCCACGACGATGCCCAGCTTGTCGAGGTTGGTGCGGACGATCGACAGGTACCGCCGCGGCGACTCGGCCGCCAGCGACGGTAGCGACGAGTACTCGGCCGAGAAGGCCAGGTTCGTCTCGTCCAGG
>DASSUD010000100.1:0-18484 GCA_035707385.1 Acidimicrobiales bacterium
GACCCGACGTGCATGTTGCGGACCTCGGCGCCCCGCACGACCCCGACCTGCCAGCCGGCGGCCTTGGCCCGGATGGCGAGCTCGGCCTCCTCGCAGTAGGCGAAGTAGCGCTCGTCGAACAGCCCCACGTCCTCCAGGCACCGGCGGGCGGCCATCATCAGCGTCCCGTGGGGATAGCCGGCCGCCTCCCAGCCCTCGGCGACGGTGGCGGGGGCCGGGATGGCGCCGAAGTAGCGGTCGACGACCGGGGTCAGCCCGTCGCCGACGTCGGCGGACGCCAGCCCGGCCCGGGCCTGGGCCTCGCAGGCGGCCACCAGGCGGGCGAGGCATCCGGGCAGGGGCCGGGCGTCGTGGGGGCACACCGCCAGCCAGTCGGCGGGGTCGTGGGCCAGCAGCCAGCGGAAACCGGCGTTGGCACCCGGCCCGAACCCGGTGTTGGCGCCCAGCTCGAGGACGTGGACGGCGGCGGGCAACCCGTGGACCGCGGCCAGCCCGTCCGGCCCCGATCCGTTGTCGACCACCACGATGCGGGGCGCGGGGACCTGGGCCAGGAACCGCTCGACGGTGTCGCGCAGGGCGAGCCCCTGGTCGCGGTGCACGATCACGAGGTCGACGCCGGCGGCCACGCGCGCATCATGCTGCCCCCCGCACGCCCGGCGCCAGCCAACGGGTTTAGGATCAGTTCCTTGTGACCGGATCCGCTCCCGACCTCGACGCCGCCCGGCGGCTGCTGGCCTTCTGCGACGCGTCGCCGTCGCCGTACCACGCCTGCGCCACCGCCGCCGCGCTGCTGGGCGAGGCGGGGTTCACCCGGTTGGCGGAGGACGCGGCGTGGTCCGGCGAGCCGGGTCGCTGGTACGTGGTGCGGGGCGGCAGCCTCATCGCCTGGGCCACCGCCGCCGGGCACGAGCCCCACGACGGGTTCCGCATCGTGGGCGCCCACACCGACAGCCCCAACCTGCGGGTCAAGCCCCAGCCCGACGTGGTGCGGGCCGGGGTCCGCCAGATCGGGGTCGAGCCCTACGGCGGGGTGCTGCTCAACAGCTGGCTCGACCGTGACCTCGGCCTGTCGGGCCGGGTGGCGGTCCGCCGCAACGGCACCGGCGCCGCGGTGCGGCTGCTGCGGGTCGACCGGGCGGTGTGCGCGGTCCCGCAGTTGGCGATCCACCTCGACCGCGAGGTGACCACCAAGGGCCTGGTGGTCGACGCCCAGCAGCACCTCACGCCGCTGTGGGGCATCGCCGCGGTCGACGACGGCGGCGGGTTCGCCGGGTTCGTCGCCAAGGAGCTGGGTGTCACCGCGGACGACGTCCTCGGCTGGGACCTCATGCTCCACGACCTCGAGCCCGGAGCCCTGGTGGGCCGGGACGACGAGCTGGTGGGCTCGGCCCGCCTCGACAACCTGGCGTCGAGCTGGGCCGCCATCGAGGCGCTGGCCGGGACCGCGCCCACCGCGGGGGCGCCGGTCCCGGTGGTATGCCTGTTCGACCACGAGGAGGTCGGCTCGACCTCCGACCGGGGGGCCGGCTCGTCGCTGCTGCCCACGGTGCTGGAGCGCTCGGTGCTGTCCCGGGGCGGCACCGCCGAGTCGTTCCACCGCGCGCTGGCCCGCTCGGCGTGCCTGTCGGCCGACATGGCGCACGCCACCCACCCGAACTACGCCGACCGCCACGACCCCGAGCACCAGGTGGCGCTCAACGGCGGGCCGGTGCTCAAGGTCAACGCCAACGTCCGCTACGCCACCGACGCCCCCGGCACCGCGCTGGTGGCCCTGGCCGCCGAGCAGGCCCGGGTCCCGCTGCAGCGCTTCGCCATGCGCAGCGACATGCCGTGCGGCTCCACCATCGGCCCCCTCACCGCCGCCCGCCTCGGCATCACCACGGTCGACGTCGGCATGGCCCAGCTGGCCATGCACGCGGCCCGCGAGTACGCCGGCAGCCACGACCCTGGCTGGTACCAGGCCCTCCTGGCCGCGTTCCTGGCCCCGACCTGACCGTCGAACAGCGATTTGGCGTCTCCCACGTCGCAATGGCGACGTGAGGGACGCCAAATCGCCGGGTCCCTAGGCCCAGGGGTGCTCGGCGGCGAACAGGCGGCGGGCGGCCGCCCAGGTGCGGGGGCCGTGGGTGCGGTTGCCGCGGGGCGAGGACCGGCGGGCGGCCTGGGCCTCCGCGGGGTCGATCCGGCACGGCAGGCCGGCCGGGTCGAGGCCGTGGAGGTCGGCGGCGTTGCGCCACAGGATCTTGGCCTTCACGTCGTCGGTGAGCGCCGGGTAGCCGTGCGCCTCCTGGAGCTCCTCGCTGATCCGGAACGCCCGGAAGGCGTCGATCTGGTCCTGGGGCGAGCCGTACCAGATCGAGTCGGTGCCCCACAGCACCCGGTCCTCCCCCACCGCCACCAGCAGCTTGCCCAGCAGGTGGGCCGCCTCGTCGGGCGAGGACATGACCGTGCGCCACGTGGAGCCCAGCTCGGCGTACACGTTGGCGCCGGGACCGACCCCGGCCGCCGCCAGGCTGGCCACCAGCCGGTCGGCGCCCCCGTTGGGCGCCGCGGGGTCGTAGGGCCCCTCGGCCACACCGGACTCGAACCCCGAGTGGTAGACGCAGAACCGCAGGTGGGGCCAGGCGGCCGCGGCGGGGCCGACGTCGGCCGGCGAGGCGAACGGGTCGCCGCCGGACAGCCCCTTGTGGACACACACCACGTCGACGCCCAGCTCGTCGACCTTGGACAGGAACGCCTCCCCCACCTGCCGGCCCGCGGGGTCGGCGTCGTCCAGGCGCCAGCCCGGCCCGGCGTGGGTGTACGCCTTCCACGCCACCAGCGGGTGGCGGGCGGCCTCGTCCTCCATGGCGGCCAGTGCCGCGCCCAGGTCGCCGACGTTGGGGACGCCGTGACCCTGGACCAGGACCCGCCCCTCCCCGCACAGCTCGGTCAGCCGGTCGCGGGCCTGGGCCATGAGCTCGGCCGACAGGGGATCGGGCTCTCCCAGCACCGGCACCGCCGACAGCACCGCCACCGTGGTGTCGCTGCGGCCGAACACCTCGGTGATCCAGTTGTCGATGCCGAGGCAGCCGGCCGGGTCCTCCTCGCCGCAGCGGGCCTGGGGGAAGCCGAGCCCGAAGGACGCCTCGCTGCCGGCCGGGTACTCGAGGAAGTGGGTCTGCACGTCGATCACCGGCTCGCCGCCGCCCAGCACGGTGGTGGCCACGTCGGGATCGGTGGTGGCGTCCTCGGGGACCTCGAACGAGCCCCCGGACCGCCCACCCGACTCGTCCTTCGAGCACGCCCCCAGCGCCAGCAGGCCGGTGGCCGCGCCCATGGCCGACAGCAGGAAGTCCCGGCGGCTCATCCCGAGGCGCCGCGCCCGCTCGTCGCTCCAGCGCCGGGCCCGGCGGGCCGCCTCCCGGGACAGGGGCGTCGGCGGCCGGGGCGGGTACTCGCCGTTGGAGCAGGGCCCCAGCTTGATCGGCAGGCCCGGATCCCCTCGATCGGCCACGCCCGCAGGCTACGTGACAGGATCGGCCCGTGGACGTGCGCGAGGCCCGGGTCGTGCTCGGGGTGGACCCCGGCGACGGCTGGGACGTCGTGCGGGCCTCGTACCGGCGGCGCATACGGGCCGCGCACCCGGACACCCACGGCGTGGGGGCGACGGCCACCGCCGCCCGCCTCAACGAGGCCTACGCCGTGCTCAGCCGGGCCAAGCGGGCGGCCGTGCCGACCGCCACCCCCGGCGGGCCCGCGCCGCCGCCCCCGACCCCGCCGGTCGTCGGGGTGGCCGTCGTCGGCGGGGACACGCTGCGGCTGGCGGCGCCTCCGCCCGAGGCCTTCGCGTTGCTGCTGGAGGCGGGACACCAGGTGGGCGAGGTCACCTACGTCGACCGCAACTGCTCCATCTTCGAGGTCGTGCTGCGCCAGGACGGCGAGACCTGCTCGCTGGTGGTCACCATCCAGGGCCGGGCGCACGGCACCGAGGCGTT
Source organism: Acidimicrobiales bacterium (assembly GCA_035707385.1). Lineage (GTDB taxonomy): Bacteria > Actinomycetota > Acidimicrobiia > Acidimicrobiales > VFJN01 > ZC4RG19. The sequence continues at coordinate 3,978 of DASSUD010000100.1, forward strand.
CCTCACGCTGGAGGCGATCGAGCGGCCCGCCACCCTCGACCCCTCCCGGGTCGTGTTCAGCATGGCGGCCGCGCTCGGGCGTTGAACGGGCGCCGGCCCGGCATGCTGGTGGCCATGACGGACGCCAAGGAGATCCCCACGGAGGACCTGCCCACCACCGAGGAGGGGTGGCGGGAACGGCTCGACCCCCTGCAGTTCGAGGTCGCCCGGCACGGCGGGACCGAGCGGGCCTTCACCGGCATCTACTGGGACACCAAGGACGACGGCACCTACCGGTGCGTGGCCTGCGGGCAGAAGCTGTTCTCGTCGCAGGCCAAGTACAACTCCGGCAGCGGCTGGCCGAGCTTCTGGGAGCCGCTGCAGCAGGGCGCGGTCCGGCTGGTGCGGGACACGGGCCACGGCATGGTCCGCACCGAGGTGCGCTGCTCCCGCTGCGACTCGCACCTGGGGCACGTCTTCGAGGACGGCCCCCAGCCCACCGGCCTGCGCTACTGCATGAACTCGGCGAGCCTCGACCTCGACCGGGACGAGACCCCGGCCTGACCGGCCGGCGCGGCTACAGGCCCAGGCGCTCCCGGACCTCGGCCCACAGTCCGGCGTAGGCCCGCGCCCCCCGGCTGCGGGGGGCGTGCACCACCACCGGCGAGCGGGCGACGCCCATCAGCTCGACCTCGGTGGCGGCCGGAATGACGCTGGCGACGACGTCGGTGCGCCCGTCGGGCAGGGTCTCGACCACCTCGCGGTGCAGCCGCTTGCGCCGGTCCACCATCGAGAAGAAGGCGATGATGTCGGGCCGCCGGTCCACCTCGGCGTCCACGAACTCGCTGAGCTGCTCGAAGGTCCGCAGCGTCAGCGTGGAGGGGATGAGCGGGACCAGAAGGGCGTCGGCGGCGTCGAACACGCTCTCCGACACCAGCGAGATCGACGGCGGGCAGTCGATCACGGCCAGGTCGTAGTGCTCCTGCAGCGGGGCCAGGACCCGGCGCAGCCGCCGGGTGGGCTTGCCGGTGGCGTCGAGCGCCAGGTCCATGTGCCGGTAGGAGAAGTCGGCCGGCAGGAGGTCGAGCCCCTCGACGTCGGTCCCGCGCAGGACGTCGGTGACGTCGCTGCGCCCCCGCACCAGGTTGCGGCCGCCGCCCCGCACCTTGGGCCGCACCCGGAACAGGAACGAGGCCGCCCCCTGGGGGTCGAGATCCCACAGCAGCGTGCGCAGCCCGTCGGCCGCCGCCAGCGCCGCCACGTTGACCGCGGCCGACGTCTTCCCCACCCCACCCTTGATGTTGTAGGTGGCGAGGACCTTCACCCGCTCGGCCCCCGGAACGTGGCCGACACCAGCTTGCGCTGGTCCTTGGCGGCGAAGGCCGCGAACCGCTCGGCGAAGTGGCCGCGGGCCGCCCGCTGCTCGGCCTCCAGCCGGTCGACCAGCACGCCCAGCACCAGCAGCGCCTCGGGCCCGCCCACCACCCCGGCCAGCTCGTCGGCCAGGGAGCGCAGGTGGTCGGCCTGGACCTCGCGGTCCTGGTGGGTGCCGAGCACGTCCTGGAGGCCCTTGAGCGTCTTGACCATCGGCTTGGCCACCGAGGAGGGCCACAGGCCGCCAAAGAACTCGAGCAGGTAGCGCAGCTCCTTGCCCCGCTTGCGCAGCTCGTGCAGGTCCTCGGCCGGGCTCGTGTCGTCGATGTCCGACCCCAGGGCCACCATCTTCCTGTAGACCGTGCGGATGCGCTCGCCGGCCACGTCGCCGATCGGCCGTCTGGCGTCCGGGCGCTCCCGGGCCGGGCCCTGCTTGCCGTCGAGGAAGGCGCGGTAGCCGGCCCAGGCGTCCCGGTATCCCCGGCTCCGCAGCTCGGCCTTGAGCTTGCGCAGCGCCGCGGCCCGGTGCCGGGCCAGCATGGTGCGCACCGGCAGCAGAGCGGCGTGGCGATCGGCGGGGACCCCGGCCAGCAGCTCATCCCACTCGAGGAGCTGGACGTCGAGGTCCCGGGTGTCGCCGGTGATGGCCTGGATCCACTTCAGTGCGTCCCGCTGGGACTGGAGGGGCTCGGGGGCGAAGGCGCCCTTCATCTCGCGCAGGACCGAGCGGCTGCGGCGCACGGCCACCCGCAGGTCATGGAGGAACTCGGTGTCGAGGTCGGCCAGGGTGCCCGGCAGGTTGTCCTCGGCGAAGCCGGCGAGCTCGCGCAGCACGGCCAGCGCGGCTCGGTCCGTGCGCATGCCCGCCGACAGCTCGACGTCGACCTTGGAGCGGATGCCCCGGGGATCGCCGCCCGAGGCGGCGACGGCCTCGTCGGCCATGCTGGCGGGGGCGGCGACCAGCCCGGCCTCGGCGGTGAGCGCCGCCACCACCCGGGCCAGCGGGCGGGGGTAGCCGAGCACGCCGCTCACCTCGATGCGGGGCGTCAGCGGAGCGGGCGCGCCCTCGGCGTCGAGAGCGGCGTGGGTCGCCACCCGCAGCCGCACGACCGTCTTGGCGTCCTCGTTGCGCACGTTGAGGCAGCGCACGTCGGCCCGCACCCGGGCCAGCGGCAGCAGCGCCCGCATCTCGATCACAGGGGCCAGGTGGTCGCGCAGGGGGCCCGCCGGCAGGTCGGCGGTCATCCACCGCCGGGCCCGGCCGGCGGGGGCCGTGACCGGCGGGGCGCCGGGCTGCGAGCGCAGGACCAGGGCGGTGTCCCGCGTCCCCTCGAGCACCAGGTCCAGGCCGGCGTCGCGGACCCGGCGGTCGGCCGTGTCGACCACCACGAAGGCAAGGGGGGCGCTGGGCCCGGTCTCTATGTCGAAGCGCTCGGCCAGGAACGACACCAGCGCCGGCGGGTCGACGCCGTCGGGCAGCGCGTACGAGTGGACGGGGACGTCGAGCGGCATGGCCGCCCGAGTCTGCCATGCTCGTCGCCATGCCCTGGGGGTCCTCCCGCCGGAAGCCGGCGCCGCGCTCGGGCGGCGCGGTCCCGCTGCTCGCCACCGCCGGGCTGGTGGCGGCTGCGCTGGCCTTCTCGGCCGCCCGGCCCGACCCGGGCCGGCCCGGCGGGATGGTCGTCCTCTACGGCGATTCGCTGTCGATGGAGTCGTCGCCGTACTTCAGCGAGGAGCTGGCCCGCGTCAGCTCGGCGATGGTCGTGACCAAGGCGGTCCCGGGGACGGCCCCCTGCGACGCGCTCGACACCATGCGGGCGGACGCCACCCTGGAACCGGCCGTGGTCGTCATCCAGTACGTGGGCAACAACGTCACCGACTGCACCCGCGCACCGGACGGCGCGCGCCGGACCGGCCAGGACCTGGCCGACCGCTACGCGGCCGACGTGCGCGCCGCGGCCGAGCTGTTCGCGGGTGACGGCACGCGGGTGGTGCTGGTGGGCGGGCCCGACGCCCCGGGGCTCCCGGGGGACGCCGAGGCGCAGATCGCCGAGGCCTACCGGCAGATCGCGGCCGAGTGGGATGGCCGGGCCTACGGCATGGTGCGCTACGCCGACGCCGCCGGGACCGTGACCGGACCGGGCCACAGCTTCGTCGAGCGCCTGCCGTGCCGGGCCGACGAGGGCCCGGGCCAGGGCTGCCAGGCCGGCGAGGTGACCGTGCGCGGCCCCGACCAGGCCCACTTCTGCCCGGCGGAGGGTGCCTATCTGGTATGCCCGGTGCCGGCGCCCGGGGCCCGCCGCTTCGGCCGGGAGATGGCCCGGGCGGCCCGCGACGCCCTCGACCGGTAGCACGGAGCGCCTGGGTGCGCGCCCCGCCCGCGGGCTGTCAGGCGAACTGGCGGAGGACGGCCAGGGCGGCGTCGCCGTAGCCGCCGCCGAACATCACGGCGTGGGTCAGGAGCGGTTCCAGCTGCCACAGCTCCCGGCGCTCCCGCCAGCCGTCGGCCAGCGGGAAGGCTTCCTGGTATGCCTCCAGCGTCCCGGGCGGCGGCGGGCCGAACAGCGCCAGCATGGCCAGGTCGACCTCCCGGTGGCCGCCGTAGGCGGCGGGGTCCACGAGCCACGGCCGGCCGTCGCGGGCCACGTGCACGTTGCCGGACCACAGGTCGCCGTGCAGCCGCGCCGGCGGCTCGGGCGGGCCGGCCAGGTCGGGGAGCCGGGCCGCCAGCCGGTCGACCAGCGGGCGGGCGGCGGGGGCGAGCGTGCCCGCGGCGATCGCCCGGGCGGCCAGGGGGACGAGGCGGTGGGACACCCAGAACTCGGGCCAGCCCACCGCTCCCGGGGTGTTGCGTTGGGGCAGGGTGCCGATGAAGCCGTCCCGGTGCCAGCCGAACCGGTCGGCCCCGGCCCGGTGGAGCGCGGCCAGCCCCCGGCCCAGGTCCCGGCCGGTCCCGGGGCCGGCGGGGCCGGGCTCGACCCAGTCCATGACCAGCACGTCGGCGGTGGCGGCCACCACCCCGGGCACCCGCACGCCCGGGACCCCGCCGAGCCACGCCAGCCCCTCGGCCTCCACCTCCAGCAGCCCGGCGGGCAGGCCGGCGCCGGCCTTGGCGAACACGGTGCGGCCGTCGCCCAGCTCCACCCGGCCGGCGTCGCTGATGCAGCCGCCGCCCACCGCGGACACCGAGCGCACCGGGACGCCGAGCGCGGCCGCCACCGCCGCACCCACCGGCGAGGCCACTACCGTCCGCTCGCCGCCCGCACGTGGTCGAGCAGCCCCGCGCAGGCGCGGGACACCACCTCGTACACGTGCTCGAAGCCGTCGGGGCCGCCGTAGTAGGGGTCCGGCACCTCGTGGATCGTGCCGGCGTCGGGCCCGAAGGCGGTGATGCGCCGGACCTTGCCCAGGTCGGCCCCGGGGGGTGCCTGGCGCAGCAACGACGCCTCGACCACGCCGTCGGCCACCAGCAGCAGGTCGAAGTCGTCCCAGTCCGAGGGCCGGACCCGGCGGGCCCGCAGCGCCCGCAGGTCGAGTCCCCGGCGGTCGGCCTCGGCGATGGCCCGGCGGTCGGGCGGGCCGCCCTGGTGCTCGGCGCTGGTGCCGGCGCTGTCCACCACCACGAGCCCGGCCAGGCCCGCGTCCTCGGCCATGCGCCGCATGACGGCCTCGGCGGTGGGCGACCGGCAGATGTTGCCCCAGCACACGAACAGCAGCCGGAGGGGCCCGGGGGCGGGGGTGGCGTCCATGGCGGGCGGAAGTGTAGGCAGTCGCCGTGATCACCCTGGTGCTGGGAGGCACGCGGTCGGGCAAGTCCGAGGTGGCGGAGCGGTTGGCGGCGTCGGCCGCCCGGGGCGCGCCCGTGACCTACGTGGCCACCGGGCGGGCGGTGGACGGCGGGATGGCGGCCCGCATCGCCGCCCACCGTGCCCGCCGCCCGGCGGCGTGGCCCACGCTGGAGGTGGGCGCCGACCTCCCGGCCCGGCTGGCGGTCCTGGCGGGGCCGGCCCTGGTCGACTCACTGGGCACCTGGGTGGCATCCGACGATGGCCTGTCCCCCGACGCCGCCGCGCTGTGCGCGGCGCTGGCGGGCCGGGCGGGCGACACCGTGGTGGTGTCGGAGGAGGTGGGCCTGGGCGTCCACCCGCCGACCGAGGTGGGGCGCCGCTTCGCCGACGCCCTGGGGGCGCTGAACCGGGCCGTGGCGGACATCGCCGACCGGGTGCTGCTGGTGGTGGCGGGCCGGGTCCTGCCGCTCGACCGGCCGCCGGAGGGGCCGTGATGCGCTCGGCGCTCGGGTTCCTGACCGTGGTGGGGGGCGCCGCGCCGCCCTCGGGCCGCGCGCCGCGCTGGTTCGGGGTGGTCGGCGCCCTCGTGGGCCTGGCCGTGGGGGCGGCCTGGTGGGGGGCGGGCGAGCTGTGGCCCGCCCTGGTGGCGGCCGTGCTGGCCGTGGCGCTGGACGCCGGTCTGACCGGCATGCTCCACCTCGACGGTCTGGCCGACTGCGGCGACGGGCTGCTGGCGCCGCTCCCCCGCGACCGGCGCCTGGCGGTCATGGCCTCGCCGGAGGTCGGGTCGTTCGGAGCGGTGGTCCTCGTGGTGGTGCTGGCGGCCCGGGTGGCCGGACTCGCGTCCCAGCCGCCGGACGTGCTGCTGGTCGTGGGCCTGTGGGCGGCCGCCCGGGCGGCGATGGCCGTGACCATGGCGGCGCTGCCCTACGCCCGGGCCGTGGGGACGGCGACCGGCTTCTCGGCCGCGGGACCGCCGGCGGCGGCGCTCCTCGCGCTGGGGCTGGGGCTGGCGGTGGTGGTCGGCGCCGGTGGCGGCCTGCGCGGGGCCGCAACGGCGGCGGCCGCGGCGGCGGCGTTCGCGGCGGTGGTGGCGCTGGGCGTGCGCCGGCTGGGCGGCTACACCGGCGACGTGCTCGGCGCCGCCGGGGTGGTGGCCGAGACGGTGGGCCTGCTGGTGGCGGCGGCCCGGTGGTGACCCGCTGGCCCCGCCGGGCGCTGGGGGCCGCCGCCGGCCTGGTGATCGACCGGCTGGTGGGCGAGCCGCCGGTGCCCGACCGGTGGCACCCGGTCGCCCTGTTCGGCGCAGGCGCCGCCGCGCTGGAGGACCGGATCTACGACGACCGCAGGGCCCCGGGAGCGGTCCTGGCCACCGCCGGGGTGGCGGCGGCGGCGCTGGCCGGCGCCGCGTTGCGGTCCCCGGTCGCAGCCGGCTACCTGGCCACCGCGGGCCGTGGCCTGCACGACGCCGCCACCGCCGTCGGCGACGCCCTGGTCGCCGGCGACCTCGACCTCGCCCGCGAGCGGCTGCCGGCGCTGGTGGGGCGCGACCCCCGCCCGCTGGACGGGACGGCCATCGCCCGGGCCGTGGTGGAGTCGGTGGCCGAAAACACCGGCGATGCGGTGGTGGCCCCGGCCCTGTGGACCCTGGCGGCGGGGCCGGCCGGTGCCTTCGTCCACCGCGCCGGTGACACGATGGATTCGATGGTCGGCTACCGCGACGAGACCTACCGCCGGTTCGGGAGCCCCGCCGCCCGGTTGGACGACGTGCTCGCCTGGGTCCCGGCGCGGGCCACCGCCGCGCTGGTGGCCCTGGTCCGGCCGGCACGGGCCGGGGACGTGCTGCGCACCGTGCGGGCCGACGCCGGCCGCCACCCGTCGCCCAACGCCGGTGTGGTCGAGGCGGCCTTCGCGGCCGCCCTCGGCCTGCGGCTGGGCGGCGGCGAGAACCGCTACGGCGACGTGGTCGAGCACCGGCCCGCGCTGGGCTCCGGCCGGGACCCGGACGCGGCCGACGTGGCCGCGGCCGTCGCCCTGTCCCGCCACGTGACCTGGGCTCTCGCCGCGCTGCTGGCGGCGGCGGGCGCCGCCGGGCTGGCGAGCGCACGGAGGGCGGGGTGACCGGGCCGCTCCCGCTCCCCCCGCCGGGGCCCCACGGGGGCGACGGCGCCCGGGTGGCAGCCGCGCTGGGGCTCGACCCCGACGACGTCCTCGACCTGTCGGCCAGCCTCAACCCGTTCGCCCCCGACGTGGTCGCGCTGGCCCGCGATCACCTGGGCGAGCTCCGGCGCTACCCCGACGTCGAGGTGGCCGAGGAGATGCTGGCCTCGACGCTGGGTGTGGACCGCAAGCGGGTGGTGCTCACGGCCGGGGGCGCCGCCGCCATCGCCCTGGTGGCCGAGCACACGGGCGCGGGCTGGGTCGACGAGCCGGACTTCGGCCTGTACCGGCGCCACCTGCCCGTGCTGGACCCGGCCGCTCCCCGCTGGCGGTCGGACCCCCACAATCCCTCCGGGCACCTGGCGGGCCCGGGTGAGGAGGCCGGCGTGTGGGACGAGGCGTTCCTGCCGCTGGCCGCCGGCACCTGGACCCGGGGCCGGGCGGGGTGGGCGATCGGCTCGCTGACCAAGGCCTTCGCCTGCCCCGGCCTGCGCCTCGGCTACGCCATCGCCCCCGACGGCGCCGACGCCGACGCCGTGCGCGCCCGGCGCCCCGAGTGGGCGGTGGGCGGCCTCGCCGCGGCCCTGCTCGTCGATCTCCTGCCCCGGGCCGACCCGGCGGGATGGACCGCCGCCCTCGCCGCGGCCCGGGCCGACCTGGCGGCCACGCTGGTCGAGCGGGGCTGGTCACCCCTGCCGTCGGACGCGCCGTGGGTGCTGGTGCCCGGCGCCGCCGGCCTGCGCGAGGGGCTGGCCCGCGGGGGCGTGGTGGTGCGGGACTGCTCGTCGTTCGGGCTGGTCGACCACGTCCGCATCGCCGTCCCCGGCCCGCCCGGCCTGGAGCGCCTCGACCGCGCCCTGCGCCACCTGGCGGGGTGAGGGACGGCGCCGGGGCCGCGGCCCGGCCGGTCGGTGGCTGGGCCATGATGGGCGACCCATGACGACCGCCGCATCACCGCTCTCCGCCGACATCGCCTGCGTGGTGTTCGAAACCGCCGCCCTGGTCAACCCCACCGAGCCGGGGCCCGACGTCGTGGCATGGCCCCGGCCGGGCGCCCGCCGCCTGGTGGCGGCGCTGGCGGCCCGGGGCGTGGCCGTCCACGCGCTGCCGGCCGGCCACGGGCCGGCCGAGGCGACGGCGCGCCACCTGGCGGCCGCCGGCTTCGCGGCCGGAGCGCCCCTCGTGGGGCCGCCGACCGGCGACCTCGGCCGCACTCTGGTGGTGGCCCGCCGGCCCGATCCCGACCTGCCCGGCGACCTGGCGGGGGCGCCCCTGCTGGTGTGCGGCGACGGGCCCGTGCACCGGGCGGTCCTCGCTCGGCTGGCCGAGGAGGCGGGGCCGTTCGCGGCCGCCGCCCTGCTGTGCGGGCCGCTGGACGAGCGGGCCGGCGACGCCGCCCGCGCCCATCACCTGCGCCTGACCAAGCCGCCGGGCTCGCTGGGGCGGCTGGAGGCCATCGGCGCCCAGCTGGCGGCCATCGCAGGCACGTCCCCGCCCCCGCTGCCCCGGCCGGCGTGGGTGGCGGTGTTCGCCGGCGACCACGGCGTCCACGCCCAGGCGGTGTCGCCCTGGCCGCAGGAGGTCACCGCCCAGATGGTGGGCAACCTGCTGGCCGGGGGTGCGGCCATCAACGTGCTGGCCCGCCAGGCCGGGGCGGGCGTGGCGGTCGTCGACGTGGGGGTGGCCACACCCCTCGAGCCCCACCCGGGACTCACCGACGCCAACGTGCGCCGGGGCACCGCGGACCTGACGGTGGGCCCCGCCATGACCGTGGACGAGGCCCGCCGGGCCCTCGATGCCGGCGCCACCACCGCCACCCGGCTGGTGGAGGGCGGCGCCGCCTGCCTCGTCACCGGCGACATGGGCATCGCTAACACCACGCCGTCGGCCGCGCTGATCGCCAGCCTCACCGACCTCCCCGCCGCCGCGGTCACGGGCCGGGGCACCGGCATCGACGACTCGCTGCTCACCCGCAAGATCGCACTGGTGGCGGCGGCCGCCGCCCGGGCCCGCTACCGCCACGGCGGCGACGCCCTCGGCGTCCTGGCCGAGGTCGGCGGCCTGGAGCACGCGGCCCTGGCCGGCCTGGTGGTCGGGGCGGCCGCCCTGCAGGTCCCGGTCGTCGTCGACGGGGTCATCGCCGCCTCGGCGCTGCTGGTCGCCAGCCGCCTCGTCCCCGGGGTCGAGGCGTGCGTCGTCGCCGGCCACCGCTCGGTCGAGCCGGGCTCGTCGGCGGTGCTGGGCGTCCTCGGCCTCGAGCCGGTGATCGACCTGGGCCTGCGCCTGGGCGAGGGCACGGGCGCCGCGCTCGCCCTGCCGGTGCTGGAGGCGGCGGTGCGGGTCCTGCGGGAGATGGCCACCTTCGACGAGGCCGGGGTCAGCGACAAGGGCTGACCGTGCCCGCTCCGGACCGGGGCGATGTCGGTGCAGCCGACCGGGTGCCACGGACCATGCACGCACCGGCGCTACCCTGGGCCCTTCGTGACCGACCGCTTCCAGGAGCCCGAACGGTCGCCGGCGAGTGATCCCCGGCGGGTCTTCATCCCCGCCCCCACCGCCCCGGCCCCGAGCGCCCGCCGGTCGGGCGCGCCCCCGCGCGAGGCGCGCCGCTCCCCCTATCCCGGCCCGGGTGGCGGGGCGCCGCCCCGGCCGCCCCGCTCCCGCGAGCCCCGCGAGGTCCCGCCGCCGCGACGCGGGGCGCCGGACCGCCCCTGGTACCGCCGGGTCCGGTGGAGGCGGGTGCTGCTCGCCGTGTCGGTGCTGCTGGTGGTGGCGCTGGTCGGCAGCTTCCTGTACGCCCGCAGCATCTTCAACCGCATCGAGCGGGTCGAGGTCAGCGGGTCGCTCACGTCGTCGACGAGCGGCACCAACTACCTCATCGTCGGCTCCGACTCCCGTGAGAACGTCACCGCGGAGGGCGACGCCGGCTTCAACGGGGCCGAGGCGCCGGCGGGCCAGCGGTCCGACACCATCATGGTGCTGCACCTCGAGGGCGGGAAGGCCAAGATGCTGTCGATCCCCCGCGACCTCTACGTGCCCATCGCCGGCACCGACGGCAGCCAGAAGATCAACGCCGCCTACAACGGCGGCCCCACCCGGCTGGTCGACACGGTCACCCAGAACTTCGACATCCCCATCGACCGCTACATGGAGGTCGACTTCGTCAGCTTCGCCGGCCTGGTCGACGGTCTGGGCGGCATCACCATCGACTTCCCGTTCCCGGCGCAGGACACCGAGTCCGGGCTCTACGTGATGGAGACCGGCCCGGTCGAGCTGAACGGCGAGCAGGCCCTGGCCTACGTCCGCTCGCGCCACTACCAGGAGCTCAAGGACGGCGAGTGGCAGGAGGACCCCACCGCCGACCTCGGCCGCATCAAGCGCCAGCAGGCGTTCCTGACGGTGACCTTCGGCAAGCTGAGCGACACCCGCAACCCCTTCGCCCTGGCCCGGGCGTCCAGCGGCATGGCCGAGGGCCTGCGCATCGACGACGAGATGTCGTTCACCGACGCGCTCAAGCTGGGCTGGGGCATGCGGGGCATCACCCCCGAGGCCCTGGCCCCGCTGCCCGTGGACGGTGACCGCAACGAGGCGGGCAGCGTGCTCATCCTCCGCGAGGACGAGGCGCAGCCCATCCTCGACGAGGTCCGCTAGGCGAACAGCACGTTGGGGTTGAGGATCCCGTCGGGGTCCAGGGCCCGCTTGACCGCCCGCATGGCGTGGACCTCCTCGGGAGACCGGTCGCGGGCCAGCCACGCCTTCTTGACCGTGCCGATGCCGTGCTCGGCGCTGATTGACCCGCCGGACCCCACGACCAGGCCCAGCACCAGGTCGTCGACCTCGTGGTCGCCGGCGGGCGGGCCCACCACGTTGACGTGCACGTTCCCGTCGCCCACGTGGCCGAACAGCAGCGTGGTCGCCCCGGGCCGGGCCGCCTCCACCCGCTCGACGACCTCCGCGCAGAAGGCCGCCATCGCCGCGGTGGGCAGCGTGACGTCGAGCTTGTGGACCACCCCGAGCGCCCCGCCCGCCTCGGAGTGGGCCTCCCGCCAGCGCCACAGCCGGGCCCGGTCGGCCCGCTCGGTGGCCACCGCGGCGTCGAGGACGCCGGGGCGGTCGAGCGCCGCCGCCAGGACCGGCACGGGATCGGCGGCCGAGTCGGCCTCCACCAGCAGGTAGGCGCCGGCCTCCGGTGCGACCGGCGGCGGCGAGCCCAGGTGGTCGGCGACCAGCCGCAGGCTGGGGCCGGTCATCAGCTCCAGGGCCGACAGCCCGGCCACGTCCCGGCGCAGGCCGGCCGCGGTCTCGACGGCCCCGGCCACCGTCGCCAGCCCCACCAGCGCCGTGACCACCCGGGCCGGCGGCGGGACCAGCCGCAGCCGGGCGGCGGTGACGACGCCGAGCGTGCCCTCGCTGCCGCACAGGATCTGGGCCAGGTCGTAGCCGGTGTTGTCCTTCACCAGCCCCGCCAGGCGGCTGATCACCTCGCCGGTGCCGAGCACCGCCTCCACCCCGATCACCTGCGCCCGCATGGCCCCGTGCCGGATGACCCGGATCCCGCCGGCGTTGGTGGCCACCATCCCCCCGACGGTCGCCGAGTCCCGGGCACCCAGGTCGATCCCGAAGGCCAGCCCGGCCGCCGCGGCCGCGGCCTGGAGGGCGGCCAGCGTGACCCCGGCACCGGCCGTGGCCTGCCCGGCCAGGCCGTCGACCGCCAGGTCCCCGAACCGGCCGAGGCTGAGGACGACCTCGCCCGCCAGCGGGACACCGCCGCCGACGAGGCCGGTGTTGCCGCCCTGGGGGACGACCGCCACGCGGTGGCGGCGGGCCAGCGCCACGACCCGGGCGACCTCGGCGGTGGTGCCCGGGCGCACGACGACCGGCGCCGTGCCCCGGAACCGCCCGGTCCAGTCGACCGCGTAGCCGGCGGTGACGTCGGGATCGACGAGCACGTGGGCATCGCCCAGGGCCTGGCGGCAGCCGGACACGAACTCGGCGGGCGGCGGGGGGCGCACGCCCGCCACGCTACGGCGGGGACCCCACCACCCGGCCCCGGGCCTCGCCCAGGGTGAGCACGGCTCCCGAAGGGGTGGTGGCCGAGCCGCGCAGGACGACCTCGTCGCCGTCCTCCAGGAACGACCGCGGCACCCCGGCCACGGCCAGCGGCGCCGCGCCGTTGCGGGTCAGCTCGATGAGGCTCCCCTGGCTGCCGGGCCCGGTCCCCGACACCGTGCCCGACGCGAACAGGTCGCCCGTGCGCAGCGGCGCCCCGTTCACCGTCATGTGGGCCACCTGCTGGGGCATCTGCCAGTAGAGGCCGGCGAACGACGTGCGGCTGACGACCTCCTCGCCGCGGCCCCCGGCCGGGGCCAGGGCCACCTCCAGGTCGAGCGCCAGGCCCCAGTCCTCGACCGGCCGCAGGTACGGCAGCGGTGCCGGGTCCTGCGGCGGTCCCGGGACCCGGCACCCACGCACGGCCTCGAGCGGGGTGATCCAGGCCGCCATCGTGGTGGCGAACGACTTGCCCAGGAACGGGCCCAGCGGCTGGTACTCCCAGGCCTGGATGTCGCGGGCCGACCAGTCGTTGACCAGCGCCAGCCCGAACACGTGCCCGGGCGCCTCGGCCACCGTCACGGGCCGGCCCGGCGGGGACGGCACGCCCACCACGAAGCCGACCTCCAGCTCGATGTCGAGCCGCACGCTGGGGCCGAACACCACCTCGTCGCCGACCCGGCGCTGGCCCGACGGGCGCACGACCGGCGTGCCCGACACGACCACCGACCCGGACCGGCCGTGGTAGGCGACGGGGAGGTGCCGCCAGTTCGGCAGCAGTGGCTCGGCGTCGGGCCGAAACAGCCGGCCGAGGTTGGTGGCGTGCTCGATGGAGCTGTAGAAGTCGACGTAGTCGGCCACGTCCACCGGCAGGTGCAGCGTGACCTGGCCGAGCGGCAGCAGCGCCGGCTCCACCGCGACCCGGGCCGACGGAGCGCACACCAGCTCCGTCACCCGGGCCCGCACGTCGGCCCACGCCCCCGGGCCGGCGGCGAGGAACGGGTTGAGCACGGGCTGGCCCAGCGGGCCGGCCCACCGCCCCAGCCCGCCGGTGCCGGCGGCGGCCAGGCGGGCGAGGTCCAGGGCGTGGTCGCCGATGCGCACCGCCGGCCGGGGGCGCCCGTCGGCGGCGGTCGTGATCACGCCGTAGGGCAGGTGCTCGGGGCCGTATCCCGACCCGTCGGCGCCCGTCACCCACGACGAGAGCGTCACAGCAGCCCCCGGGCCGCCAGCTCTGCTGCCACGGCCGCGACGGAGCCGGTGGCGATCGAGGAGACGAGCTCCCGCGACCCCCCGGCGCGCGCCGCGAGCTCGGCGGCCTCGGGCTCCTCGGCGGCGAGCACGCCGGCCACGGTGGCAGTGGCGGCACCGCCGCGGGCCGCGGCGGCCGCGGCCAGCAGGTTGACGATGCCGTGGTGGGGACCGGGGTCGCCCCGGCGGCGGAAGGGGTGGTCGGCACCGCCCGCCACCTTGAGGACCAGCCTGCGCTCCGCGCAGCCGACCAGCACCTCGGCCAGCCAGCCGCACGACGGCACGGCGTGGCGCGTGGGGCCGGTGCCCCGGACCTTCACCCGGTGGCCGCCGGCGGCGGCGATGGCGTCGAGCCAGCGATCCAGGTCGTCGCGGGGTGCCAGCTCGACGTAGAGGTGGACCCGCCCGGGCGGCAGCGGCACCCGCGTGCGGGCCGGGGCCTCGACCTGGACGAGGCCGTGGGTGGCGAAGACCCGCCTCCAGTCGGAGGATCCGTCGTAGCCGACGACGCCCACCGACGCGGGCGCCGGCACGCCGGCGGCCAGGCAGGCGTCGAGCTCGGGGAGCCGGGAGGCCGGGCACAGGAACGGCCCCGCCAGCCGCCGGTGGGGCCCGGCCGTGAAGGTCGCGTGGGCGCGCAGGGCCTCGGCCATGGGACGGCTGGCGGGAGGGAAGAGGGATGCATCGTCGAAAAGGCGCTCGAGCACCGCGTTGAGGGGGCTGGGCAATCCATTGCACCTCCGAAAAGCGGAGGTTAGTGTCCGCCTACCGGTGACCGAAGGCGACTGTGCCTGGCGTCACAGGATTGGAACAGACACTACCGAGGGGACGCCGGGCGTGACGGTCCGCCCTCGCGGCGCCCGTAGCGGCCGTGCCCCGCCCCGGTTCGGAGCCGCCGGTGGCCGA
>DASSUD010000101.1:0-7211 GCA_035707385.1 Acidimicrobiales bacterium
GGGCGCGGGCGACCAGGGCATGATGTTCGGCTACGCGGTCGACGAGACCGAGGACCTCATGCCGCTGCCGATCTGGCTGGCGCACCGCCTGGCGCACCGCCTCTCCGAGGTCCGCAAGGCGGGCATCCTGCCCTACCTGCGGCCCGACGGGAAGACCCAGGTCACCTTCGACTACGAGGACGGGGTCCCGGTCGCGCTGAAGACGGTGCTCATCTCGACCCAGCACCAGCCCGGCCTCGACGCCGAGACGCTCATCAAGCCCGACTTGATCGAGCACGTGATCCGGCCGCTGGTCCCGCCGCAGTTCCAGGACGACGACTTCCGGGTGCTGGTCAACCCGACGGGTACGTTCGAGCTGGGTGGGCCCCACGCCGACTGCGGCCTGACCGGCCGCAAGATCATCGTCGACACCTACGGCGGCGCCGCCCGCCACGGTGGCGGTGCCTTCTCGGGCAAGGACCCGTCCAAGGTCGACCGGTCGGCCGCCTACGCCGCCCGCTGGGTGGCGAAGAACCTGGTGGCCGCGGGCGCGGCGAGGCGGGCCGAGGTGCAGGTGGCCTACGCCATCGGCGTCGCCCACCCGGTCTCGCTGCTCGTCGACACGTTCGGCACCGAGAACGTCGACCCGGCCCGGATCACCGCCGCGGTCGAGGACGTGTTCGACCTGCGCCCGGCCGCCATCGTGCGGGACCTCGACCTGCGCCGGCCGATCTACAAGAAGACCGCCGCCTACGGTCACTTCGGCCGCAACGACAAGGAGCTGACCTGGGAGCAGACGACCCGGGTCGACGACGTCAAGAGCGCCCTCGGCCTCTGATGGACCGCGGGCGCGTGGCCCGCGTGCTGGTCGACGAGCCGGCCATCGACAAGCGCTTCGACTACCTGGTCCCCGACTCGTTCGGGGACCAGGTGCGCGTCGGCGACCGGGTGCGCATCGCGCTCGCCGGCCGCCGGGTCGGGGGCTGGATCGTGGATCTCGACGTCGAGCCGCCCGCGGGGGTGACCCTACGGTCCCTGACCCGCTGGTCGGGCCGCGGGCCGACCTCCGACCTGCTGGACCTGGCCGACTGGGCGGCCTGGCGGTGGGCGGGCCGGCCGGCGTCGTTCCTGCGCACCGCCTCGCCCGAGCGGGTGGTCACCGGGCTGCCGGCCCCGGCGCCGGCCGCGGGCTCCCGGGCCGGCACGGTCGACCGGCTGGCGGCGGACGCGCTGCGCCACCCCCGGTCGGTGGTGCGCCTGCCGCCGGCCACGGACCCGTCCGCCGTGGCCCTGGCCGCCGCCGCGCTCGGCCACGCGCTGGTGCTGTGCCCGACGGCGGCGCTGGCCCGCCACGTGGCCGACCGCCTGGCCCGCGCCGGTGTAGCGGTCGCCCGCCACCCGCAGGGCTGGGCCCAGGGCGCGGCCGGTGCCACCGTGGTGGGGACCCGGGCCGCGGTCTGGGCTCCGGTCGGCGGCCTGGCGGCGGTGGTGGTGGTCGACGAGCACGACGAGGCCCACCAGCAGGAGCAGGCGCCCACCTGGCACGCCCGGGACGTGGCCGCGGAGCGGGCCCGGCGGGCCGGGGTGCCGTGCGTGGCCACGTCGCCGGTCCCGTCGCTGGAGGCGCTCGGCTGGGGACGGCTGGTCACGCCGGACCGGGCGGCCGAGCGGGCCGGCTGGCCGGTGGTCGACGTGGTGGACATGCGCCGCCAGGACCCGCGGACGGGGCTGCTGCCGGCCCCGCTGGTCCGCGTGCTGCGCAGCGACCGGCGGGTGGTGTGCGTGTTGAACCGCACCGGTCGGGCGCGGCTGCTGGCCTGCGCGGCGTGCGGCGAGCTGGCCCGCTGCGAGCGCTGCGACGCCAACGTCACCCAGCCCACCGAGGGCGGCCTGGCCTGCGTGCGCTGCGGGGCGGTGCGGCCGGTGGTGTGCTCGGCGTGCGGGGCCGGGCGGCTGAAGGCCCTGCGCCAGGGCGTGACCCGGGTCCGGGACGAGATCGAGGCCCTGGTGGGCGAGCCGGTGGCCGAGGTCAGCGGCGCGCCCACCGGCCCCGGTGCCGCCGACCCCGGGACCCGGGTGGTGGTGGGCACCGAGGCCGGCCTCCACCAGGTGCGGCGGGCGGACGTGGTGGCGTTCCTCGACGTCGACCAGGAGCTGCTGGCACCCCGCTACCGGGCCGCGGAGCAGGCCCTCGGGCTGCTGGCCCGGGCCGCCCGCCTCGTGGGCGGCAAGGAGCGGGGCGGCCGGGTGGTGGTGCAGACCTTCCTGCCCCGCCACGAGGTGGTGCAGGCCGCCCTGCACGGCGACCCCGGCCGGGCATCGGAGGCCGAGGCGACCCGCCGGGCGCTGCTGCGCTTCCCGCCCGCCGCCGCGCTGGCCGAGGTGTCGGGCCCGGCGGCCCCCGCCTTCGTCGAGGCGCTGCGGGCGCCGCCCGGGGTCGAGGTGCTGGGCCCGGCCGGCGGCCGCTGGCTGGTGCGGGCGCCCGACCACGACACGCTGTGCGATGCCCTGGCCGCCACCGAGCGCCCGCCGGGGCGGCTGCGGGTGGCGGTCGACCCGGCCCGCGTCTGATCGGCCCTACAGTCGGGGCGTGCGGACGATCGACTGGGCGGGCGGCGCCGTCGTGCTGGTGGACCAGACGGCGCTGCCGCACGAGGTGCGGACCCTGCGCATCACCGACGTGGACGACCTGGCCGCCGCCATCCGGTGCCTGGCGGTGCGGGGCGCGCCGGCCCTGGGCGCGGCGGGGGCGCTCGGGGTGCTGCTGGCCGCCCGCCAGGCCCGGGCCGAGGGCTGGGACGACGCGGCCCTGGCGGCGGCGGTGGCCACGGTCCGCCACGCCCGGCCCACGGCCGCCAACCTGGCGTGGGGTGTCGACCGGGTCGCCGCCCGGCTGCCCGAGGGCGAGGCGGCGGTGGAGGCCGAGGCGCGGGCCGTGGTCGAGGAGGACGTGGCCGCCAACCGGGCCATGGGCGAGCGGGGCGCCGACCTGCTGGAGCAGCTGTGCGCCACCCCGGCGCCGCTGCGGCTCCACACCCACTGCAACACCGGGTCCCTGGCCTGCGTGGAGGTGGGCACGGCGCTGGGCGTGGCCCGGGCGTTGCAGGCCCGGGGCCGGCTGGGCCGGGTCTACGCCGACGAGACCCGCCCGCTGCTCCAGGGCAGCCGCCTGACCGCCTGGGAGCTGGAGGGCATGGGCGCCGACTACCGGCTGGTGGTGGACGGGGCGGGACCGTCGCTGATCGCCCGGGGCCTGGCCGACGCCGTGGTGGTGGGGGCCGACCGGATCGCCGCCAACGGCGACGTGGCCAACAAGGTGGGCACCTACCCGCTGGCGCTGGCCGCGGGCCGGGCCGGCCTGCCGTTCGTGGTGGTGGCGCCGACCACGACCGTCGACCGGGGCACGGCCGACGGGTCCGCCATCACGATCGAGGACCGCGACGAGGACGAGGTGCTGGCCTGGCACGGGCACCGGGTGGCGCCCGCCGGGGCCCGGGCGCTCAACCCGGCCTTCGACGTCACGCCGGCCGACCTCGTCACCGCCATCGTCACCGAGAGCCGCGTGGTCCGGCCCGCGGCGGGGGAGAGACCGTGAAGAGTCAGTGGGACGAGGCCGCGGCCGCCGAGCACGGCCAGGACGACCTGGGGCGGCTGGTCTACGCCTCCCGGCTGCTCGGCGCCGACCCGGCGCTGGTGCTGGCGGGCGGGGGCAACAGCTCGGTCAAGACCGAGGAGCGCGACCTGTTCGGCGAGCCGGTGGCGGTGCTCCACGTCAAGGGCAGCGGCTGGGACATGGCCACCATCGGGCGGGCCGGCTTCGCCCCGCTGCGCCTCGACCGGGTGGCGATGCTGGCCACGCTGGACGAGCTGGACGACGGCCGCATGGCGGGCGAGCTGCGGGCCGCCGGCCTCGACCCCCGGGCGCCGGCCCCGTCGGTCGAGTCGATCCTCCACGCCCTGCTGCCGCCGCGCTTCGTGCTGCACAGCCACGCCGACGCCGTGCTGGCGCTCACCGACACGCCGGGCGGCGTGGCGCTGGCCGAGGAGACCTTCGGCCCCGACGTCCTGGTCGTGCCGTACGTCATGCCGGGCTTCGCGCTGGCCAAGCTGTGCGCCGAGCGGCTGGCCGCCGCGGCCGGCGGGCCCGCCGTCACGGGCCTGGTGCTGGCCCGCCACGGCCTGTTCACCTTCGACGACGACGCCCGAGGCGCCTACGAGCGGCACCTCGACCTCGTCGGGCGGGCGCTCGACCGGGTGGAGGCCGCCCTGGCCGCGGTCCCGCCGCCCGCCGCGCCGGAGCCGGTCGCGGTGGCGGGCTTCGGCGACGGCGCCGACGACAGCGCGTTCGGCACCGGCGACCGGCAGGCGCGCCCGGTCGCGGGCGGCGAGCTGGGCGGCCTGGCCACGTTGCGCCGGGACCTGTCGGCCGCCGCGGGCCGCCCTCTCGTCCTGCGCCGCTGGCGGGGGGACGACGCCGATCGCTTCGCGTCCCGCCCCGACCTCGGCAGCGTCACCCAGTCGGGACCGGCCACCCCCGACCACGTCCTGCGGACCAAGCGGGTCCCGCTGCTGGGTCGGGACGTGGACCGCTACGCCGCCGCCTACCGCGGCTACGTGGCCCAGCACCGCCACCGCCTGGGCGACCGGCCGCTGACCGAGCTGGACCCCGCCCCCCGGGTGGTCGTCGACCCCGACCTGGGCGTGGTGGCGGCCGGCGAGCGGGTGGCCGACGCGGCGGCCGCCGCCGAGATCTACGCCCACACCGCCTGGGTGATCGAGCGGGCCGAGGCGGTCGGCGGCTACGCCCCGGTCACCGAGGCCGAGGCCTTCGCCGTGGAGTACTGGGAGCTGGAGCAGGCCAAGCTGGCCCGCCGGCCGGCGCCGGCCCCGTTCACCGGCCGCGTGGCCCTGGTCACCGGCGCCGCCTCGGGCATCGGCCGGGCCACGGCCTCGGCCCTGCTCGAGGCGGGGGCGGCGGTGGTCGGCCTGGACCTCGATCCCGCGGTCGGCGACGTGGGGGATCTTCCCGCCTTCGTGCCGGTCACGGGGGACGCCGCCGACGCCGCCACGGTGAGCGGGGCGGTGGCGGCGGCCGTCGACGGCTTCGGCGGGCTGGACGTCCTCGTGCTGTGCGCCGGCGTGTTCCCGCCCACCCAGCCGGTGGCCGAGCTCGACCCGGCCCAGTGGGAGCGGGCGCTGTCCGTCAACGCCACGGCCGCGGCGCTCGCCCTGCGGGAGGCCCACCCGTACCTGCGGGTGTCGCCGGTGGGCGGCAGCGTGGCGGTGGTCGCCTCCAAGAACGTGCCTGCGCCGGGCACCGGGGCGGCGGCCTACTCGGCGTCCAAGGCGGCCCTCACCCAGCTGGCGCGGGTGGCGGCCCTGGAGTGGGGCCCCGACGGCATCCGGGTCAACGTGGTCCATCCCGACGCCGTGTTCGACACCGGCCTGTGGGACGACGACCTGGTGGCCCGGCGGGCGGCCGCCTACGGCCTCACGCCCGAGCAGTACCGCACCCGCAACGTGCTGGGGGCCGAGGTCGCCAGCCGCCACGTGGCCGCCGCGGTCCTGGCCCTGTGCGGCGACGGCTTCGCCCGCACCACCGGGGCCCAGGTCACCGTGGATGGCGGCAACGACCGCGTGATCTGACCTCCGGGCTCAGAACGTCACGGCGCACCACGGCGCCCGCGGCGTCGAGAACAGCGCGGTGGCCCGCGCCAGTGCGCCGGGGCGGCGCTCGTCGACCCACCCCGCCGCCGCCAGCCGGGCCCAGGGCTGCCCGCCCAGGTAGGCGGCGCCCAGCGCACCGGCGGGCACCGCCAGGTCGGCCTCCGCACCGGTGGGGGTGCAGCTGGCGCCGTCGGCCCCCGCGTCGAGCCGGAACCGCCCGGCGGCGAAGCCCATGGGGTCGTCGACCTCGACCACCAGCGAGCCCTCGGTGGCGTAGCGCCGGGCGCCCAGCGCGGCCGGCACGTCGAGGATCCGCAGCCACAGGTGGTCGGAGCGGTCGTCCAGCCGGGCCATCCGGCCGTCGACCAGCGCCAGGGGCAGCGGGTCGTCGGTGGGGCGCAGCTGGACCTTGACCTGGCCGACCCAGTCGACCGCGGCCAGGAAGCGCACCATCTCGACCTCGGCCCGCCCCGACGAGGCCACCAGGACCTCGGCCGTCAGGTGCCCGGCGGGCCGGTTGTGCTCCCAGCGGCCGTCGACCTTGTAGGCGGTGGCGGCCTGGACGTCGCCGGCCTCGTCGCGCCACACCACCTTGGCGGCGTCGCGCCGGGCCTCCTCGTCGCCGTCGGGCCACGGCTGAGCCCCGGCGTGGACCCGCCAGCGGTCGGCCTCCCACACGATGTGCCCGGCGGTGGCCCGCCGCACCCGGTCGTAGAGGGCGTCGACCTCCTTGGCGAAGGTCTCGTTGTCGACGAGCTCGGTGCGGCCCGCCGGCGGGTCCAGCCACCGGGCGGCGCCGGCGTCGACCCGCAGGGTCACGGCCTCGGTGGCCGGGCCGTAGCCGTAGCGCCCGTAGATCGGGTACTCGGCGGCGATGAGGGCGGCGACCGGCTCGCCCCGGCGGGCGAGGTCGGCCAGCTGGACGTCCATGAGGCCGGTGAGATAGCCGCGGCGCCGGTGGGTGGGCAGCACGCCGACTGCGCTCACGGCCCCGCACGCCACCTCGCCGCCGGGGACCGTCAGCCGGGTGGCGAAGGCGCGGGCGAAGCCGCCCATGCGCCCGTCGTCGTCGAAGGCGCCGTGGCAGCGGTCGATGTCGACGTAGGGCCGGCGGGCCGCCACCTGCTCGTCCCGCACCGGTGGGGACACGAACGCGGCGCGAACGACGTTCAGGGACTCCTCCAGCTCGTCGTCGGTGATGACGCGGACGGTGGGGTCGCTCACCCCCGAGAGGTTAGGTCCGCGCCCTCCGTGGCCTCGCCTGGATTTGCCGCCCACCCCCGGCGCCGCACCTCGTAGAGGGCGATGGCGGCGGCGGTGGCGACGTTGAGCGACCCGACGCGGCCCAGCTGGGGGATGAAGGCGACGGCGTCGCACGCGCCCAGCGCGGCGGGGGACAGGCCCCGGTCCTCGTGCCCGAGCGCCAAGGCGACGGGACCGTCGAGGGCCACCCGGTCGAGGGGGACGGCATCGTCGGTGAGCTCGACGCCGACGATGCGGTAGCCGGCGTCGCGGGCCGCGGCCGCCGCCTCCGGGGCGGTGCCGTGCCAGGTCCACTCGACGTA
>DASSUD010000102.1:0-2367 GCA_035707385.1 Acidimicrobiales bacterium
ACGGCGATCGGGGCCGTTCCGGCGGTCGAGGCACCGTGCCCGCGCTGGTCGTACAGCACGACCCGGTGGCCGGCCGCCACCAGGCGCCGGGCCACCGGCGCCCACACCGCACGGCTGCCGGTCCAGCAGTGGGCGAGCACGACCGGTGCCGGGCCGCCGAGCGTGATGCGGTCGCCGGCGTCGGTCACGGCCAGGCGGGCGCCGTCGTCGGTGGTGACGACCAGGGCACGCCCCCGGGGGACGCCGAGGTCGTCGAGACCGGCCCGGGCCGGGGCCGGTCTGCCGGTGCGGGCGTCGACCGCCGTCACAGCGGGACGGCGGCGATCCGCTGCTGGAACCGCACGGGCAGGAAGCGGTGGGCCCACCAGCCGAGCCTGGCCTCCCACCCCGACAGCGCGAGGGCCTTGTCCATGCGGATGGCCACGACCACGTCCCGGGCCACCAGCTCGGGCGGGTGGCCCCGCCGGAACACCCGGCCCGCCTTCTCCGCCATCTCGCCGTCGTCGCCCACGAACCGGGTGGCCTCGATGATCGGGGTGTTGATGACCCCGGGGCACACCGCGGTCACGCCCACGCCCGCCGCGGCCCAGTCGGCCCGCAGGCACCGGGTCAGCGCCAGGACGGCGGCCTTGGTGGCGACGTAGGCGGGCTCGGTGGCCCGCATCGTGAAGGCGAGGGCCGAGGCGACGTTGACGACGTGGCCTCGCCCCCGCTCGACCAGTGTGTGGCCGAACGTGTGGCAGCAGTGGACGATGCCGTCGAGGTTGACGTTGCGGATCCAGCGCCAGTCGTCCACGGTCATGTCGTTGAGCCGGCCCGACATGCCGACACCCGCGTTGTTGACGAGGACGTCCAGCGGCCCGTGATCGGCCGCCACCGTGCCGGCCAGGCGGCGCACCGCCGCCAGGTCACTCACGTCGCAGGCCAGGCCGTGGGCCTCGGGGCCCACCTCGGTGCAGGCCAGCGCGGTCTTCTCGGCGGTGTCGCCGTGGATGTCGACCGCCAGGACGTGCGACCCCTTGCGGGCCAGCTCGACGGCGATGGCGCGCCCGATACCGCTTCCGGCCCCCGTGACCAGCGCTCGTGCCCCAGCCAGCTCGAAGTCAGTGCGTCTTCCCATCCCGCACCCCGTGTTGAGCGTTGTTCAACAATCATTTCACACGATGTTGACCACTCGTCAATAGGATCATGGGCGTGGCGAACTCCCCGAGAACGCGTCTCGACCCCGAGGCCCGGCGGGCGCAGCTCGTCGGGCTGGGCCTGAGGATGCTGAGCACCCGTCCCCTCGACAAGGTCGCGATCGACGACATCGCGGCCGAGGCCGGCATCAGCCGGGGCCTGCTGTTCCACTACTTCCCGACCAAGCGGGACTTCCACGTGGCCGTGGCCCGGGCCGCGGCGCAGGACCTGCTCGACCGCACCGACACCCACCGCGGTCCCAGCCTCATCGAGGCGCTGCGGGCCAACGTCGAGGCGTTCGTCGACCACCTCACCGAGAACCGGGACGCCTACGTCGCCTTCATCCGGGGCTCGGCCGGCGGCGATCCGGAGCTGCTGGCGGTGTACGAGGACACCCGCACGGCCTTCACCGACCGGGTCCTGCTCGCCCTGGGGATGTCCGAGCGCGACGAGCCGCGGCTGCGGCCGGCCGTGCGGGGCTGGGTGGCGTTCACCGAGGAGGTGACGGTCGACTGGCTGTCCCGGGGGACGCTCGACCGGGACGACCTCGTCGAGCTGATCGACGAGGCCCTGGTGGCGCTGGTGACGGTGGCCACCGGGACCCGGCCGGACATGGGCGAGGAGCTGGCCCAGCCCTAGCGGCCGTCCCCGTCCTGGCCGGCGTCCTGTGGTCCCCCGCCCACGGCCTGGCCGGCGATTCCCAGCGTGACGTTGCGGGCCACCCCACTAGTCACCGGCCGCGGCCGGGCGGGGGAACGGGGTCACCGAGCCTCCGCCGCGGGCGTCCCCGGCGTCGGTGGCGGCCGGCGGGACCGCGGCCGGGTTGCCGAGGCCGGCGCCCGACAGGCCCGACCACAGGAGCTGGGTCAGGTAGTCGACCAGGTCGTCCTTGGACATCGACCGCCGCTCCAGCCACCAGCCCGCACCGGCGAAGGCCATCCCGACGATGGCGAACGCCCACGGCTCGGCGGCGCCCGAGTCGGCACCGGCCCGGCGCAGCGAGCTGCCCAGCGACACGGCGATCGACTTGGAGATGTCGGTCGCCAGCCGTGTCGGCGACCGGCTGGGCCGGTGCATCGCCGACTGGATCAGGAACCGGTACAGCTCCGGCTCGGACTCGATGAACGTGCAGAAGGCGGCGATCGTCGAGCGGACGACCTCCCGCGGGTCGTTGGAGGCCGGGCTGTC
>DASSUD010000103.1:0-2655 GCA_035707385.1 Acidimicrobiales bacterium
GGCCCGCTGGGCGCGCTCCACCAGGGCCCGCGTCACCTCGCGGTCCTTCATCACGTACAACTGGAACCAGAGCGGCCCGTCCGACGCCTCGGCGACCTCCTCGACGGAGCAGGCGCCGAGGGTGCTGAGGGTGAAGATGACGTCGTGGCGGGCGGCGGCGCGGGCGGCTGCCATCTCGCCTTTCGCCCAGAGCATGCCGGCCAGCCCGGTCGGCGCGAGGATCAGCGGCGAGCTGACGGGCGTCCCGAGAATGGTGGTGGACTGGTCGCGCTTGCTGACGTCCACCAGGACCTTGGGGCGGAGGGTCAGCTTCGCGAAATCGGCGCGGTTGGCGCGCAGGGTTTGCTCATCCTCGGCGCCGCCATCGGCGAAGTCGAAGACGGCGCGCGGCAGGCGGCGCATGGCGAGGCGCCGCAGATCGTCGATGTTGATGGCCATGCCCGTGCCTCCGAGTCCCAGGCCGTAGACGAGGGGATGATACCGCGCCCGGGGCACCCCGAGTGCGCCTTGAGGGAATCCGGCTAGGAGGTATTGGGGCTGGTCGCAAGCTCCTTACCGCGAGCGTCAGAGCCTGTCTCACAATCTTCCGTCGCCTACCGGTGGGGGACGGCGGTGAGGTAGGCTGTGTGCGGGGGTGAGGGCGATGCCGATCCGGCCGTTCAGTCGCGAGCAGACGTGGATGTTCCCGCCGACGCTGGACGAGCTGGTGCCGGCGGACCACCCGGCGCGGTACGTGGCGGCGTTCGTGGACGGGTTGACGCGGGCGGACTGGCTGGGGCTGGGGGTGGCGCCGGCGGGGGAGGCGCGGGGTGCGCCGGGGTACGCGCCGGCGGCGCTGCTGGGGGCGTGGCTGTACGGGTTCATGACGGGGGTGCGGTCGTCGCGGAAGCTGGAGGGGGCGTGCCGCGACCACCTGGCGTACCTGTGGCTGACCGGGTGGCAGCGGCCGGACCACAACACGCTGTGGCGGTTCTACCAGGCGCATCGCGCGGGGATGCGGGCGCTGCTGAAACGGACGGTGCGGGTGGCGGTGGCGACCGGGCTGGTGGACCTGGCGGTGCAGGCGGTGGACGGGACCCGGGTGGCCGGGTCGGCCGCGAGGGAGCGGACGCTGGACGCGGCCGGGCTGGCCGACCTGCTGGGGCGGGTCGAGACGGCGATCGCGGACCTGGAGGCGCAGAACACGGGCGGGGACGACCCGCCGCCGGCCCGGCTGCCGGCCGAGCTGGCGCGGGCGGCGGCGCTGCGGGCGCGGGTGCTGGAGGCGCTGGCCCGGGTCACGGACGCGGGCGGGCCGCACCGGGCGAACGTGACCGACCCGGACGCGACGCTGCAGACGCGGCGGGGCGGCGGGTTCCAGGTCGGCTACAACCCCCAGGCGATGCTGGCCGGGGTGCACGCCCCGCAGCCCGGTGCGTCGGGGGGCCTGCTGATCACGGCGGCCGACGTGACGGCCGACCGCGACGACCACGGCCAGCTGGTGCCGCTGCTCGAGCAGGCCGAGGCGGCGACCGGGGCGCCGATCCCGGAGCTGCAGGCGGACGGCGGCTACCACTCGGCCGCCAACCTGGCGGCGTGCGAGGCGCGCGGCCAGGTGATCGTGATGCCGGACCCGCAGGCGCCCCGCCCCGACCAGCCGTACCACAAGGATCGCTTCGTCCACGACCCCGAGACCGATACCTACACCTGCCCGCAAGGCCAGGTGCTGCCCTTCGTCGGCCTCGACACCCGGACGGCCGGCGGGCCGCCGATCCGCCGTTACCGGGCCGACCCGACCGTCTGCGCCGCCTGCCCGGTCCGGGCCGCCTGCACCACCGCCAAGATGACCGGCCGCTCGATCACCATCAGCCCCGACGACGCCCGGCTCCGCCGCCACCGCGCCTTCATGGCCACCGACGCGGCCAGGGACGCCTACCGCCGCCGCAAGACCCTGCCCGAGCCGGCCTTCGGCATCCTCAAGGAGCAGCAAGGCGCCCGCCGCTTCCTCCTCCGCGGCCTCGCCAACGTCCGCGACGAGTGGTCGCTCCTCGCCACCGCCTTCAACCTCCGCACCCTCGCCGGCCTCTGGCAGGCCGCCGCCTGCCCGGCCCGCCCGCGCGCCGCCTGATCCGGCCCCTCCCCCGGCCCAGCCCCACCCTCAGCCCGGCTCGCCCCGCTCCCCCGACCCCGCCGGACGCCGACCCCACGCCACCGCCCCGGCTCCGCCCCCGCGATCGCACGCCACTGCCCTCGCCCAGCTATCTTTCCGAGACAGGCTCTGACGCTCGCGGTGAGGATGCGCCGCGCAATCCGTCGTGCGGGGCTGCCACCTTTGGGCAGGGTTCACATCAGGAGTCAAGACAGGGTCCGGCGGGCTGCACGCCAAGGGAGTATGAAGGAGCCCCGGCCACAAGGCCGGGGCTCCTTCTCCTGAGGACTGATGACTGACGACTGAAAACTCGGCTTAGAGGGGGCCGTTGAGGGTCGGGTCCAGCTCCGGGTGCTCCACGAACGCCCTGCGGAGTTCACGGGTCGCCTCGACCCAATCGGCGCCCTTCGGCAGGAAGATGCCGCCCGAGCGGACCCGGTACGCCTCGGGATCGTCCACGCCCGGGGGCACGGTGCCGGACGCCTGGTGGGCCTTGACCGCCGCGATCAGGCGCCGACGAACGCGGA
>DASSUD010000104.1:0-13971 GCA_035707385.1 Acidimicrobiales bacterium
CCCGGGCGCGCTCGACGTGCCCGCCGGCCGCCAGCGCGTACGCCCCCTGGGTCAGGCCGACGAGCAGGTTCTGCGCGATGCCGGCGGCCCGGATGCGCTCGACCAGGTCCTCGACGCCTGCCAGGACCTCGTCCAGGTGGCCGAGCGCCCAGCGGGTCAGCCGGCCGGAACCCTCGACGGTGAGGGCGAAGGCAGGGTCGGTCGCCGGGGGGATGGCATCGAGGATGGCGAGCGCCTCGGCCGCGTCGCCCCGGCCCTGCAGGATCATGGCCCGCAGCCAATCGGCCATGGTCTGCCACGCCTCGTCGAGGACACCGGGCTCGATGGCGTCCAGCGACGCCAGCACGAGCTCGTCGTCACCCTCGAGGTCGGCGATCACGGCCCGGCCCACTCCCGCGATGGCCCGGGCCACCGGGTGGCCCGCGGCCTCGAGCTCCAGCACGCGGGGGAACAGCTCGGCCAGCAGGGTCACGTCGCCCCGCCACCACGCCACGCGGCCCAACAGGGCCAGGGCGCCCAGCTCGCCGTCGGTGTCGCCCGACTCCCGGCAGCGCCCGATGGCGGTGCGCAGGGGCTCGACGGCGTCGGCCGGCGAGCTCAGCGCCGCCCGCAGGCCAGCGGCGAGGACGGCACCCGGCGAGTCGCGCACGTCGGGCGGCAGGCTGGCCAACCAGCGGTCGAGCCGGCGGGCGTCCGGGCGCAGCGGGCCGACGGTGGCGTCCCGCAGGATGCCGGACAGCATGTCGTCGAGGCCGGCGTCGAGCGCCAGCGAGAACGCCTCGTCGTGGCGAGCGCCGGCCACCAGGTGGTCGACGGCCCTGCGGCGCAGGTCCGACCGCTCCTCCGGGCCGAGGGCCAGCGCCTTGACCGTCCGCCACAGGGGGTGGGGCACCCGCCAGCCATCGGCGCCCTGGGCCACCAGGGGGACGCCGTCGAGCTCCCGGGCCAGGTCGACCGGCCGGCCGAGCGCCGCAGCGGCGAGGCCGTCGTCGGCTCCCCCCAGGTCCGACAGTGCGGCCAGCAGCCGGCGGCGGTCGGGCCCGAGCGGGTCGAGCACCTCCTCCCACAGGTAGTCACCCGGGAGCTCGCCTTCGACGCTGGCCGTCAGCTCGGCCATGGCCGGCCACCCGCCGGTATCGCCGAAGCGCTCGACCGCCAGTCCCCGCCGCGCCGCGAACCCGGCCAGCTCGTCGTCGGAGAAGCGCAGGTCGTCCTCGACGAGGCGCAGCACCGCGCCCTGGCTGTACAGCCGGGCCAGCGGGACGGCCGGCGCCCACCGGCCCGCCATCAGGACATGGCCGTTGGCCGGCAGGGCATCGACCAGAGCCGCGAGCCAGCCGGCACCGGGTGATCCCGGCCGCAGCCAGTGGACGTCGTCGACAACGAGGCACAGCGCGGCCGGCGACAGCCGCCACACGGCGTCGGCCACGGCGGCCGGGCCGGGCGCCTCGTTGCGCCCGGCGGCGGGGACGTCGGCGGGCGCCACGCCGGTGGCCTGCGCCGTCACCGCCGCCAGCACGTCACGGGCCAGGGTGTCGCCGTCGGCGTCGCCGGGGGACAGGCCGATCCACACGTCCCGGCCGCGGGGGCCCAGGCAGTTCTCGGCCACGGCCTGGGCCAGCAGCGTGGTCTTGCCCAGGCCGGGACCGCCCACCACCACGGTGACCCGGTGCTCCCACCGGCCGAGCAGGGCGCGCAGCAGGCGGGGGCGGGTCAGCGACCCGGGCCGGGGCTCGGGTGGCTCGAACCGGAACGAGCGAGGCATGTGGGCGACCAGGCTAAGTCCCTGCCCCGGACAATGGCGTGCCGACCGTGCCCACCAGCGGCTTCGCGGCCGCTAATGGCCCCGCGTCACCCTGGCGACCGCGGAGGGAGGGCAGCGGAGAATGGGGGACAGCAGGGTCGACGAGATCGCCGACGGGATCTACCGCATCTCGACCTGCCTGCCCCATGCCCTGGGCGACCGGGACCTGACCGTCAACCAGTTCCTGATCCTGGCGGAGGAGCCACTGCTGTTCCACGCGGGCCTGCGGAGCGCCTTCGGCGAGACGTCGGCGGCCGTGGCCCGGGTGCTGCCGCTCCCGCGCCTCCGGTGGCTGTCGTTCGGGCACGTCGAGGCCGACGAGTGCGGGGCCATGAACCGGTACCTGGCCGCCGCGCCCCACATGGAGGTGGCGTTCGGCGCGCTCGGCTGCCGGGTGTCGGTCGACGACCTCGCCGACCGGCTGCCCCGGCGGCTGGCGCCCGGAGAGGCCATGGACCTGGGGGGTCGCCGCGTCGTGGCGGTGCCGACCCCCCATGCTCCCCACAACGCCGAGGCCCAGGTGCTGTACGAGGAGACCACCCGCACGCTGCTGTGCGGGGACCTGTTCGCCCACCTGGGCGACGGGCCGGCGGTCACCACCGGCAGCCTGGTGGACGCGGCGGTCGACTCCGAGGCGGTCCTGCGTTGGGCGGCGCAGGGCGGCGCCACCCCGGCGGCAACCGAGCACCTCGCCGACCTGGAGCCCCGCACGCTGGCCGTCATGCACGGCTCGTCGTTCGAGGGTGACGGTGGCGCGGCGCTGCGAGAGCTGTCGGTGGCCTGGCGCCGCAGATGGGGCTGACGTCCCGGGCGGCTGGATTCTCCCCTCCTGCCGCCCGGGGCGTCCCCCGATCCCCCCGGGGTGGGGGTGCCCGGCCTAGCATCTGGCCATGTCACCGGACGACGGCCACGACCCCGGGGCCGACACCGCCATGTTCCGCGCCTTCGTCGAGGAGGGCTCAGACCCGGCGGCCGCGCCGTCGGCCGTCAACCGCTGGGTGATCGTGGCGGTCGCCGCCGCGGTCGTGGTCGTGCTGCTGGCGATCCTCCTCGCGCTCTAGTGGGGTAGCCCGCACCGCCCGCCGGCGCAGCCAGCGGGTTGCCGCGCCCGCGTGGGCAGGTCGGTCACCGGGCGCGTGTGCCGGTGTGGAAGCCTTGTGCCGATATGCCAACGCCGATCGACCCGACCGACGCCCGGTGGTACCAGCGAGCGGTCTTCTACGAGGTGGCCGCCCGCGGCTTCTTCGACTCGGACGGAGACGGCTTCGGTGACTTCCGGGGCCTGACCCAGAAGCTCGACTACCTGGAGTGGCTCGGCGTCGACTGCCTCTGGCTGCTGCCCTTCTACCAGTCGCCCCTGCGGGACGGCGGCTACGACATCAGCGGCTTCCTGTCCGTGCTGCCGGAGTCCGGCAAGGTCGACGACGTGGCCGAGTTCATGGAACAGGCCCACCGTCGCGGCATCCGGGTCATCGCCGACATGGTGATGAACCACACCTCCGACCAGCACCCCTGGTTCCAGGAGTCCCGCCAGGACCGCACCAACCCCAAGGCCGACTGGTACGTGTGGGGCGACGACAACGAGCGCTGGGGCGAGGCCCGGGTCATCTTCGTCGACTCCGAGCCCTCGAACTGGACGTGGGACCCCCAGCGCGAGCAGTTCTACTGGCACCGGTTCTTCCACCACCAACCGGACCTGAACTACGACAACCCCGAGGTGGCCGAGGCCATGCTCGACGTCGTGCGGTTCTGGCTCGACCTGGGCCTCGACGGGTTCCGGCTCGACGCCGTGCCCTACCTGTTCGAGCGGGACGGCACCAACGGCGAGAACCTGCCCGAGACGCACGAGTACCTGCGCCGGGTGCGCAAGACGGTCGACGCCGAGTTCCCGGGCCGTGTGCTGCTGGCCGAGGCCAACCAGTGGCCCTCCGACGTGGTCGACTACTTCGGCGACGGCGACGAGTGCCACATGTGCTTCCACTTCCCGCTCATGCCCCGGATGTTCATGGCGGTCCGCAAGGAGCAGCGCCACCCGATCACCGAGATCCTGGCGCAGACGCCGAAGATCCCGGACGGGGCCCAGTGGGGGATCTTCCTGCGCAACCACGACGAGCTGACGCTGGAGATGGTCACCGACGAAGAGCGGGACTACATGTACAGCGAGTACGCCACCGATCCCCGCATGAAGCTCAACCTCGGCATCCGGCGGCGGCTGTTCCCGCTGCTCGACAACGACGAGGGCAAGGCCGAACTGTTCCACGCCATGCTGTTCTCGATGCCGGGCAGCCCGGTCATGTACTACGGCGACGAGATCGGCATGGGCGACAACATCTACCTGGGGGACCGGGACGGGGTCCGCACGCCGATGCAGTGGAGCCCGGACCGCAACGCCGGGTTCTCGACCGCCGACTTCGCCCGCCTGTTCCTGCCGCCGCTGATGGACCCGGTGTACGGGTTCCAGGCGGTCAACGTCGAGGCCCAGCAGCGGGACCCCTCCAGCTTCCTGCACTGGCTGCGCCGGATGCTGTCGGTGCGCAAGCAGCACCCGGTCCTGGCCATCGGCGAGTTCGAGATCCTCCACGCCGAGAACCCGTCGGTGCTCGCCTACCTGCGCCGGGGCATCGGCGACGACGGCGAGGAGGACATCGTGCTGTGCGTGAACAACCTGTCCCGCTTCCCCCAGCCCTGCGAGCTGATGCTGGAGCAGCTGGCGGGCAAGGTGCCGATCGAGCTGACGGGCCGGGTGCGGTTCCCGCCCATCGGTGGGCTGCCCTACTTCGTGACCCTGGCCGGCCACGGCTTCTACTGGTTCGAGCTGGTCGAGCCCCAACCCGACGAGGGCCCGGCCTGAGGCTGCGCACGGCTCCGGAACGCCGCCGTCAGGGCGTCGCGGACATCCGGCTCGAGCGCCTCGAGGTCGTCGTGGGCCACCCGGCCGCCGAGGCGGATCACCGCCTCCCACTGGGCCACCACGGCCCGGCAGCCGGCGCAGGTGGCGAGGTGGGCGTCGATCCGGGCCCGCCAGTCGGCCGGCAGCGCGCCGTCCAGGTAATCGGTGACGAGCTCGACGAGCTCGGCGCAGGGCAGGTCGGTGGGCTCCGGCCCCGTCACGGGCCCTCCAGGTAGGACGCCACCGCGTCGCGTACCCGGGCCCGGGCCCGGTGCAGCACCACCCGCTGGTTGGCGGCGCTCAGGTCGAGCACCGCACAGGTCTCGTCGGCCGGCCACCCCTCGACGTCCCGCAGGGTGATGACCTGGCGGTGCAGCGGGGGCAGGGCCTCGATGGCGGCCCGCACGCGCGCCACCGTCTCCCGGGCTTCGAGCCGCTCGGCGGGCAGCTCGTCCCAGGCGCGGGGCGGGGCGGCCCAGTGGCCGGGCCAGCGGGGATGGTCCGGCCCCAGGAACGCCCCGGGCGGAAAGGTCGGCGCCTCGACCGACGAGAACGGCACGGAGCGCCGGTCCCGAACGCCGCGGGTGCGGGCCCGGTTCATGAGGATGCGGGTGACCCAGGTGCGCACGGACGAGCGCTGCTCGAACCCGTCGATGCCCTCGACGACCGCCAGCCACGTCTCGGCCACGACCTCGTCGGCGGCCGCGGGCGTGGCCACGAAGGTGCGGGCCAGCCGGCGCAGGGGGCCGTCGAGCCGGTCGAGCAGCCAGGCGAACGCGTCCTCGTCGCCGTCCCGCAGGGCGGCGACCAGCGTGGCGTCGTCGGCGTAGGGGTGCTCGTCACCCACCGGCGCCCATCATGGCCGCCCGGCAGCGGGCCTCACCGGTATTCGGGGTTGGGGAAGTCGAACCAGCAGCCGGCGTCCCACTCCCGGCGCTGGTTGCCGTGCACCGGGATGCCGCCTGCGTCGCGCAGCATGCGGGCCAGGTGCAGCAGGTTCCACGTCATGAACGTGGTGTTGCGGTTGGTGAAGTCGTTCTCGGGGCCGCCGGAGCCGGGGTCGAGGTAGGACGGCCCGGGGCCCGCCTCGCCGATCCAGCCGGCGTCGGCCTGGGGCGGGATCGTGTAGCCGAGGTGCTGCAGCGCGTAGAGGACGCCCGCGGCGCAGTGCTTGACGCCGTCCTCGTTGCCGGTGACCAGGCAGCCCGCCACCCGCCCGTAGTAGGCGTACTGGCCGGCGTCGTTGAGGTCGGACGAGTTGCCGTACAGGCGCTCGATCACCCGGGTGCACACCGACGACTTCTCACCGAGCCAGATCGGCGTGCACAGCACCAGGATGTCGGCGGCGGAGATGCGCTCGAACAGGGCCGGCCACTCGTCGGCAGGCCAGCCGTGCTCGGTCATGTCGGGCCACACCCCGGGGGCGATGTCGTGGTCGACGGCCCGGATGACGTCCACCGTCACGCCGTGGCGCCGCATGATCGCCTGGGAGATCGCCGCCAGCCCCTCGGTGTTCGAGACCTCGGGGGAGCGCTTGAGCGTGCAGTTCACGAACACGGCCCGCAGGTCGCCGTAGTCCACCGGCCAACCGTTCTCGTCGTGGCCGTCGCCCGCCAGTGTCGGTTCCATGCCGGGGACCGTCTCCCGGGCGGGCCGTCCGTTACAGTGCTCGCCGCGGAAACCGCGCGACCACGGTCCGGGATAGTCCCTGCTCAGCCGGTTGCCGAGCTTGTGCCGGGGGTCACGAGCGTTTCCGGTGTCTCCCTGAGGTGGTAGGCAGGTGAGGTGCCACGCCTCGACGATCTGGCCGAGAAGCTGGCTCCGCTGCTGGGCGCGTTCCTCGCGCGGCAGCGGTGGTTCGCAGGCCACGAGACGCCCGCCTCGCTGACCGTGACGACCCTGGACAGCCGCGAGGACGATCCCAGCCTGGTCTGGTACCTGCTCGACACGATCGACAGCCAGGGTGCGACGGCCACCTACCAGGTGGTGCTGGGCGGCCGCCCGAAGGTCGACGAGTCGGACTTCCTGCTCGGCAAGTCCCGGGTCACGGTGGGGGAGGTCGACGGCTGGGTGTGGTACGACGCCCTCGTCGACCCGGACCTGGCGCTCACCGTGCTGTCGAAGGTGGCGCCGGACGAGTCGGCGCAGGTGGCCCGGCCGCTGGTCGTCGAGCAGTCCAACACGTCGGTCGTCTACGACGAGCGGCTGATCCTCAAGATGTTCCGCCGGGTCCACCCCGAGCCCAACCCCGACGTGGAGATCACCGAGGCCCTGGGCGAGCGCGGCTTCCCCCACGTGGTGCCCCAGCTCGCCGAGCTGCGCTACGAGGGCGCCGACCTGGCCGTCGTCCGCCAGTACCTGCTGGGGTCGACCGACGCCTGGCAGCTGGCCCACACCTCGCTGCGGGACCTGCTGGGCACCCGGATGGCGCCCGAGGAGGCGGGGGGCGACTTCGGCCCCGAGGCCGCCACGCTCGGCGAGGTCACCGGCAAGCTGCACCTGGCGCTGGCCGAGGCGTTCGGCACCGGTGAGGGCGACCCCGCCGCCTGGCTGGCGGGCTTCCGCGCCCAGCTGGCGCGCCTGCCCCACGGCGAGGTCGAGGTGGGCGGCGAGACCGTGAAGGGCTCCGAGCTGATCGACGTGGCCGCCGTCGACACGGTGCTGGCCGAGCTGGTCGACGCGGTCGGTCCCGGCCCGGCGTTCCGCATCCACGGCGACCTGCACCTCGGCCAGTTCCTGCTGGCCGACGCGGGCTGGTTCGTGCTCGACTTCGAGGGCGAGCCCGTGCGCCCGGTGGCCGAGCGCCAGGTGGCGTCGTCCCCGCTGCAGGACGTGGCCGGCATGGTGCGCTCCTTCCACTACGCGGCCCGCACCGGCCTGGCCGAGCGGGGCCGGGACGTCGACGACGAGCTGGTGGCCCTGACCGAGGCGTGGGAGACGCGGGCGGTCGACGCCTTCTGGCACGGCTACCAGCAGGTGCCGGGGATCGACGCCCTGCTCCCGGCCTCGCCCGAGCACCGCAGCCGGGTGCTGCGCGCCTTCGAGCTCGACAAGGCGGTCTACGAGGTCATCTACGAGGTGGCGCACCGCCCCGACTGGGTCGACATCCCGGTCTCCGCGGTGCGGCGCGCCCTGGCGCTCGCCTCGTGATGCTGGGGCCCCGCGACGCGTCGGACCTGGAGGCGCTGGCCGCCGGGACCTGCCACGACCCGCACCGGCTCCTGGGCGTGCACCACCACCGGGGCCAGGTCGTGGTGCGGTCGTGGCGGCCGGGAGCGATCGCCGCCACCCTCGACGGCCGCCCGATGCGCCGGATCCACGACTCCGGGGCGTTCGAGGTGCTGCTCGACGCCGAGC
Source organism: Acidimicrobiales bacterium (assembly GCA_035707385.1). Lineage (GTDB taxonomy): Bacteria > Actinomycetota > Acidimicrobiia > Acidimicrobiales > VFJN01 > ZC4RG19. The sequence goes on from DASSUD010000104.1 coordinate 8,052, forward strand.
CCAAGCCGGGCTACGCGGTGACCTGGACCTGGGAGGGCGGCGGCGAGCACACGGCCGTGGACCCGTGGGCGTTCTGGCCGACGCTCGGCGACCTCGACATCCACCTGGTGGGCGAGGGCCACCACGACCGGCTGTGGACGGTGCTGGGCGCCAACGCCCGCGAGCACCAGGGCACGGAGGGCACCGCCTTCGCGGTGTGGGCGCCGGCGGCCCGGGCCGTGCGGGTGGTGGGCGACTGGAACGGCTGGGACGGCCGGGTCCACCCGATGCGGGGCGTGGGGGCCTCGGGGATCTGGGAGATCTTCGTGCCCGAGGCCCGCCACGGGCACCGCTACAAGTTCGAGGTCCTCGGAGCCGACGGCGCCACCCGCCTCAGGGCCGACCCGCTGGCCCGGGCGACCGAGCTGCCCCCCGGCACCGCCAGCGTGGTGTTCCGGTCGGCCCACGACTGGCGCGACGGCGAGTGGATGGCGCAACGGGCCCGGTCCCGCCCGTGGGACGAGCGGGTGGCGACCTACGAGGTCCATCTCGGGTCGTGGATGCGCCACCCCGACGGCCGCAGCCTCAGCTACCGGGAGCTGGCCGACCGGCTGGCCGACCACGTGGCCGACCTCGGCTTCACCCACGTCGAGCTGCTGCCCCCGACCGAGCACCCGTACGTGCCGTCGTGGGGCTACCAGGTGACCAGCTACTTCGCCCCCACCGCCCGCCACGGCGACCCCGACGGGTTCCGCGACCTGGTCGACCACCTGCACCGGCGGGGCGTCGGGGTGATCGTGGACTGGGTGCCCGCCCACTTCCCCCGGGACGAGTGGGCGCTGGCCCGCTTCGACGGCACCGCGCTGTACGAGCACGCCGACCCCCGCCAGGGCGAGCACCCGGACTGGGGCACGCTGGTGTTCAACGTGGGCCGCAACGAGGTCCGGAACTTCCTGGTGGCCAGTGCCCGCTACTGGCTCGAGGAGATGCACGTCGACGGCCTGCGCGTCGATGCCGTGGCCTCGATGCTGTACCTCGACTACTCGCGGCGGGAGGGCGAGTGGATCCCGAACCGCCACGGCGGCCGGGAGAACCTGGAGACGATCGCCTTCCTCCAGGAGATGAACACGGTGCTGCACCGCGACGTCCCCGGGGCGCTGACCATCGCCGAGGAGTCGACCGCCTGGGGCGGGGTGACCCGGCCGACCGATGCCGGGGGCCTGGGCTTCAGCCAGAAGTGGAACATGGGCTGGATGCACGACACCCTGTCGTACTTCTCGACCGACCCCGTGCACCGCAAGTGGCACCACGACCTGCTGACCTTCGGGCTCACCTACGCCTGGTCCGAGAACTACGTCCTGCCCCTGAGCCACGACGAGGTGGTCCACCTGAAGGGGTCGCTGCTCGCCAAGATGCCGGGCGACCAGTGGCAGCGCTTCGCCAACCTGCGGGCCCTCTACGCCTGGATGTGGTCGCACCCCGGCAAGCAGCTGCTGTTCATGGGAGCGGAGCTGGCCCAGGAGCGGGAGTGGAGCCACGACCGCGAGATCGACTGGTTCCTGCTGGAGGACCCCGCGCACCGGGGCGTGCGGGACCTGGTGGCCGAGCTCAACCGGGTCGAGGCCGAGCGGCCGGCGCTGTGGTCGGCCGACACGGTCCCGGCCGGGTTCGGTTGGCTGGACGCCGACGACCGCACGAACTCGGTCTACGCCTTCCTGCGCACCGGCCCCCACGGCCCGCACGCCACGGGCGAGCGCCAGGGTGTGGTGGCCTGCGTCGCCAACCTGACCCCCGTGCCCCGACACGGCTACCGGCTGGGCCTGCCCCGCGCCGGGCGCTGGGTCGACGCCCTCAACACCGACGACGAACGCTGGGGCGGCAGCGGCGTGGTGCAGCCCGAGGTCACCACCGACGGCACCCCCTGGCAGGGCCAGCCGGACTCGGCCGTGCTCACCCTGCCCCCGCTGGCGGTGCGCTGGCTGGTGCCCGGCGACTGAGCGGAGGGCGACACCTACGGGGACGCGGGGTCCACTAGCCTGACCGCGCAGTAGCTGGTGGCTGCAACGGCGGAAGTCCGGAACCCGAGGAGGCGTCACGTGCGCTGGCGATTCGCGCCCAGCATCGTCGTGTTGACCATTGTGGCCCTGGTGGCCGCGTGCGGCGACGACGACGAGAGCGGAAGCGACGACGCGTCATCCTCCGAGACGACCGAGTCCACGGTCGACGAGACCACCTCGACCACCCTCAGCCCCGAGCAGGAGGTCCTCCGGGACTACGACCTGGCCCGGAACGCGATCGCCGCCGCCGCGAACCCGCCTGATCCCAACCACCCCGAGCTGGTCCGGTACTGGGGTGGCGAGGCGCTCACGGCGCTACAGGCCATGTTCACGCAGTGGCAGGGCCTCAACGTGGCGACGCAGACCGAGGTGCAGGTCGACGCGGAGGTCACGGCGCTGGCCGGCGACACGGCCACCGTGCGCGACTGCTTCACGGACACGTCGCAGACCATCGACCTGGCGACCGGGCAGCCGGCGGGGCAACCGGACACCACCACCCAGCACGTAGACGTGAACCTCGAGCGACGCGACGGCGTCTGGGTCGTCATGCGCCAGGTGCAAAGGAGCGATCCGTGTCCCGAGTGAACCTCGTGGCCCGGTGCGCGATCCTCGCGGTCGCGGCGCTGGCCATCTCCCTGGCGGTCGTCGTCGTCGGACCGCCGGTCGCAGCCCAGGCCGAACCGCCCGGGGGTATGTGCCCGAGCTGCGGGCCGACCGTGACCCCCGTGGACGCCGGGTTCCTGGCCCGGGTGCGCACCGAGATGGGCATCCTGAACGACGCGGCCTCGAACCCGCAGCCCTGCACCACGACCGTCATCGTGAACGGCGTGTCGGAGGAGCGCCAGGGCATCCTCCGCTGGCGCAGCACGGCCCTGGGCGAGGAGGGCCACGACGAGTTGGGCAACGGCACCGAGACGGGCACCTGGTACCGCCAGGAGTGCTTCGTCGAGGGCGTGCACACCGACTTCGGCGAGCTGCTCGACCTGCGGGAGTTCGAGGCCATCAACCCCCAGGCGCTGGCCCAGGTGGCCATCGACGACGCCCTGGCCGCCATCAACACCCACACGTTGATGACGAGCCCGACCGACGAGGGCCTGGTCGGCATGGCCACCTGGTACTGGGCGGCGGACATCCCCGGCCAGATCTCGCGCACCGCCAGCGTGCCGGGCATGAGCGTCACGGTGACCGCCGGGCCCGAGGACCTGCGGGTCGACCCGGGTGACGGCCGATCGGTGCTCGTGTGCGGCGGCCTGGGCGTGGCGTGGGCGCCGGGCGCGAGCAGCGACTGCACGGCCACCTACCAGCGGGCGGGGACCTACACGGTGACCGCCACCCTGAACTGGACCGGGACCTACACGGTCAACGGCGCGGGCCCGTTCGACGTCACGGTGCCGGTGACACGGGTCGCGACCCGCGTGCTGCCCGTGGCCGAGGCCCAGGCCATCAACGACTGACCCCGGCCCCGGCAACGTGGTGGTGACCGCCATCGACTGACGCCCGCCCGGGCGACCCGGGGACCCGAACCAGGTGGTGCTTGCCTGCGCAACGGTGGTAGGCAGGAACCGTCGTGTTCGGTGACGTCCCCCCTCAGCCGCTGGACGACGACGAGCGCAGCCTGCTGTCCCCGGAGTTCGCCGTCGTCATGCTCGCGTCCTTCGCCTACTTCACGGCGATGGGTGCGCTCCTGCCCACGGTGCCCCGGTTCGTCGAGGACGAGCTGGGCGGCGGGGGCGTGCAGGTCGGCATCGGGGTCGGCGCCTACGCCGTGTCCGCCGCGCTGCTCCGCCCGTGGGTCGGGCGGATCGGCGACACCCGGGGCCGCCGGCTGCTGGCCGTGGCCGGCAGCGTGGTCGTGGCCGTGTCGATCGCCGGGTACGCCCTGGCCACCGAGCTGTGGATGCTGGTGCTCGCCCGGCTGGTCACCGGTGCCGGCGAGGCGGCCGTGTTCGTGGGGGTGGCCACCGCCGCCCAAGACCTGGCGCCCGACCACCGGCGGGGCGAGGCCGCGTCGTACTTCTCCGTGGCGCTCTACGGGGGCCTGGCGGTCGGTCCCCCGGTGGGCGAGTCGCTGGTCGGGCAGGGCTACACCACGCTGTGGCTGGTGCTCGGCGGCTGCGCCGCGCTCGCCGCCGTCGCCGCCATGTGGATCCCCCGGGGCAGGACCGTCGATGCCGACTCGGTCGGCGACCGCCCCTTCCTGCAGCCGGACGCCCTGTGGCCGGGGCTGATCCTGCTGCTGGGGCTCATCCCGTTCACGGCCTTCGCGGCGTTCGTGCCGCTGTACGCCGAGGACATCGGCCTCGGCAGCGTCGGCGGCGTCTTCGGCCTCTACGCCGGCCTGGTGCTGGTCATCCGCATCGTGGGCGCCCGTCTGCCCGACCGGCTGGGCTGGCAGCGGGGCTCGACGTTGGCGCTGATCGGCGTCACCGCCGGCATCTGGGTCATCGCCGCCTGGGGGTCGGTGGCGTCGATCTGGGTGGCGGCACTGGCGCTCGGGTGCGGCATGTCGCTCATGTACCCGTCGCTGTTCACGGCGGTCATGGCCGCCGCACCCGAGGAGGAGCGCAGCCACGCGGTGGGCACCTTCTCGGTTTTCTTCGACCTGTCGCAGGGGTTCGGCGCCACGTTGATCGGCGTGGTGGTGTCGCTGTCGTCGGGGAACGAGCGGGCCGGCTTCGCCGCGGCCGGCGCCCTGGCGTTCGGGGGCCTGGTGGCCCAGTGGCTGCTGCGGGACCGCATCGGTCGCGGCACGCGCCCGCCGGTGGCGACCGCCCCGTCGCGGTGACGGGCGCCGGCCCGGGGGTCCGCCGGCCCGGGGGTTCGCGGCCTTCCCGCCTAACATGACGGATGGCCGACGTCGCCTTCGTACTCCACGGCCACTTCTACCAGCCGCCCCGCGAGAACCCCTGGACCGAGCTGGTGCCGCGCCAGCCGACGGCGGCGCCGTTCCACGACTGGAACGAGCGCATCACCGCCGAGTGCTACCGGCCCAACGGCTGGGCCCGCATCCTCGGCGACCACGGCCGCATCGTGGCCATCGTCGACAACTACCGACGGCTCTCCTTCGACGTGGGTCCGACCCTGCTCTCCTGGATGGAGGAGCACGCCCCCGAGACCTACGACCGCATCCTGGCGGCCGACCGGGTCGCTCGCCGGGCCATCGCCCAGGCCTACGGGCACGCCATCCTGCCGCTGTGCAACGACCGTGACCTGCGCACCCAGATCCGCTGGGGGCTGGCCGACTTCCGTCACCGCTTCGGCCGGGAGGCGGAGGGCCTGTGGCTGCCGGAGACCGCCGTGGACGAGCGGGTGCTCGCCGCCCTGGCCGAGGAGGGGGTGTCGTTCACCATCCTCGCCCCCGCCCAGATCGCCGCGGTGCGGTCGCCGGGAGGGGACTGGGCCCCGGCCGGGGCCGGGGCCCGGCTGCCGGGGGCGCTGCGCTGGCGCCACCCCCACCATCCCGACCTCGGGGTCGACCTGGTCGTCTACGACGGCCCGATGTCCCACGACGTGGCCTTCGGCGGGTTCCGCAGCCAAGTCGTGGTCGACCGCATCGTCGAGCGGTCCACCGGCGACCTGGTGTCGGTCGCCTGCGACGGCGAGTCGTTCGGCCACCACCACGCCTACGCCGACCGCGGCGTCGCCTACGCGCTGGCGGTCGAGGCCGACCGGCGGGGCGTCCACCTGCCCCGGCTGGCCGACTGGCTGGCCGACCACCCGCCCGTCCACGACGGCCGGATCCACGTGTCGGCGTGGTCGTGCGCCCACGGTGTCGCCCGCTGGATGGAGGACTGCGGCTGCCACACCGGCGGCGAGGCCGGGTGGACCCAGGCGTGGCGCGGTCCGCTGCGAGACGCGTTCGACCTGATCCGGGACGCGGCCGT
>DASSUD010000105.1:0-18461 GCA_035707385.1 Acidimicrobiales bacterium
GCCCGGGTCGGCCTGCGGGTGCAGGACATGTACGACCCCAAGATCTTCCGCCAGAAGCTGGAGCTGGTGCTGAAGGAGAAGGGCCAGCTGCTGGCCAAGGTGTACAACCAGCTCCCGCCCACGGTCGACGAGATCGCCGACCTCTACCTGGGCGAGCTTGCGCCCCGCGTCGAGCCGTACGTGGCCGACACGGTGAACCTGGTGCACGAGGCGCTGGAGATCGGGCAGAACGTGCTGTTCGAGGGCGCGCAGGCCACGTTCCTCGACCTCGACCACGGCACCTATCCCTACGTGACCTCGTCCAACCCGGTGGCCGGCGGGGCCTGCACCGGTGCCGGTGTCGGCCCCCGCTACATCGACCGGGTGGTGGGCGTGGCCAAGGCCTACATCACCCGGGTCGGCTCCGGGCCGTTCCCCACCGAGCTGTTCGACGAGGTAGGGGACGCCCTGGTCGACCGGGGCCACGAGTACGGCACCAACACGGGCCGCCGCCGCCGGGCCGGGTGGTTCGACGCCGTCATGCTGCGCCACGCCGTCCGGCTCAACTCGCTCTCCGAGCTCACCATCACCAAGCTCGACGTGCTCGACGCCTTCGACACCGTGCGGGTGTGCGTGGCCTACGAGGCCGACGGGCGCCGCCTCGACCGCTTCCCCGACGACCAGTCGGTGCTCCACAAGGCCCGGCCGGTCTACGAGGATCTGCCCGGCTGGTCGACCGACCTGTCGTCCGCCACCGAGCCCGACCACCTGCCGGTCGCCGCCCGGGACTACATCGCCTTCCTGGAGGACCAGGTCGGCGTGCCGATCCGGCTGGTGGGCGTCGGGCCGGGCCGCGACCAGTACGTGCAGCGCAAGCCGTAGGAGGGGTGCCGGTGCGGGTGTGCGTGGTGGGATCGGGGGCCCGCGAGCACGCGCTGGCGCACGTGCTCGGCCGCACGGCCGAGGTCGTCGTGACGCCCGGCAGCCCGGGCATCCCCGGTTCGGTGGCGACACCGCCGGGCGAGGTCGAGGCCGACCTGCACGTCGTCGGCCCGGAGGCGCCGCTGGTGGCCGGCCTGGCCGACGAGCTGCGGGCCGCGGGCCGGCTCGTGTTCGGCCCCGGGGCCGACGGTGCGCACCTGGAGGGGTCGAAGGCGTTCATGAAGGAGCTGGTGTCGGCGGCCGGGGTACCGACCGCCCGCTACGCCGCCTTCACCGAGGTCGAGCCGGCGCTGGCGTTCCTGCGGTCCCTGCCGGGCCCGTGGGTGACCAAGACCGACGGGCTGGCCGCCGGCAAGGGCGTGCTGGTGACGCGCAAGCTGGCCGAGGCCGAGGACGACGTCCGGGCCAAGCTGTCGGGCGAGTCGTTCGGCGACGCCGGCCGCACGGTCGTGATCGAGGAGGGCATGACCGGCCCGGAGCTGTCGCTGCTGGTCGTGTGCGACGGCGAGCGGGGGGTGTCTCTGGCCCCGGCGCAGGACTACAAGCGGGTGGGCGACGGCGACACGGGGCCGAACACCGGCGGCATGGGCGCCTACTCGCCGGTCCCGGCCGTGGGCGACGACGTGGTGGCCGACGTCATGGACCGGTTCATCGGGCCGACCCTGGCCGAGCTGCGCCGCCGGGGGATCGACTACCGGGGGGTGCTGTACGCCGGCCTGATGCTCACCGCCGAGGGACCGAAGCTGGTCGAGTACAACGTGCGCTTCGGCGACCCCGAGGCCCAGGTCGTCCTGCCCCGCCTGACCAGCGACCTGGCCGAGCTGCTGGCCGCGGCCGCGGCCGGCGACGTGACCGCCGCCCCGCCGCCCGCCTTCGCCCCGGACGCGGCGGTCACCGTGGTGCTGGCGTCCGAGGGCTACCCGGTCGCGCCCCGCACGGGCGACGTGATCGAGGGCATCGCCGAGGCCGAGGCCGGCGGCGCCACGGTGTTCTGCGCCGGCGTGGCGGCCGGCGAGGACGGCCGCCTGGTCACCGCCGGCGGCCGTGTGCTGGCGGTCACCGGCTACGGGCCTACGGTGGCGGCCGCGCGCGACCACGCGTACCGGGCCGCCGGCCGCATCTCGTGGCCGGGGCTCCACCACCGCACCGACATCGCACGGGAGGCAGCGAGCGGATGACCGCACACAAGGTCGCGATCCTGATGGGCTCGGCCAGCGACAAGGACAAGATGGCGCCGGCGGCCGACACCCTGGCCCGCTACGGCGTCGAGGCCGACGTGCGGGTCATGTCGGCCCACCGGACGCCGGCGATCGTGGCCGAGTTCGCCTCGTCGGCCCGGGCCAACGGCTACGCCGCCATCATCTGCGGTGCCGGCATGGCCGCTCACCTCGCCGGCGCGGTCGCCGCCCACACGACGCTCCCGGTCATCGGCGTCCCGCTGGCGAGCGGCGCGCTCAGCGGCGTGGACGCCCTGTACGCCACGGTCCAGATGCCCAAGGGCATCCCGGTGGCCACGGTGGCGGTCGACGGCGCCATGAACGCCGCGCTGCTGGCGGTCCAGATCCTGGCGGTGGGCGACGACGACCTGACCAAGGAGCTGCTCCGCCACCGCGAGGAGATGGTGCCCCGCTAGCCCTCGAGGTACTTGGCGAGGTCGAGCCCGAACGCCCGCACCGCCGCGATGTCGACCCCGGCTGGCCAGTCGACCTCGGGCACGGCAACGACCATGCGGATCATCTCCGCCAGGATGGGTCGGTTGAAGCCGGGGTCCTTCGTCTTGGCGTCGGTCAGCATGTCCTCCAGGGAGAAGTGTTCGGCCAGCGCGGCCACGTCGGCCAGGTCGCGGGACTGCACGCGGCCGAACAGCGCCAGCACCTTGTTGGCGGCCAGCTCCCGGGGCGAGAGCGTGGGACCAAGCGAGGTGGTGGTGCCCGGCCACTCCATCCAATCGCGCCCGAGGTCGACGCCGAGCGCGCCGCGCCGGGCGTCCTGCGCGGTCACTCGCAGTTTGGCGAACACCGGGGACTTGGCCGTGACCGTGACGACCAGCCCCTCGCCCCGCAGCACGTCGACCACCCGCTCTGCGACGATGGCGACGTCGGTGTCCCGGGGCGTGAAGACGTCGATGTCGCGTGTGGGCCGGTCGGTGAGGCGCGAGGCCACCAGGGCAGCGCCGCCGGCCAGGTGGAAGCCGTCCGGCGCCGCTATCCGCAGAACGATGCGGGCGATCCGACGCTGTAGCCGGGTGAGGCCCCGGGGGGTCATCGCAGCCGCACGATCAGATCGGCGACCGGCTGGCGCATGTGTCGGGCGACCGGTACTTCAGGCCACAGCTCAACCAGAGCGTCGGGGTCGATCCAGATCTGAATGTCGGCGGCCGAGCCCTCGTCGAGCACCTGAGCGTAGGTGCTTGCTCGTTGTGCACGATCGCGCAGGTCACGTCTCCCCTGGCGGGGGGTCCAGTCGATGTGGTTGGGCAGATCGATCTCGTGGTCGGGGGTGACGACCGGGTCCCAGCGGCCCTCGGGCAGCTCGATGGGGCGGCCGCGGAACTCGCCCGCGACACGGGTGGGGGCATCGAAGACGATGGCGATGCGCTCCAGCTTCTCCGCCGCCTCGCCGGTCGGCGTGCGCCGGCCGGCCTCCCACGCGGACACCGCGGGCTGGGTGACACCCAACATGTCGGCCAGCTCGGCCTGGCTGACGCCCACCGCTCGTCGGAGCTCGGCCACCTGCATGCCGTTATCATAACGGCGGTCACACGCGTCGGGGGTGCGAGCGGCGACAATAGGGGTGTGAAGCCCGTGGTCCCCGACATCCTGGCGTCGCGCTACGCGAGCCAACCCATGGTCGAGCTGTGGAGCCCGGCCGGCAAGGTGCGGCTGGAGCGCGAGCTGTGGGTGGCGGTCATGGCCGCCCAGCGGGACCTCGGCCTGGACATCCCGGCTGAGGCGATCGACGACTACCGGGCCGTCGTCGACGCCGTCGACCTCGACAGCATCGAGGCCCGCGAGCGGGTCACCCGCCACGACGTGAAGGCCCGGCTGGAGGAGTTCTCCGCCCTGGCCGGCCACGAGTACGCCCACGCGGGCATGACCTCCCGGGACCTCACCGAGAACGTCGAGCAGTACCAGGTCCGCCTGGCGCTCGGCCTCGTCCGCGACCGCATGGTGGCGGCGCTGGCCCGGCTGGCCGAGCGGGCCGCCGAGCACGCCTCGCTCGTCATGGTCGGCCGCAGTCACAACGTGGCCGCGCAGGCCACCACCCTCGGGAAGCGGTTCGCCAACGCGGGCGAGGAACTGCTGCAGGCCTACCGCCGCGTCCAGGACCTGCTGGCCCGCTACCCGCTGCGGGGCATCAAGGGCCCGGTCGGCACCCAGCAGGACCAGCTCGACCTGCTGGGCGGCGACCCCGCCGCCGTCGAGCGCCTGGAACAGGCCGTGCTCGCCCACCTCGGGTTCGGTGCCGTCCTCACCAACGTGGGCCAGGTCTACCCCCGGTCGCTCGACTTCGACGTGGTGGCGGCGCTGGTCCAGGCCGCTGCCGGGCCGTCCAGCCTCGCCACCACCATCCGCCTCATGGCCGGCCACGAGCTCGTGACCGAGGGCTTCGTCCCCGGCCAGGTCGGCAGCTCGGCCATGCCGCACAAGATGAACACCCGCTCGACCGAGCGGATCGGTGGCCTGGCCGTGGTCGTCCGTGGGTACCTGTCGATGGTGGCGGAGCTGGCCGGCGACCAGTGGAACGAGGGCGACGTGTCCGACTCGGTGGTCCGGCGGGTGGCGCTGCCCGGGGCCTTCCTCGCCACCGACGGGCTGTTCGAGACCTTGCTGTCGGTGCTGGACGGCTTCGGCGCCTTCCCCGCCGTCGTCGAGCGCGAGCTCGGGCGCTACCTGCCGTTCCTGGCCACGACCAAGGTGCTGATGGCTGCGGTCCGGGCCGGCGTCGGGCGCGAGCTCGCGCACGAGGCCATCAAGGAGCACGCCGTGGCGGTGGCGCTCGCCCGGCGGGAGGGGGCGCCCGGCGACGACCTGGCCGACCGCCTGGCCGCCGACCCCCGGCTGGGGCTAGACCGTGCCACCGTCGACGCCGTGCTGGCCGACCGCAGGGGGTTCGTCGGCGCCGCGCCCCACCAGGTCGAGTCGTTCGTCCGCCAGGTCGAGGCCGTGGCCGCCGACCACCCCGACGCCGCCCGCTACCGTCCCGAACCCATCTTGTGAGCATCCGGAGGGTCTCCCCGTGACCGACCTCGGTCTTCCCTACGTCCACTCGGGCAAGGTCCGCGACATCTATGCCGTCGGCGACGACCGCCTGCTCATGGTCACCAGCGACCGCATCTCGGCCTTCGACGTGGTCATGGCCGAGCCGATCCCGGACAAGGGCCGGGTCCTCACCGCCATGTCGGCGTTCTGGTTCGAGCTGCTGGCCGACGTCGTGCCGGGACACCTGCTGTCCACCGACTTGGCCGACCTGCCCGCCGAGGTCCGCTCCGCCGCCGCCGGTGCCGACCTGGAGGGCCGCGTCATGCTGACGAAGCGGGCCGACATGCTGCCCGTCGAGTGCATCGTGCGCGGCTACCTCACCGGCTCGGCCTGGAAGGAGTACCGGACGGCGGGGACCATGCACGGCACGCCCCTGCCCGAGGGGCTGCTCGAGTCCGCCCGGCTGCCCGAGCCGGTGTTCACCCCGTCGACCAAGGCCGACGAGGGCCACGACGAGAACATCAGCTTCGGGGCCGCCGCCGCCCTCATCGGCGAGTCGTTGGCCGCCCGGGTGCGCGACGTGTGCCTCGAGCTGTACCGGCGGGGCGCGGACTGGGCCCGGGAGCGGGGCATCATCATCGCCGACACCAAGTTCGAGCTGGGCCTGGTCGGCGGCGAGCTGGTGCTGTGCGACGAGGTGCTGACGCCGGACTCGTCCCGGTTCTGGCCCACCGACGCCTGGGAGCCGGGGACGACGCCCCCCTCGTTCGACAAGCAGCCTCTGCGGGACCTGCTCGACGGGCTCGACTGGGACAAGTCGCCGCCGCCGCCCAAGCTGCCCGCGGCCGTCGTCGCCGCCACCGCCAAGCGCTACGTCGAGGCCTACGAGCGGATAACCGGGCGCCCGTTCGCCGACTGGCCCGGCGCGGGTGGGTAGGGGCGACCCGCCCGACGCCGGCGACGACCTGGCGACCGAGACCCGCCGACAGGGCGGCTGGGACGTGCGCTTCGAGTGGGGGGTCGAGGGCCTGCGCCACGTGGCCGAGGGCGCGGCGGCCGTGGTGGTGGTGGACGTCCTGCGCTTCACGACCGCCGTGTCCGTGGCCGTCGGCCGGGGCGCGGCGGTCCTGCCCTACGTGTGGTCGGCGGGCGACGCCGCCCGGGTCTACGCCGCCCGCCACGAGGCGGAGCTCGCGGGCCTGCGCGAGCACGGCGCCTGGTCCCTGTCGCCCACCGACCTGGCCCGCATCACGCCCGGTGCCCGGCTCGTGCTGCCCTCGCCCAACGGCTCGGCCCTGTCCTTCGGCGCCCAGACCGACGCACCGGGCGCCACGGTGCTGGCCGGGTGCCTCCGCAACGCCACCGCGGTGGCGGTCGTGGCCGGCGACCAGCCGGGGCCGGTGGCGGTGGTGGCCGCGGGGGAGCGGTGGCGGGGCGACCTGGGCCCGCTGCGCCCGGCGGTCGAGGACCTGATCGGCGCCGGGGCGGTGGTGGCCGCACTGGTGGAGGGCGGCCTCCGCAAGCAGGACGCGCTGTCGCCGGACGCCCGGGCGGCGGCCGCGGCCTTCGAAGCGGCCCGGTCGGAAGGCCTGGGGGAGTGGCTGGCCGGCTCGGGGTCCGGCCGCGAGCTGGCCGCCCGGGGCTGGTCCGACGACGTGGCGGCGGCCGCCGCCCTCGACGCCGAGGCGGTGGCACCGGTCCTCGACGGCCCGGCGTTCCGGGCGGTCGTGCCCGGCGGCACCGGGCATCTACGCTGAGCCGCATGGAGTTCTCCGTGCTGGTCGAGACCCGCCTGCGCGAGGGCGTCGCCGACCCGGAGGGCCAGACCATCGAACGGTCGCTGCCCGCCCTCGGGTTCGAGGGCGTGTCGGGCGTGAAGGTGGGCAAGGCCTTCCGGTTCACCGTGCGCGGCGCCGACGAGGCGAGCGTGCGGGCCGAGGTCGACGACATGTGCCGGCGGTTCCTGGCCAACCCGGTGATCGAGGACGTCACCGTCACCGTGACCGCGGCGGTCCCCACCTGATGCCCGCAGTCGTCGGCGTCGTCGTCTTCCCCGGCTCGAACTGCGACCTCGACGTCGTCGAGGCCGTCCGCCACCTGGGCGGCGATGCCCGCCTGCTGTGGCACGGCGACGACACCATCGGCGGGGTCGACGCGGTGGTGCTGCCCGGGGGGTTCGCCCACGGCGACTACCTCCGCCCGGGCGCCATCGCCCGGTTCTCGCCGGTCATGCGGGCCGTGGGCGAGCACGCCGCCGCCGGCGGGCCGGTGGTCGGCATCTGCAACGGGTTCCAGGTGCTGTGCGAGGCCGGCCTGCTGCCCGGCGCCCTGCAGAAGAACGCCGGGCTCAAGTTCCTGTGCCGGCCGGCCACCGTGCGGGTCGAGGCACCGGGCACCGCCTTGACCACCGGGGTCGAGGTGGGGACCGAGCTGGCCATCCCCATCAACCACTTCGAGGGGAACTACACTTGCCTGCCCGACACCCTGGCCGAGCTCCGGGCCGAGGAGCGGATCGTGTTCCGCTACGTCGACAACCCCAACGGGTCGGTCGACGACATCGCGGGGATCTGCTCGGCGGGCCGGAACGTGGTGGGCCTGATGCCGCACCCCGAGCGGGCCAGCCACCCGCTGCTGGGGTCGACCGACGGGGTGCCGCTGCTGCGGTCGCTGCTGGTGACCGCAGCAGCCACCGTGGGCGCCTGAGCGGCGGGGCCTCAGGCCCGGCGGGTGATGCCGGCCTTCTCGAGCACGGCCGCGGGCACGCCCAGCTCACGCCAGGCGGAGTACGAGATGCCCTTGCGCTCGCTGTAGGGAGCGGCCGACGTCACGAAGTCCTTTTCGATCTGATCGAGGTCGACCTTTGACTCGCTGGCCTCGAGCGCGGCCTCCAGATCGTTGCGTTCCTGCACGAGGTGCAGGCGCTTCAGCGGATCGGCCGAAGCGATCTCCGCCTCCACTGCCGCCAGCCGCTTCTTCATCGATTCGGACGTCCGCTTACGGCCGCGCCGGGGCTTGTGTGCTTCGAGCGCTTCGAGGTAACGCCGGACGGCACGGCCCTGATCCCGGCCCTCCGCCAGGGCGGCTTTGTGCTCGTTGCTCATGGGGGTCCGCTTGCGGGTCGACTCGGGCATGGGGTCAGCATATTTCGGTTTGTCCGGTCGCGCTATTTGTCCGCTTTGTGCAGCCCGCGGGTCCGCCATTGCCCCTCGCTTGGTCACGCCGCACCGTGACGCCTGGCGCGCTCCGCGTGCGCGCCGATGGTGAAGCCGCCGATCCCTTATGTTGGTCCGCGTGACCGCCGACGAGCCGATCCACCGGGCCCTCGGGCTCACCGACGACGAGGCCGCCGCCATCGACGGCATCCTCGGCCGCGCCCCCAACCACCTCGAACTGGCGATGTTCGCCGTGATGTGGTCCGAGCACTGCTCGTACAAGTCCAGCCGGCTCCACCTCCGTCGCCTGCCCACGGAGGGGCGGGACGTGCTGGTCGGCCCCGGCGAGAATGCGGGCGTGGTCGACGCCGGTGACGGCATAGCCGTCGCGTTCCGCATCGAGAGCCACAACCACCCGTCGGCCATCGAGCCCTATCAGGGGGCGGCGACCGGCATCGGCGGCATCCTCCGGGACGTGTTCACGATGGGCGCCCGTCCCATCGCCCTGATGGACCCGCTGCGCTTCGGGCCGCTGTCCGACGCCAGGAGCCGCTGGATCGCCGAGGGTGTCGTCTCCGGGATCAGCGGCTATGGCAACTCGGTCGGCGTGCCCACCGTCGGCGGGGAGACGGTGTTCGACGAGACCTATCAGGACAATCCACTCGTCAACGTCTTCTGCCTCGGGGTGCTGCCGGTCGAGCGCCTGGTGCTCGGCCGGGCGTCCGGTGTCGGCAACCTGGCGGTGCTGTTCGGGTCCACCACGGGGCGCGACGGCATCGGGGGCGTGTCCGTTCTGGCATCGGCCGGCTTCGGCGACGACGAGGCCGACGCCGCCAAGCGCCCCAGTGTGCAGGTGGGTGACCCGTTCGAGGAGAAGCGGCTCATCGAGGCGTGCCTGGAGATGCTGGACGCCAACCTGGTCGTGGGCATCCAGGACCTCGGCGGCGCCGGGCTCACCTGCGCCACCAGCGAGACCGCCAGCCGGGGCGGGGTGGGCATGGACGTGTACGTGTCGGAGGTCCCCCAGCGGGAGACCGGCATGGAGGCGTTCGAGGTCCTCACCAGCGAGAGCCAGGAGCGGATGCTGGCCATCGTCGAGCCCGAGCACCTGGACGCGGTCCTGGCGATCTGCGCCCGGTGGGAGATCACGGCGGCGGTGGTGGGCACGGTCACGGCCGGGGGCCGGCTGCGCGTCCTCGACCGGCCCGACGGCGCGGTCCTGGCCGACGTGCCGGCGGCGTCGCTGCACGAGGACGCACCGCTGCTCGACCGGCCCCGGGCCGAGCCGGCGCTCCGGGAGACCCGGCTGGCGGACAGCGCCGACGCGGCGCTGGCGGTCCCCGCGGACCCGGGCGCCGACCTGGTCGACGAGCTGTACGACACCGCCTGGGTGTCGAGCCAGTACGACAGCCAGCTGTTCCTCAACACCGTCGAGGGGCCGGGCGGGGACGCCACCGTCCTGCGGCTCAAGCACCCGGTCACGGGGGCCGACACCGGCCGGGCCCTGGCCCTCACCTGCGACGGCAACCACCGCTGGTGCGCGCTCGATCCGCGGCGGGGCACGGCCCTGGTGGTGGCCGAGGCGGTGGCCAACCTGGCCTGCGTCGGGGCCCGCCCGCTGGCGCTGGTGAACTGCCTCAACTTCGGCAACCCCACCCATCCCGAGACGATGTGGCAGCTGTCCGAGGCCATCGACGGCATGGGCGAGGCCTGCCGGGCCCTGCACCTGCCGGTGGTGGGCGGCAACGTGAGCCTCTACAACGAGTCCCGGGGGCGCGACATCGACCCCACGCCGATCGTGGGCGTGGTGGGCATGGTCGACCGCCTCCAGGTCCCGCCGCCCGGGGTGGGGCTGGTGGCCGGGACCCGCATCGTGGTCCTCGGCCCCGACCCCTCGACGCTGTCCGGCTCCCGCTGGGCCTGGCGCCGGGGCCACACGGCAGGGGCCCCGCCGGAGCTCGACCTGGCCGTCCACGCCGCGGTCTGCGACCTGGTGCGGGACCTGGTGAACGACGGCCTGGTGCTGGGCGTGCACGACACCGCCGACGGCGGCCTCGGCTTGGCGCTGGCCGAGATGGCGGTGGCCAGCGGCGTGGGCGCCTCGGTCACGGCCCCGGACGGAGCCCCCCTTCGCTGGCTGTTCGGCGAGTCGCCCAGCCGGTTCGTGCTGGCGGTCGACCACGCCGCGCTGGGCGAGCTGCACCGCCGCCACGCGGCCGCAGGCGTGCCTGCCGCGCTGGTGGGCCGGGCCGGCGGCGACCGCCTGACGATCGGCGGCGGGACGTGGCCAGTGGTCGACGTGCCCGTGGCCGCCGCCACCGGCGCGTGGCGGGGCAGGCTCCCCAGCCTCCTCGGCCACGGCACCACCCAGGGGTAGATGTGGCTACACTTAGACCATGCCTGTAGCCACCACGCCCGTCGAGGTCGGCGTCCGCGACCTCAAGAACAACCTCAGCCGCTACCTCGACCGGGTGAGCGACGGGCTGGAGATCGTGGTGACCGAGCGGGGCCGCCCCGTCGCCCGCCTGCTGCGCATCGACGAGCCCACCGACCGCCTCGCGGATCTGATCGCCGCGGGCCTGGTCCGCCCGCCGCGGACCAGGGACCGGCGCCTGCCCCCGCCCGTCCCCGCCGCGGGCTCGGTGAGCGACCTCGTCGCCGACCGGCGCCGGTGATCACCTACGTCGACACGTCCGTCCTCATCAAGATCCTCATCGACGAGCCGGGCACCGAGCAGGCCCGGCGCCTGTGGTCCGTGGCCGAGGAGCTGGCGTCGGTGACGCTCGTGGCCGTCGAGGCCCGGGCCGCGCTGGCCGTCGCCCGCCGTGGACGCCGCCTGACGCCGGCCCGGTACCGGCGCGCGGTCGCCAACCTGGGTGACCTGATGGACCGGCTCGATCTCGTCGGTGTCGGCGACGAGCTGATCGAGCAGGCGAGTGACCTGGCCGAAACCGCCGCGCTGCGGGGCTACGACGCCGTCCACCTCGCCGGGGCGCTGCTGGTGGAGGCCAGCGTCATGGCCAGCGCCGACCGCGACCTGTGCGCGGCCGCCGAGCGCCACGGCCTCCACATCGCCGACCCGACGGTCGCGGCGACGTGACTCACGTCCGGGGCAACTGGTCCGGCGCCCGGGGCGCCTGGTCCGGCGTGGCGGGCTCGCCGCGCGTGCCGTCGAGCGACAGGGCGCCGAACAGGCCGGCCTCGGCCTCGTCGATGGCCACGTCCGGCTCGAGGTCGTGGATCACCCGCCACATCACCTTGTCCAGCACCAGGAACTTCGCCAGCCACAGCACGCCGAAGCCCGCCAGCTGGGCCATGGCGTTGATCAGCGTCGAATCCCAGCGGTTGTCGGCGTAGTTGACGGCGATGAGCGACAGGATCATGCCCATGGCGGACATCACCCAGAACGGCACGACCTCGCCCCACAGCCGGTTCCGGCCGGTCTGGCTCCAGGTCCAGCGCCGGTTGATCAGGTAGTTGGGCACCGACCCGGCCGACACCGACACCAGGTTGGCCGGCACCGCGTCCCAGCCCAGCACCCCGTCGAACAACCAGAAGACCGGCTGGCCGACGGCCACCGCCACCACCGAGGCCGTGGAGTACTTCGCCAGCTTCCGGACGGTGGGCGAACGCAGGTCGACGAGCATCGGAGGGGCAGCGTAGAGCACTCCCGGCGCCGGTTCGCCGATACGGGTGGCCCGCACGGCAGACTGGTGCCGTGACGGACGCCGACGCCGACGACAGTCTCAAGGAGGCGTGCGGCGTCTTCGCCGTCCACGCCCCCGGCCGATCGGTCGCCCAGCTCACCTACCTGGGCCTCTTCGCCCTCCAGCACCGGGGGCAGGAGGCGGCCGGCATGGCTGTCAGCGACGGCGAGCAGCTGACCGTGGTGAAGGACCAGGGCCTGGTGGCCGCCGTCTTCGCCGACCGCACCCTGGCCGGGCTCCACGGGCACCAGGCCATCGGCCACTGCCGCTACTCGACCACCGGCTCGTCCACCTGGCGCAACGCTCAGCCCGCCTACCGCTCCGTGGACGAGCGCATGTTCGCGCTCGGCCACAACGGCAACCTCGTCAACACCGAGGCGCTGGTGAAGGAGGCGGGCATGCTCGAGGGCACCGTCACCAGCGACAGCGACCTGGTGGCCGAGCTGATCGCCGCCGAGCTGGCCCACCACCCCGGCGACCCCGACGCGCTGGAGCAGGCGGTGGCCGACGTGATCGTGCGGCTCGACGGCGCGTTCTCGCTCGTCATCATGGACGAGTCCCGGGTCATCGGTGTGCGCGACCCCCACGGGTTCCGGCCGCTGTGCCTCGGCAGGCTGGAGGGCGGGGGCCACGTGCTGGCGTCCGAGACCCCGGCGCTCGACATCGTGGGCGCCGGCTTCGTCCGCGAGCTCGACCCCGGCGAGATCGTGGTCATCGACGAGGCCGGGGTGCGCGAGGTCCATCCCTTCGCGCCCGACGAGGTCGAGCCCCACCTCTGCCTGTTCGAGTTCGTGTACTTCGCCCGGCCCGACAGCCGCCTCTACGGGCAGAGCGTGCACCAGGCCCGCATCCGCATGGGCGAGCAGCTGGCCGAGCAGGCGCCGGCCGAGGCCGACATGGTCATGGGCGTGCCGGAGTCGGGGGTGCCGGCGGCCGAGGGTTTCGCCCGCCACAGCGGCATCCCGCTCGGCTCGGGCCTGGTCAAGAACCGCTACATCGGCCGCAGCTTCATCGCCCCCAGCCAGGAGGCCCGGGCCCGGGCGGTCCGCATGAAGCTGAACCCGCTGCGGGAGAACATCGAGGGCAAGCGCCTGGTGGTGGTGGACGACTCCATCGTGCGCGGCACGACCCAGCACCAGCTCGTCCGCATGCTGCGGGAGGCGGGCGCCCGCGAGGTCCACCTGCGCATCCCCTCGCCGCCGGTGCAGTGGTCGTGCTTCTACGGGATCGACACCGGCGACCGCACCGAGCTGCTGGCCCACAATCTGGACGTCGAGGCCATCCGCCGGTACCTCGACGTGGACACGCTGGCGTACCTCGACCTGGACCGGCTGGTGGCCGCCACCGGCGCCGCCGGGGCCGGGTTCTGCGACGCGTGCTTCACCGGCCACTACCCGGTGCCCGTGCCGCTCACGCTCAGCAAGCACGTGCTGGAGGACAACGAGATGCCGACGGCTGTGACGATCGTCCAGCCGGTCCTCGACGGCACCACCGCCTGACGTGGGGGAGACCTACCGGGCCGCCGGCGTCGACATCGCGGCCGGCGAGGCGGCCGTCGACCGCATCAAGGACACGGTCCGCTCCACGTACCGGCCCGAGGTGGTGGGCGACATCGGCGGGTTCGGCGGGGTGGTGGGGCTGCCGGCCGGCTACCGGGACCCGGTGCTGGTGTCCTCCACCGACGGGGTCGGCACCAAGGCGATGGTGGCCCGGGCCGCCGGCCGCTACGACACCATCGGCATCGACCTGGTGGCGATGTGCGTCGACGACATCGTGTGCCAGGGCGCGGAGCCCCTGTTCTTCCTCGACTACATCTCCGTGGGCCGGCTCGACCCCGGCCAGATCGGCGCCCTCGTGGCCGGGGTGGCCGAGGGCTGCCGCCAGGCGGGCTGCGCCCTGGTGGGCGGCGAGATGGCCGAGCACCCCGGGGCCATGGACCCGGGCGAGTTCGACCTGGTCGGGTTCGTGGTGGGGGTGGCCGAGCGCGACCGCCTGCTGACCGGCGACGCCGTGCGGGCGGGCGACGTGCTGGTGGGCCTGCCCTCGCCGGGCCTGCGGTCCAACGGCTACTCGCTGGCCCGCCGGGTGCTGTTCGAGCGCGCCGGCCTGGGCCTCGACGACGAGCTGTTCGGCGGCCGCACGGTGGCGGACGAGCTGCTCGAGCCGTCGGTCATCTACGCCCCGGCCGTCCGCCGGCTGCTGGGCGACGTGGACGTCCGGGCCGTGGCCCACATCACCGGCGGCGGCCTGGTGGGCAACCTGCCCCGGGTCCTGCCCGAGGGCGTGGACGCCCGCCTCGAACGGTCGGCGTGGGAGGTCCCCCGCATCTTCTCCGAGATCCAGCACCGGGGCGGGATCGACGACGCCGAGATGGCCCGGGTCTTCAACCTCGGGCTCGGCATGGTGGCGGTGGTCCCGGCAGCCGATGCCGCCCGGGCGCTGGGGTTGCTGCGGGAGGCCGGCCTCGCGGCGGTCGAGGTGGGGCGGCTCACCGCGGCCGCCGGTCCGGGCAGGGAGGTGCACATCTCGTGACAGCCAACGCGGCCCTGGTCGAGCACCTGCTGCGCCACTCGGTGCGGGAGGGCGACTTCGTCCTCAAGTCCGGCAAGCGCAGCCCGTGGTTCCTCGACGCCAAGCAGACGACCTGCCGCCCCGACGGCATGCTGCTGGTGGCCGACGCCCTGCTGGCCGTGCTGCCCGACGACGTGGTCGCCCTCGGTGGGCTGACCATGGGGGCCGACGCGCCCGCCTTCGCCACCGCCGGCGTGGCCGCGGCCCGGGGCCGACCGCTGCGGGCGTTCAGCGTCCGCAAGGAGGTCAAGGACCACGGCGGTGGGGGCCGGTTGGCCGGTGCCCTGGAGCCGGGCGACCGGGTGGCGATCACCGAGGACGCGGTCACCCGGGGCGTGTCGATGCTGGAGGCGGCCGAGGTCGTGCGGGCCTGCGGGGCCGAGCCGGTGCTGCTGGTGCCGGTGGTCGACCGGGGCGGGACCGTCGAGGCGCTGGCCGCGGCGGCGGGCCTGCCGGTGCGGCCGCTGGTCACCGCCCCGGACCTGGGCTTCCCCTACGAGAAGGACGTGCCCTAAGGGGCCCTCAGGCGTCGGCGACCGGCCGGTGGTCGACGAACACGGCCACGTCGGTGGCCACGGTGTCCGGCCGTTCGTCGCCCATCAGGTCGGACACGAGCGCCTGCGACGACGAGACGTACCCGGCCTCGGTGACGGTGCCCGCGGCGAGCTGGTCGGCCAGGTCGGCGAGCGCGGCGGTGAGCTCGTCCTGCCGGTCGGCGGGCACGGCCAGCCAGCGGCTCACCAGCTCCAGCCCGGGCTCGTCCAGCAGCGGGGGGACGTCCTCGTTGCTGGCCACGAGGATCCGGTCCTCGACCGGCCCGCCGTCGTGGACCTGGTGGCGGGCGTACGGGTGGCGCATCCGGGCGTCGACCTCGGCCTCGATGCCGTGCCGCTCCAGCTCGAGGACGATGCCGCGGCTGTACCAGGGCCCGGCCAGCGTCATCAGGTCGTCGAACAGGAGCGGGTCGTCGGCGTCCCCGTAGCGCGCCAGCAGTGGGGCGCTGAGGGTCTCGACCACCGCGCTGTCGTCCTCGTGCGGTGTGCCCATCCGGGCCCCGCTCACGGCGGTCACGACGGACAGGACGGCGGCGCCGGTCACGACCACGCCCGCCGCCACCGGGCCGGCGGCGGGGGCGCGGCGGGAGGCCAGGAGCCACAGGGCCCACAGCACCAGCACGGCGGCCAGCATCGGCGGGGCCCACGTGTAGCGCAGGCGGTAGTCCTGGACGAGCCCGGCCGTGCGCATCACCGAGACCACCACCGAGGCCACCGACGCCCCGACGATGACGGCCAGGCGCCGGGCCTCGCGGGACAGCCGCCAGGCGACGGCCGCGGCCGCGGCCGTGACCAGGCCCAGCCACGGCGCCGGGGCGCGGTAGAGGAACGGCGACTCGCCGGAGAACGCGAAGGACGGCAGCTTCCCGGTCAGCCATTCGGGCTTGGCGGCGAACTGGCCGATCGCCACCCGCCAGCCCTCGGCCAGCGAGTGCGTCGGCTCGATGGGGTCGCGGAAGTAGCGCCACATGTTGCCCAGGTTGCTGGGCTCGTGGAGGAGCGCGTCGAGCACCGGCGGCAGCCACACGACGGCCAGGAGAACGGCGCCGGCGGCGCCGGATCGCACCAGTGCCCGGCGGCTCGGCAGCGCGTCGCCGGCGGGCCCGCCCGGGTCGGGGCCCCGGTCGCCCGCGGTCGCCCCGGCCGTCCCGGACCGCTCCGCCCGCCGGGCCCGGGCGAGGCGCACGGCCAGCCCCGCGAGGCCGAGCCCGTACAGCGGCGCCGCCAGGGCCACGAACGCCACGTGCGTCTGCACGAGGAACGACGCGACGAACGCGCCCACGGGGATCGCCCAGGTCTCGCCCGCCCAGATCGACCAGGCCACGAAGGCGAGCAGGACGAACGGGAAGACCGTCAGCGTCAGGTTGTAGTTGTCGGCCAGGAAGCCGGGGCCGAGGGTGCGCTCGAGCAGCAGGCACCCCAGCAGGGTGCACAGCACCAGGGCCGTCCCGCCCCGCCGGCGGGCGATCACGAGGCTGCCGACCACCGCCGCCAGGTTCACGGCCAGGCCGGCCAGCAGCATCCCGATCGCCGCGCTCCCGCTCAGCCGGTAGATCGGCGCCGACACGTAGAACTGCAGGGGCCCCGGGTGGGACCAGTTCCAGCGGGAGTGGAGGCCGGTCAGCACCTCGTGGCGGCCGATGTCCCGGGTGTGCACCTCGGTCATGGCCAGGTCGCCGGCCGGGTGGTAGTCGCCGCCCACCCCCACGATCAGCCCGGCGGCGATGGCGACGAACGGCAGGGCCGCCAGCACCAGCGCCGCCCGGAACAGCCACCGGTCGCGTCCCGGTGCGGCGCGGTCGCCGCGCGCGGGCGGCTCCGGCGCGGGCCGGCCCGCCACCAGGACCTCGATGCCTTCCCCCATCTGGTGGGGGAGCCTATTGCAGTCAGCCCGCGACGTTCGCGGGGGCCGCCGGGTGCAAGGACACCTCGACCCGCTCGGCCTCGTCGTCGGCCACCAGCGGCCCGACGACCACGCCCGCCGCCGCGGCCCGGTCCCGCACCGCGGCCAGCTCGCCCGCGGGGTCGAAGCGGCCCTCGCCCACCAGGGTCACGGTGTCGCCCACCTCGACCGTCACCTGCTGGCACGAGGACGCCAGCACGCCGAGCAGCTCGACGGCGGCCAGCAGCACGGGCACCCGGTCGGCGGGGTCGTCGCCGAGGCGGGCGGCTCCCTGCTCGCCGGCCGCCGCCACGGGGACGAGGTCGACGTCGACGCCCACCTCCTCGCGGAGGCGCTCGACCTCGCGGGTCAGAGCCTCGGCCAGCTGCGCGCTCGCGGGCCCGGACACCACGGCGCGCCCCTCCGGTGGCACGCCCACCACGGAGCCCCAGCGCCGGGCGACGTGGGCCAGCAGCAGCCGCCACAGGCCGTCGTCGTCGGCGTCCCCGGGGTGCTCGGCGGGCGGGCCGGCCGCCTCCAGCCGGGTCGCCAGCTCGTCGGCCCGCTCCCGCTGGCGCTCGGCGTCGGCGGTGATCCGGTGGTTGGCGGCGGTGAGCCACTCCTGCTGGCCCCGCAGGTCGTCGCGCTCGGTGACGGCCGCAGTGAGCTGGTCGGCCAGCCGGGCCCGCTCGGCGGAGACCTCGGCCAGCCGGCGCTGGGCGTCGGCGCGTCCCCGGGCCAGGACCGCACAGGCGACCCCGGCGATCACGACGACGGCGACGAGGGCGAAGGCCACAGGGGTCGAAATCTAGCGACCCGGGAGGTCCACCCGGTCCCGCCGCCGGTTACGGCTGTGCGAACCGCCCGCCACCTGGGCTACCGCCCGGTGCGGATGAGCCGCGTGCGGCTCACCGAGGCGATGCGCTCCTCGGCCAGCCGGTCGGCGGCCGCCGCCGTGGTGCTGCCGTCGGCCTCGGCCCGGTCGAACACCCGCAGCAGCGTGTCGTGGATCGTGCGGATGCGGTCGTAGGCGCGCTGGCGGTCGTAGCCGTGCGGTTCCTCGGCGATGTTGATGACGCCGCCGGCGTTGGCCACGAAGTCCGGCGCGTAGACGATGCCCCGGTGCCGCAGCCGCTCGGCATCGGCCGGGGAGGCCAGCTGGTTGTTGGCGGAGCCGACCACGGCGTCGCAGCGGAGCTCGGGGATGGTGGTGGGGTTGAGGACCGACCCCAGCGCGCAGGGCGAGAAGATGTCGCAGGCCACCGCGTGGGCGGACTCGGGCGCCACCGCCACGGCCCCGTCCCGGGCCACCACGGCGTCGGCGGCGCCGACGCGGACGTCGGCCACGGTGATCTTGGCGCCCTCGGCGGCCAGGTGCTCGGCCAGCGCACCGCCCACCTTGCCCACCCCGGCGATGCACACGTGGCGGCCGGACAGCGACGGGCCGCCCCACAGCCGCTCGGCCACGGCCT
>DASSUD010000106.1:0-2102 GCA_035707385.1 Acidimicrobiales bacterium
GGCGCCCGAGTCGAGCTGGGCGTCCTGCAGGCCCTCGGCGGGGTCGAGCTTGCGGTGGGCGGCCGAGGCGTCGTCGAGCAGCTTGGTCAGGGTCCGCAGGACGTGGTCGTCGTCGTGGAAGACCTCGTCGTGGTAGCCCGAAGGCCCGCGATGCCGACGAACGAAGATCGTGTCCGGGGCGTTGAGCATGATCTCCCACACGTCGTCGTCGGCCAGCAGCGGCGTCAGCGGCCCGTGGCGGGCCAGGTTGCGGAACGCCCGCTCGGCCACCAGGGCGGGGTCGGGCAGGGCGAAAGCACGCCGGCCGCGGCGGTGGTCGTCGTTCCAGCGGGCGACCTCCTCGGTGATGAGGGCGCGCAGCTTGGCCTCGCCGCCCGGCGCCGACATCTCCAGCGAGATGTCCTTGGCCCGTTCCTGCACGGCCCGCTCGATCTCCTCCAGCGGCGACACGCCCGGCGACGCGCTCACGTCGTGACCTCGTCGTCGCTCCAGCTCCCGAGCGAGCCGGGGACCACGGCGACCGGCTCGGGGCAAGCCGGCGGCACCGCCTCGCCGGCGCGGCCGTGCCGGGCCCGCTCCAGCAGGGCCCGTACCGCACCGGTCAGCGGCTTGACCAGCGGGGCGGGCGGTGGGGCGTTGTCCCGCACCAGCTCGACGAGCCGGCGCCGCTCGGGCAGGAAGACCGGGCTCGCGGCCAGCACCGCGCTGTGGTGGGTGGCGGCCAGCAGCCGGGCGAAGGCCGAGCCCGCCTCGGCCCGCTGCCGTGGATTGCGCGGCGCCCGGTTCACCACGGGCACCAGGCGGCGGGGCTCGACGCCCAGCTCCAGCAGGTCCCGGGTGACCCGCAGCTGCGCGTGCACCCCGGCCACGCCCGCCTGGCCCACCACCAGGACCAGGTCGGCCTGCGCCAGCGTGTGACGGGCCACGGCGTTGCGGTCCTCGACGTCGATCGAGCCGCACTGCTCCTCGCCCTCCACGTCGCCGTCCACGTCGGCCACCACGACCCGGTACGCGCCACGCAGGCCGTCGAGCGCGGCGTCGAGCGCCCGGGGCCGGACGGCCGTCCAGTCGCGGTGGCGCCGCAGGCCCAGGAGCACGTCGTAGCCCCGGTCCGGCACGGCGAAGCAGAGGTCCCGCACCCGCTCGGGCGGCAGGGCAGCGGCCCGGTGCGCCTCGATCAGCTCCAGCAGACCGGGCACGACGTCGCCGGCGTCGTGCAGCAGCGCCTGGTGCCCGTCGAGCGCGAGGTCGGCCAGCAGCACCAGCCCGCGGTCGCGGGGATCGGCCGCCAGGCCCGTGGCCAGGGCCATGGCCAGGGTGGACCGGCCCGTGCCGCCTGCGCCGGTGATCGCCACCAGCCCGCCGCGCCAGGCCGCCGCGCCCGGCTCGCCCGGCGGCTCGGTGGGGACGGGCAGCTCGTCGCCCCGGGCCAGGGGCCGGGCCACGGCCCGCAGGGCGTCGAGGAGCTGGTCGCGGGTGAAGGCCGCCGGCAGGACGGCCTGCACGCCGAGGTCGTTCCACGACCGGGCCGCGCGTCCGTCGTCGACGGCGACGACGACACAGCCGTGCTGCCACGCCAGCTCGACCAGGTCGCGGTCGAGCGCGGTGAGGCCCGCGTCGACCAGCAGCGCCGAGAAGGGCCGCCCCGACCGCAGCCGGGCCCGGGCCTCCTCGGCCGACACGACCTTGACGAAGTCGAGCGGCAGGGCGGCCGACGTCGCCCACCGGGCCACGTCCCCGAACCAGGGCGAGCGCACCCGGGCCAGGCCGAGGACTACGTAGCGGTCGGCCCCCATCAGCCGCCCTCCGCGGGCGCGGCGGCGGGCGGTGGCTCGGCGCCCCGGGACGTCGAGCCCCGCCGGCTCACGTGGGTGGTCCGCACCAGCGTGACCGTGCCGGCGCTGGCCGCGCCGACCACCGCCGCCCGCTCGCCGGCCTCGGCCACCGCCAGCGTGACGGTCAGCTCCTCGCCGTCGGCGAAGGCCCCGCCCGGCGCCGTCACGTCCACCACACGCTGGCCGGCGGCGACCACGGTGGCGGCCTCGTCGCCGCTGGCGTACACGTCGACGAGGTCGCCGGGCCGGAGCCGCCCGTCCACCGCC
>DASSUD010000107.1:0-16551 GCA_035707385.1 Acidimicrobiales bacterium
GCTGAGGGTGCGGCCGGCGGCCAGCAGGTCGGCGATCTTGTCGCCGTGCCGGGGCGCGGAGGTCATGGGTCAAGCTCCTCGATGACGTCGGTTGTGCGTCACCGGGCCGGACGCACCAGCGCCACCCATGTCGGCCCGAGCGCGCCCAGGTTAACCCACCGCACGTTCCGCGATCTCAACCGTGTTGCGGAGCAGCATGGCCACGGTGGTGGGGCCCACGCCCCCCAGGCGGGGGGTGATCCACGACGCCACCTCGCCCACGGACTCGTCGACGTCGGGCAGCAGCACCCGGCCCCGCCAGCTGACGCCCCCGCTGACCACCACCGCACCGGGGCGGACCATCTCCGGCGTGATGGTCGAGGGCACGCCCACGGCGGAGATCACGATGTCGGCCTCGCGGGTGTAGGCGCCGATGTCCGCCACCCCGGTGTGGACCACGGTCACGGCGGCGTTGGCACCCGGCGCCTTGAGCGTGAGCAGCAGCGCCAGCGGCCGGCCGAGGGTCGGGCCCCGGCCCACGACCACCACGTGGCGGCCGGCCACGTCGATGCCGTAGTGCACGAACATCTCCCTGATGCCGGCGGGCGTGGCCGGGACCGGGCCGGCCTCCTGGAGGACCAGCTTGCCCAGGCTGGCCGGGTGGAGGCCGTCGGCGTCCTTGGCCGGGTCCATGGCCAGCAGGGCGGCGTTGAAGTCGAACTGCTCGGGCACCGGGTGCTGGATCAGGTAGCCGTCGACCTCGGGGTCGGCGTTGAACCGCTCGACCGCGGCCAGCAGGTCGGCCTGGGCGCCGTCGCCCGGCACGCCGATGTGCTTGGAGATGACCCCGACCTGGGCGCACAGCTCGTGCTTCTTGCGGATGTAGCCGGCCGACGCGGGGTCGTCCCCCACCAGGATCGTCCCCAGCCCCACCGTCCCGCCCCGCTGCGCCAGCGCCTCCACCCGCTTGCCGACGTCGGCCACCACGGCGTCGGCGACGGGGGCCCCGGCCAGCAGCTGTGCGGTCATGGGCCCATTGTGCCCGCCCGTAGGCTGGGCACCATGACCATCGACGGCGTGGACGACCTGGACGGACTGCGGCGGGCCGGGCGGGCGGTCGCCGAGGCCCGGGACGCCATGCTGGCCGCGGTCGAGCCCGGGGCCACCACCGCCGACCTCGACGCCGTCGGGCGTCGCGTCCTGCGGCACCACGGCGCCCGCTCGGCCCCCCGGGCGGTCGGCTTCCCCGCCGCCACCTGCGTGAGCGTCAACGACGAGGCCGCCCACGGCATCCCCTCCCCCGCCCGGGTGCTGCGGGCCGGCGACCTGGTGAACGTGGACGTGTCGGCCGAGCTGGACGGCTACTGGGCCGACACCGGCGCCAGCGCCCCCGTCGGGCCGGTGTCCCGCACCGCGGCGCGGCTGGTGGCCGCCACCCGCGAGGCCCAGGCCGACGCCATGGCCGCCGCCCGGGCCGGGCGGCCGCTGCGCCACGTCGGACGGGCCGCGCAGCGGTGCGCCCGCCGCCACGGCTTCACCGTGCTGGCCAACCTGTGCGGCCACGGGGTCGGCGGCTTCCTGCACGAGCCGCCCAGCGTGCCCAGCGTCGAGGACCCGGCCGACCGGACCGTGCTGTGGGAGGGCCTGGTGCTGGCGGTCGAGCCGTTCCTGTCCACCGGCGGCACCCACGCCTGGACCGATGCCGACGGCTGGACCCTGCGCACCGACGACGGCAGCCTGGCCGCCCAGTTCGAGCACACCATCGTGGTCACCAGCGGGCGCCCGCTGGTGCTGACGGCCGCCGAGGAGCGAGGGGTTCAGTCCTCGCGCTTGTAGATCGAGCGCCGGGGGCTGCGGAAGAAGTCCCGCAGCAGCGGCTCGAATTCCTCCAGTGCCATCGTCGGGTAGTCCGGGTCGAAGGACGGCTGGTCGAAGTCAGCGCAGAACTCTGCGGTCAGGTCGTAGTAGGGGTGGCCGTCGAACTGGTCGCGCATGTCCCGGTCGAGGCCCAGGTGGTGGAAGAAGTAGTAGCCCTGGAAGATGCCGTGCTTCTCGACCATCCAGTGGTAGTCGTCGCCGACGAACGGCTTGACGATGGCGGCGCCGATGTCCGGGTGGTTGAACGAGGCCAGCGTGTCGCCGATGTCGTGCAGCAGGGCGCAGGCCACGTAGGCGTCGTCGCGGTCGGCCCGGTAGGCGCGGGTGGCGGTTTGGAGCGAGTGGGTCAGCCGGTCGATCTTGAACCCGCCGAAGTCGCCGTCCAGCAGCCGCAGGTGGGCCATGACCCGGTCGGGCAGGCCCGGATAGAAGGCGAGCGACGAGGCCGCTATGCGCTGCCAGTCCTCGGCGGTGCCCTCGGTCATGGCGCTGAACGTGGCGCGGGCCTGATCGGACGTCGGTGCGGACACGTCGTCACCTCCTGGGGGATGGCCCCACGCTACTAGTGCAGGAAGTGGCGTTCCCCGGTGAGGACCATGGCCAGGCCCAGCTCGTCGGCCCGGGCGATGTTCTGCTCGTCCCGCACGGAACCGCCGGGCTGGATGACGACGGCCACTCCGGCGGCCGCCGCGGCCTCGATGCCGTCGGGGAACGGGTAGAAGGCGTCGCTGGCGCACGCCCCGCCCGCGGCCCGGCCGGCCGCCTTGGCCGCCGCCAGCTCGCCGGACTGGACGCGGTTCTGCTGCCCCGCGCCGATCCCCCAGGTCACGCCGTCCTTGGCCAGCACGATGGCGTTGGAGCGCACCCACCCGCACACCCGCCAGGCCAGCTCGGCGTCGGCCATCTCGGCCTCGGTCGGCTGCCGCTCGGTCACGACCCGCCACTCGGCCCGCCCGGCCACGAAGCGGTGGGGGTCCTGCACCAGCAGCCCGCCGGTGACGGGCCGCAGGTGCCAGCGGTCGGCCGCGGGCGGCGGCGCCTCCAGGACCCGGGTGTTCTTGCGCTTGGCCGCCAGGGCCTCCACCGAGCCGGGGGCGTAGCCGGGGGCGATGACGACGTCGGCCTGGGCCGCGGCCACCATCCGCTCGACCGTGGCCGCGTCCACCACCGAGCTGACGGCCACGATGCCGCCGAAGGCGGAGCGCTCGTCGCACTCGAAGGCCCGCTGGTAGGCGGTGGCGGGGTCGTCGGCCACCGCCGCCCCGCACGGGTTGGCGTGCTTGACGATGACGGCCGCCGGGCGGCCGAGGTGGCCGGCCAGGTCGTGCACGACGTGCCAGGCGGCGTCGGCGTCGTAGAGGTTGAGGTAGCTGAGGGCGAGCCCGCCGTGCTGGGTGAGCGAGGCCCACCACGGCTCGGCGCCCTCCGCCCGGTACAGGGCGGCCCGCTGGTGGGGGTTCTCGCCGTAGCGCAGGGCCAGTGGCTCGCGCCGGTAGGCCAGGTGGACCGACTCGGGCAGGGCGCCCGGCCCGGGCCCGGTGTCGTCGAACCAGGTGGCGACGGCGGCGTCGTAGGCGGCCGTGAGGGCGAACGCCTTGCGGGCCAGCCGCCGCCGGGTGGCGTCGCCGAGGCGGCCGTCGGCCCGCAGCTCGTCGAGCACGGCCGGGTAGTCGGCGGGGTCGGTGAGCACGCCGACCACCGCGTGGTTCTTGGCCGCGGCCCGGATCATCGCCGGCCCGCCGATGTCGATGAGGTCCTCCGCCCCCCTGGCCCCGTGCTCGAAGTCGGCGGGGTCGGAGCCGAACGGGTACAGGTTGGCCACCACCAGATCGAACAGCTCGATGCCGTGGGTGGCCAGGTCGGCGGCGTGCGCCGGGTCCGAGGGGTCGGCCAGCAGACCGCCGTGGACCCGGGGGTGCAGCGTCACGACGCGGTGACCGAGGATCGGCTCGAACCCGGTGAGCTCGGACACGTCGGTCACGGTCAGGCCGGCCTCCCGCAGGGCCGCCGCGGTGCCGCCCGAGGAGACGAGGGCGCAGCCGAGGTCGGCCAGCTCGCGGGCGAAGGCCACCACGCCGGACTTGTCGTAGGCCGAGAGGAGGGCCCTCACTGCTGCTCCTTCTCCCCGAGCTCGTCGAGGAACCGTCGGATGGTGGCCGGGTACAGCCGCCGCTCGACCTGCTTGATGCGCTCGTGCAGCGTGGCCTCGTCGTCGCCGGGCAGCACCGGGACGGCCTCCTGGGCCAGGATCGGGCCGGCGTCGACCTCGTCGATGGCCAGGTGGATGGTGACCCCGGTGACCTTGACCCCGTGCGCCAGGGCGTCGCGCACCGCGTGCCAGCCGCGGAACGCCGGCAGCAGCGCCGGGTGCGTGTTGAGGACCCGCCCGCCGAAGGCCGCGGGCAGCCCGGGAACGACGGTGCCGAACCCGGCCATCACCACCACGTCCGCGCCGTGCGATCGCAGAGCCTTGACCAGCAGCTCGCGGTAGGCGTCCCGATCGAAGTTCGGCCCCCACGCGGTGCGCTCCACCAGCTCGGTGGGAACACCCTGCTCGCCGGCGATGTCGAGCGCCCGGCACGGGCGGTCGGCGGCCACCACCGCGATGGGCAACCCCGCGGACAGGATGGCGTGCAGTAGGGTGCCGCTACCAGACGCGAGCACGGCGATCTGGGCTGGAGGCATCGGTGCGATGGTAGCGGTCGGGGTCACCGCCACCGCATGCCCGGACAGGACAGCATGGCTCGCTGGCTGGCATTCCTGACCCGACAGACACGAGGCGCAATCGTCATGGATCTCAACAAACTCTCCACCGCCGACAAGGTCATCGGCGTGTCGGCGATCGTCTTCCTGATCGCCTTCTTCCTGCCCTGGTGGGGTATCGACACCGACTTCGGCTCGGCCAGCAACAGCGGCGCCGACTACTTCCTCAGCGGCTGGATCCCACTGCTGCTGACGATCGGCATCGTGGCGGTGATCGCCATCCAGAAGTTCTCGACCACCCGGCTGCCCGACGTGCCGCTGCCCTGGACCCAGATCATCATGATCGCCGGGATCGTGGTCGGTGTCCTGGTGGTGGCGAGGCTGATCATCCCCGCCGACGAGGGTGCGGCCGGCTTCACCATCGACCTCGACCGCATGTACGGCATGTTCATCGCCACCCTGGCCGCCATCGGCGTCGCCGTGGGCAGCGTGCTCAAGAGCCGCGAGCCGGAGGAGGTGTACGGCGGGCCGACCAGCTACCCGGGCTCCCCGCCGCCCCCGCCCCCGCCGGGAGGCCAGACGTTCTGACGGCCCGGGGCGCTGCCCCGACGGCGACCTGACACGACGGTCGAGGCCCCGCTCCGGCGGGGCCTCGACGCGTCCCGGGGCGTTCCGGGCCCGCGACATACGGGTTCCGGGGCAGCCCTAGGGTGGCCCGATGGCAAGAGACGGGGGCGCCCTGCCGGGGCGCTTGGCGGCGTGGGCGCGGCGGCGGCCCGAGCCACGGCTGTGGATCACCGTCGCCGGCACCGGGTGCGTGCTGGCGGTGCTCGGCGTCATCCTGATCTCGGCTGACGCCCGGGCCCCGAGCGACGGCGACGATGGCTCGAACCTGCCGGGCATCCTGCTGTGCCTGGCGGTGGTGGCGGCCGGCTTCGCGCTGATGCACTTCTTCCGCGACCTGCCGGCGTCGACCGCGGGCGTGACGGCCGTGGTCCTGGGCCTGCCGTCGCTGATGTTCTTCCTGACCTTCGACGACGACCGCCTCCCGCCGGTGTCGGTCGAGGCCATCCTCGGCGGGTCCGCGCTGGTGTGGCTCATCGCCTACCTGGTCGGGCCCGGGTCCGGGCGACCGGTGCTGCTGGCCACGGCGCTGCTGTTCGGGTGGCTGTTCGCCATCCAGGTGGTCGAGGACCCGTTCAGCAGCGGCCTCGACGCGCCGGCCATCGTCGAGGAGGACCCGTTCGGCGTCTCGGAGGACGAGACCGACGACCCGTTCGCCGACGACCCGTTCGAGGACGAGTTCGGCAGCGGCGTCGAGGACGAGTTCGAGGACGAGTTCGGCAGCGACGTCGAGGGCGACTCCTTCGGGGACCCTGGCGGCGCCTCACCCACCACCGTCGGCGTCATCTCGGTGCTGTTCGGCGCCGGCTACCTCGTCGGGGCGCGGCTGGCGGACCGGCGGGGCATGGCCGGAGCGGGCATCCCCATGGCGTTCGCCGGCCACCTCGCGCTGCCGGTCGGCCTCCTGTTCCTGAGCGAGGACCTCGAGGCGCTCGGCACCGGGCTGGCGTTCGTCGTCGTCGGTGCGCTCGTGATCTGGTCGGGGGCGCTCGGCGCCCGGCGGGCCACGACCGTCATCGGCGCCGCCGAGATCTTCGTCGGCATCGTGCTGGTCGTCGGCGACCTCATGGAAGACGGCTCCGCCACCAGCGTCGGCGTCGCCCTGTTCGTGGTCGGCGGCCTCGTCGTGCTGGGCGCCCAACTGCTCCACACCGAGACCGG
The DNA here is from genome assembly GCA_035707385.1 of Acidimicrobiales bacterium. Taxonomy (GTDB): domain Bacteria; phylum Actinomycetota; class Acidimicrobiia; order Acidimicrobiales; family VFJN01; genus ZC4RG19. The sequence continues at coordinate 6,346 of DASSUD010000107.1, forward strand.
CGAGCCCCCGCAGCTCACCCCCGGGCCGTCGTCGTTCCCCGGCTCGGGCCGGCCCCGCCGGGCCGCGGCACCGTCGTACCCGCCGGGGGCCGCGCCCTGGCCCGGCCAGCAGCCTCCGCCGGGACCAGCCCCACCACCCCCACCGCCGCCACCCCCGCCGGGCGGCACCACCTTCTGAGCGATCTGGCGGCGTATGCGCCGAGATCTCGGCGTGTACGCCGCCAGATCGGTCGGGGTCAGAGCCCCCGCACGACCTCGACCATCAGCTGGCCGGCCTCGGTCGGGTTCAGCCCCACCCGGGCGCCGGCCTCGCGAAGCGCGTCCATCTTGGCCCGGGCCGTGCCCTTCCCGCCCGACACGATGGCGCCGGCGTGGCCCATCTTCTTGCCGGCCGGGGCGGTCACGCCTGCGATGTAGGACACGACCGGCTTGGACATCTTGGAGGCGATGAAGTCGGCGGCCTCCTCCTCGGCCGATCCGCCGATCTCGCCGATCATCATGACGGCGTCGGTCTCGGGGTCGGCCTCGAAGCGCTCCAGGCAGTCGATGAACGACGTGCCCGGCACGGGGTCGCCGCCGATGCCGACGCAGCTGGACACGCCGATGTCGTTGAGCTTCAGCTCGTACAGCGCCTGGTAGGTGAGTGTCCCAGACCGGCTGACGATGCCCACCGCCCGCTCGCCGTCGACCGGGGCCTTGGCGATGTGGCCGGCGGTGATGCCGATGTTGGCCTTGCCGGGGCTGATGATGCCGGGGCAGTTCGGCCCCAGCAGGGTCACGCCGGGGTAGTCGCGCCGCAGCTCGTTGTAGAACCAGGCCTCGTCGTGGGCCGGCACGCCCTCGGTGATGCACACGACGAAGCTCACGCCGCCCTCGGCCGCCTCCATGACCGCGTCCCGCACCCCGGGGGCGGGGATGAAGATGCAGCTGGCGGTGGCGCCGGTCGCGGCCACGGCCTCGCCCACGTTGGCGAACACCGGGATGCCGTCCACGTCGGTGCCGGCCTTGCGCGGGTTGGTGCCGGCCACGACCTGGGTGCCGTAGTCGCGGTTCAGCAGCCCGTAGAAGCGGCCCTGGCTGCCGGTCAGACCCTGGTAGACGACCTTGGTGGTCTCGTCGACGAAGATGCTCATGGCGGGGCTCCTCTACCGCGCGGCCAGAGCGACCGCGGCCTGCGCCGCGTCGATCATCGTGGGCTGCATCTGCAGGGAGTCGGACAGGTGCGGCTCGAGGATCTCGCGGCCGAGGTCGGCGTTGGTGCCGTCGAGGCGGATGACGATCGGCACGTCGATGTGGACCCGCCCGAGGGCGGTGACGATGCCGTTGGCCACCTCCTCGCCCTTGGTGATGCCACCGAAGATGTTGATGAAGATCGAGCGCACGCTGGGGTCGTTGTTGATGACCTCGAGGGCGCCCGACATCACCTCGGCGGAGGCGCCGCCCCCGATGTCGAGGAAGTTGGCGGGCCGGCCGCCCACCTGGTTGACGATGTCGACGGTCGACATGGCCAGGCCGGCGCCGTTGGCGATCACGCCGACGAAGCCGTCGAGCCCGACGTACTGGAGCCCCTTGTCGTGGGCGACCTGCTCGCGCTCGTCCCGTACCTGGGTGGCCTCGTACTCCGCGTAGTCCGGATGGCGGAACAGCGAGTTGCCGTCGAGGGTGACCTTGGCGTCGAGGGCGTGGACCTCGCCGGTCGGCTTGAGGATCAGCGGGTTGATCTCCACCAGGTCGGCGTCGCCCTCGACGTAGGCGGTGTAGAGCTTCAGCAGGATGTCGACCGCGCCCTCGGTGGCCTGCGGGTTGAGGTTGGCCGCCGCCACCCAGGCCCGGGCCTGGTCCTCGGTGAGCCCGTCGACGGGGTCGACCCAGATCTTGGCGATGGCGTCGGGGTTGTCGGCCGCCACGGCCTCGATCTCGACCCCGCCCTCGGCCGACAGCATGCCGAGGTGCTTGCGGGCCGAGCGGTCGAGCGTGAAGCTGGCGTAGTACTCCTCGGCGATGTCGGAGGCCAGCTCGATCCACACGGTCTCGACGGTGTGGCCCTTGATGTCCATGCCGAGGATGTTCCCGGCGTGGGTCCGCACGGCGCCGGCGTCCTCGGCGAGCTTGATGCCGCCCGCCTTGCCGCGGCCGCCCACCTGCACCTGCGCCTTGACCACCACGGGGTAGCCGATCCGCTCGGCGGCGGCGACGGCGCCGTCCACCGTGGTCACCGCCTCACCCGGGCTGACAGGGATGCCGTAGCGGGCGAAGAACTGCTTGCCTTGGTATTCGAACAGGTCCAACGCGAGAGCTCCTGGGTGGTCCGACGTGCCGTTTGCGATGCGGCGGCACCGGGTGGCGATACTACGGGCGTGATGCCGAGCACTCCCAAGTCCGCACGGTGAGCCCGGTCGCGCAGAGCCGGGGCCACGCCGGCCGCGCCCTGGCGGTGTCGGCGGTGGCGGTGGGCGTGCTGCTGGCGGTGGCGGCCGGCATCGCCATCCTGGCGTCGCGGGGCACCGTGGACGTCAAGCTGGGCGACGAGGTGTTCTCCGGGCAGGACGCCGAGCGGCTGGCGGAGGAGATCGCCGACCGGGGGCCGATCCTGTACCCCGACACGGCCGGCGGCAGCCGGGACATCGTGCTCCAGCACCGGGGCGACGACCCGGAGGAGGGCTGGATCGCCCTGGCTGCCCGCCCGCCGGGCACCGCCCGGCAGTGCACCGTCCAGTCCCGTGACCGGGACGAGCCGTTCCGGTTGCTCGACCCGTCCGGCGAGGTGACGGGCGCGTGCGACGGCCGGGAGTTCCCGCCCGACGGCGAGGGCCTGCCGCAGTACCCGGTCACGGTCCGGGACGGCGAGCTCGACATCGACCTCAACGCCGCCGACCGCCAGAGCTCGACCACCACCGGCTGAACCTTCCCGCCCGTGGCGTCGTCTCACGGGGTGAGCGAGGAAGAGGGGCGCCATGTCGTTGGTGGCCGCGGCCGTGCTGGCCGCCACGTTGTCGGGTTGGGCGGGTGGGGGCGACGTGCTGTACCCGGTGCGGGACCGCTACGAGCCGGGGCAGGAGGTCACGATGGTCGGTCGCACGAACGAGGGCGACGGCACGTGGCGGTCGGCCGGGTCGATCGACGCCTGGCTGGCGCCGGTGGACGGGGGCGAGCGGACCCGGGTCGGCCGGGTCGCGGTCGACGAGCCGGCCGACGCCCCGGACGGTCGCACGCTGCGGCTCGCGGTCACGTTCGTCCTGCCCGCCGACCTGGCACCCGGCTCGTACTGGGTCGACGTCGACCCCCGCGTCGGCTGGATGATCGGGGGGACGCTGCAGGTCGGCGTCGACCCGGCAGGCCCGGTGGTGCGGGACTGGCCGTTGTCCGAGCCCGCGATCGGCTGGCTCGACGACGAGGCGCTGCTGGTGGGGCCCGACGGGCGGGCGATCACGGCCGCCGACGTCCGGGCGGGCCGGATCCCACCGCCTCGGGCCACGCTGCCGACCGTCGAGCCGCACGCCGAGCCGGTGGCCACGACCGCGCCGGTCACGGCGCAAGAGCGCCCGGCTTCGTCCCCGGCGAGCACCCCGGCGAGCAGGCGCGGGGGCGAGGAGGTCGTCCCGTGGCTGGTGGCGGGCGTGGCGGTGCTGGCCGTGTGGTGCGGCGCCTGGCGGCTGCGGCCGCGGATCACGGTCCGGTGACCCGGTGGACAGCCGGGGGGCCAGCCGTCACCATGAGCGCCGTCGGTGACCCCGGAGCGGGAGCCGCGCGTGGAGGAACTGGACCCAGCCCTGATCCGGGCCGCGGCCGCGGGCGACCTGGCGGCGTTCGAGCGGATCGTCCGGGCCTACCAGCAGCACGTGTGGCGGTTCCTGCGCCGGCTCGTGGGCGACCCGGCGGCCGCCGAGGACGTGGCCCAGGAGACGTTCCTGCGGGTGTACCGGGCGCTGCCCGGCTTCGCCCACCAGGCGAGGTTCTCGACCTGGGTGTTCCAGATCGCCCGCAACGCCGGCCTCGACGAGCTGCGCCGGCGGCGGCGACGGGACCGGCTGGCGGCGTCGGTGCGGCCGCCGGGCACGGTGGGACCGGTGGGCGAGGCCCGGGCCGAGATCGAGGCGGCGCTGGCCGCCCTGCCGGTCGACCTGCGGGAGGCGCTGGTGCTGGTGGAGGTGTTCGGTCTCCCCTACGCCGAGGTGGCGGCGGTGGTGGGCGTCCCGGTGGGCACCGCCAAGAGCCGGGTGTTCCGCGCCCGCGAGCAGCTGCGGGCCTGGGCCCGGCCCGACGAGGGGGCCGTCGGTGACGTGTGACGCCACCCGGCTGGCGGTGTCGCTGCGGGCCGACGGCGAGCTCGGCGACGGTCCCGCCGCCGAGCGCCTCGACGACCACCTGGCCGGCTGCCCGGACTGCCGCCGGTTCGAGGCCGGCATCGGGAGGATCCGCAACGCGTTGCGGTTCGAGCCGGTGGGCGAGGCGCCGGACGTGGCCTCCCCCGTCATCTGGCGTCTCTCACGTCGCAATGGCGACGTGAGAGACGCCAGATCGCCGTGGTGGGCGGCCGCCGCCGTCGCCGTGGTCGCCGGCCTGGTGGCCGGGGCGACCTTCGTGGGGGTGGCGCGGGAGCCGCGGTCGCCCGCGGCCGCCGACATCCCCGCCCTCGTGGTGGCGGCCCAGCCCACCGTCGACAGCCTCGACGCCCGCATCCGGGTGACCGAGTCGACCCGCGCCGCGCCCCGGGACGGCCGGCTGGCCTACCGGGCGCCCGAAGCGCTGGCTCTCACCGTGGGCGCCGACCGGCTGGTGGTCGACGGCGACCGCTGGTGGCAGGACGCGGCCCGGGCCTGCTCGCCCGCTCCGGGCCGGGTGCGGTGCCCCGCCGACGGCCCCCGCTGGCTGCGGTCGGTGACCGGGCGGGAGCCGTTCTCCGACGCCGCACCGCTGCCGCTGGACCTGGTGGTCCCGGTCGACAGCTTCGCACTGGCCGCGGGGTCGGCCGGGCTCGGCGAGCGCACGGTCGCCGGCCGCGCCGCGATCGGCGTGACGGTCACCGCCGCCCAGGTGGCGCCGTTCCTCGGCGGGCTGGCCGACGCCGCCGGGCTGCGGCCCGTGCATCCCGCCGACCCGGTGGAGGTGTGGCTCGACGCCGACCACCTGGTGCCCCTGGCGGTCACCGCCCGGGCCGGCGACGACCCCGGGCGGGCAGCCTGGGCGCGGGCCGCCGGGGTGGCCGACGCCCCCGGACAGGTGATCGTCGACGTGGCCGTCACCTCGATCCGGGTGAACGAACCGGTCGGCGACGACGCCTTCGCCCCGCCCGCCGGCCCGGTGGACGAGTCGACCACCGCCGGGTTCCAGCCGGGCGACGGCGCCCCGGCGCCCGAGCCGGCCACGCTCCCCGCCGGGCACCGTCCCCACCGGGCCGGCACCGTGACCGCGGCCGGCGGCCCGGCGGTCGGGCTGCGGTCGTGGACCGACGGCCGGGCCTGGGTCACGGTCCGGGCCACCGCCGGCTGGGCGGGCGGGCGCCTGTTCGGCGAGGTGGGCCCGGACGTCCGGCCCGTCGACCTGGGCCCGGCCGGCCGGGGCTACGCCAGCGCGGACGGGCGCCGGGTGGCCCTGCACGGCGACGGGCTGGACGTGGTGGTGACCGGCAGCCTGCCCGCCGCCGACCTGCGGGCGGTGGCCGCCGGGCTCGGTGTGGTCGGCCGCCCGGTCCCGCCCGGGTGGGCGGAGGCGGCCACGGCCACGCTGCCCGACGCCGTCCAGGCCCTGCCGGGCCTGCTGGTCCCGGGCGGCGGGCTGGCGGGCTTCGGGACCGCGGCGGTCCGCATCGACGGCGACACCGTGTCCCAGACCTACGCCGGCCCCGGCGACCGTGGCCTCACGCTGGTGCAGCGGGCCGCCGCCCACCTCCCGCCCCCGTCCGACGGCGACGAGGTGGGCGTGGCGGTGCGGGGTACGGCCGGCCGCTACAGCTACGGGCGGGGCCAGCTCGACTGGATGGAGGGCGGCGTCGCCCGCAGCCTCCGCAGCCCCACGCTGGCGCTCGGCGAGCTGCTGGCGGTGGCCGAGGGCCTGGAGCCGGCGTGAGGCCACCGCTGCGCCCGGCCGTGGTGACGGTCGCGGCCCTGGCGGGCGTGGTGGCCGGCGCCGTGTTCACCGCCCGGGTCCAGGACGGCGGCGCCCGGCCCGCGCCCGGGTCCCCGGCGACCGTGACCGTCCCGGACGGGGTGACCACCCGCGCGCCCGAGGCGCCGGGCCCGGCCGTGCTGCTGGCGTGGACGCCCGACGGGCTCGACCCCGGCCTGGCTGCCGCGGTCGCCGCCGACCCGGCCGTGCTGGCGACCTCGGTGGTGAGCGGCGGGGTGGTCGACCTGGTGGCCACCCGCGCCGCCGACGGCGTCCCCGTCCACACCCTGGCCGGCGGCTGGGCGTACCCGCTCGACACCGTGGCCGTCGATCCGGCCGCCCACGCCGAGATGGTCCCGCTGGCCGACCGGGCCGCCGTCGCCGCCCTCGGGCCCGGCCAGGCGCTGCTGGGCCGGACCTCGGCCGGGATCCGGCGGCTGGGACCGGGCGGCACGCTCGACCTGCGCGGCGGGCAGCAGCTGACCGTCGCCGCGGTGGTGGACGACACCGCCGTCGGCGGCGCGGAACTGGCGGTCGACCCGGCCACCGGCGAGGCCCTCGGGGTGGGCACCCCCCGCTACCTGCTGGCGACCTACCAGGGCGACCGGGCCGCCATCGAGGCCCGCTGGCGGGCGAGCCTGACCGAGGACGCCGCCGTGCGGTTCCGGGGACCGGGCGAGACCCCGTTCCTGCGCCACGGCGACGCGGTGCTGCCCCAGGCGCAGATCAAGGCCAGCTTCGGCGAGTTCGCCTACAGGCCGGGTCCCGGCGACCAGGTGGAGCAGGACCCGGCCTGGCAGGCCCTCCACCTGATCCGGGTCGACCTGCCGCTCATCGGGACCGCCCGCTGCCACCGGGACGTGGCGGGCGCGCTGGCCGGCGCCCTCGGCGAGATCGACCGGGCCGGCCTCGGCCACCTGGTGGATCCCGCGGGCTTCGCCGGGTGCTGGAACGCCCGCCGCACCCGGGGCGGGACGGCGCTGTCCCGCCACGCGTGGGGAGTGGCCGTCGACCTCAACGCCGGGCAGAACCCGACCGGGCTCGCCTCCGTGCAGGACCCGCGGCTGCTGGAGGTGTTCGCCCGCTGGGGGTTCACCGACGGGAGCGGCTGGCTGGTCCCCGACGCCGGCCACTTCGAGTACGTGGCCCCACCGATGAGCTCGGCCCTCCCGTGACGTCCCTACCGGCATGACCACCTCACCGCTCGCCCGCGGCGACATCGCCAGCCGCCTGCCGGCGCAGGACCTGGACCGGGCCCGGGCCTGGTACCGGGACAAGCTGGGCCTGGAGCCTGCCGAGGAGCGGGAGGGCGGCCTGCGCTACCGGTGCGGGGACACGTACTTCGCCGTGTTCGCCTCGGCTGGTGCCCCGTCGGGGACCCACACGCAGTTGGGCTGGACCGTCGACGACATCGAGGAGGCGGTGGCCTACCTGAGGGCGCGCGGCGTGGCGTTCGAGGAGTACGACCTGCCGGGCCTGCCGACCGTCGGGGGCATCGCCGACATCGCGGGCAACTACCCGTCCGTGGGCTCCGGCGAGCGGGCGGCGTGGTTCCGCGACAGCGAGGGCAACCTCCTCGGCCTGGGCCAGCCGGTGCCCTGAGGCTGGCCTGCGCGTCAGGCGAGGAAGAACTGGCGCAGCGCGGCGGCCAGGTCGGCGTCGGGGACCCCGTGCCAGTCGCCGGCCAGGCTCCGGTGCGTGCCCCGGGGCAGGTTGGCGGCCACGCCGGCCGCCCAGCCGGTGAGGTCGTCCGAGCTGCCCTGGCTGTCCAGCACCAGCGTGGGCACCTCCACCCGCCGGGCCGTGGCCGCGGTGGTGGACTCGCCGAGCAGGCAGTCGTACACGAGCGTGTGGGCGATGGCGGCCATGGCGGCGAGCGAGTCCTCGCCCATGCCGGACAGCACCTCCTCGGGGACGCCGATGGCCTCGTGGAAGCGCACGACCGCGTCGACCCGCCGGCCGGCGGCCACCAGCTCGGCCAGCTCGGCCGTGAGTGGGTCCGGGGCCTGGCCCTCGTCGGCCACGGGCGGCTCCAGCAGCGCCAGGCGGGAGAGGGGGAGCTCCCCCGCCGCGGCGTGCATGCCCACCAGCGCACCCGACGAGAACCCGAACACGAACGCCTCGCCCCCGGCGGGACCGGCGATCACCGCCGCCAGGTCCTCGACCTCCCGCAGGGGTGCGTACGGCAGCGTGTCCCCGCTCTCGCCGCGGCCCCGGCGGTCGTAGGTGACCACACCGAAGTCCTCCGCCAGCACGGCGACCAGGGAGGTGAGGGGCCCGAAGCCCCGGTAGGCGCCGGCGGGGTCCACCACCACCAGCGGCGGGCCTGCACCCGTCGCCGAGCAGGCGATCCTCGTTCCGTCGGCAGAGCGGACGATCGTCATGCCCTTCCTACGGGACGGGGTCCCGGAACTCATCGCCCCCGATCGGGGATCGCCGGGTGTCGGAGCCGGCGACCCCCGATGGTCGCTGGGGGGGCGATCAGTAGTCGTAGGGGTCGTCATCGGGCTGCTCGCCGCCGCTGCCGCCGGCGGCGTCGCCCCGGTTGAGCTCGCCGTCGGGGGCGACGGCGAACCACACACCGCCCGAGCCCTGGCCGTTCACATCGCCGGCGGCCTCGTCGCCCGCGAACGTGTAGAGCGGCCACTCGCCCGCCACCAGCTGGAAGGTGCCGTCGGCGCGCTCGGACACGCCGAACACGTCGGTGTCCAGCCCGGCCGGGACCTCGCCGCTGTCGACGGTGACCGGGGGCCACGCCTCGGCGCAGCCGCCCTCGCAGCTCGACGTGCCGCCGCTGTCGTTGGTGAAGCCGTACACCGTCATGCCGTCGGCGGTGGTGAGCACCTCCCCCAGGTCGCTGTCGGCCGCCTTGACCACCGCATCCGAGGCGGGCGCCGCGCCGCCGGACTCCTCGGCGGACTCGATGCCCTGGTCGGCCGTCGAGGTGGAGTCGTCGTCGCCGCACGCCCCGAGCGCCAGGATCAGCGCACCGGCCACCATCGAGGTCACGATCTTGGAACGCACGGGGGTCCCCCATCTGCTGTTGTGTGTGACGCGGACCTCTACGTTCGTGACGCTGCGAGCGGTTCGCGATTCCCGCGCGGCAGAATGGCGGCGTGTGGCCGGACGACGCCGACCTCGTGGCGCACTTCGCCGCCGGCGACGACCTGGCGGTGAAGGCGGTCTACGAGCGTTTCGCACGGCCCGTGCTCACGGTGGCCATGAGCGCGCTCGGGCGCCGGGACCTGGCCGAGGAGGTCGTGCAGACCACGATGCTCAAGGCCTGGCGGGCGGCGGGGACCTTCGACACCTCCCGGGCGCTGGCCCCGTGGATCTACGCCATCGCCCGGCGGGTCGCCATCGACGTGCACCGGCGGGAGGCCCGGGCCCCGGTGCCCGCGGAGGTCGTCGACGACGTGGCCGTCGAGCCGCTGTCGTTCGCCCGGACCTGGGAGGCGTGGGAGGTGCGGACGGCCGTCGACCAGCTGCCCGCCGACGAGCGGGAGGTGGTCCGGCTGGCGCACTTCGTCGGTCTCACGCACCGCGAGATCGCCGAGCGGCTGGGGGTGCCGCTCGGCACCGTGAAATCCCGGTCCAACCGCGCGCACCGGCGGCTGGCGGCCCTGCTCGGCCACGTCATGGGAGTCACGAGATGACAACCCCGCGAACCGGAGCGCGGCGGCCGCCGTACTGGGCAGCGGAGACGACCGTAGACGTGCAGGTAGAAGCGTGAACGAGGACGAGTTCGCCCGGCGCCTGGAGGCGGGGGACGATGGTGGCCCCGGCGACGAGGTCCGGGCACTGCTGGCCGACGCCGGCGTGTGGGCCGAGCCCGACCCGGGCGGGGCCGACGCGCTCCTGGCCGCCATCAGGGCCGAGCGGGGCCCCGAGCCGGCACCGGCCCCCGTTGCGCTCACGGTGGCCGGCGGGGACGGAGCCCGGCACGCGCCTCGCCGGTGGCGGATCCTGGCGGCAGCCGCCGCCCTGGTCGTGGTGGCCGGGGCCGCCGGCCTGGTGGTCGGGCGGAGCGGCAGCGACGGCGGCGGGCCCGACGGCGAGGAGTTCGCCATCGCCGGCACCCCCCTGGCCCCGGAGGCGACG
>DASSUD010000108.1:0-5181 GCA_035707385.1 Acidimicrobiales bacterium
GGGCGACCCGCTCGGCCAGGCTCCCGCCCGCCAGGTAGGGCATGACCAGCACGATCTCGTCGCCCTCGTCGACCACGTCGATCAGGCGGACGATGTGGGGGTGGTCGAGCCGGCGCAGCACGGACGCCTCCCGCAGCAGCCGCTGCCGGGAGCGCGCGATCTCGCTGGCCGAGCCCTGCAGGGTGAGGCGCTTCAGGGCCACCTTGCGGCCGTCGGGGGCGCGGGCCAGGTCGACCACGCCCATGCCGCCCCGGCCCAGCCGGGCCACCAGCTCGTAGCGGTCCATCCCGGCGCCCAGGTCGGCGGTGTCGTCGTCGCCGCCGGGCCGCGCGCCGGCGGCTCCCGCCGCGGGAGCGGGTGCCTGGGTCGTGCCGGTCGCCGGCTGGTCGGGGTCACGCACCGGGGCAAAGGCTACGACGCCGAAGGGCGCCCATCGTCGCCGCCCCCGCCCGGCGGCGGCCTGTAGCGGGCCGCCTGCGCTGCGTAGATCCGGCGCGATGTCGACGTAGCTCCCCGAACGACCGGTATGGTGGGTGGCGTGACCGAGACCCGTGCGCTCGACGAGATGATCAGCGAGGCCTTGGCCGTCATAGACAAGGGCCTGGGCGAGCTGGGGCACCGTGAGCTGGTGTCCTCCAACGAGGTCGCCGACCTGCTGCTCGACGTTCGTACGTTGCTGGCGCAGCCGGCGGCGAACGACGAGCGCGACGACGTCGCCGTCGTCGGCTGACCTGCCACCGCCGGGCCCTCGCGGCCGGGCGGGTAGACGCGAGCGCCGGTGCTGGGGAGACGGGGCCTAGCGCTTCAGCGTCGTGTGCTTGAACTCGTTGAGCTCGGGGAACCCGTCCAGCAGGTCCACGACCCGCTCGATCGTGCGAGTGGCCAGCTGACCGTCGCCGCGGGGGCGGTGCATCAGCCGCACGAACACGGCCCGGTCGCCCTGCATGAAGGTCGGCACCCCCCAGGCGGTGTGGTCCTCGGCCGAGGCCGTGTGCTCGATCCGCACCTGCTCGAGGGCCGCGCCGCTGGCGATCTGGGCGAACACCGCATCGGCGTCGACGTCGTTGTCCTTCAGCACCCGCCGCACCTCGGCCTCGTCCTCCAGGTGCCTGCCCTCGTCGTGGCGGAGGGCGAAGAGCGCCTCGTGGACGTCGAGGAAGCGGTCGGCGAACGTGTCCCGCACGACCACCCCGGCCTGGAGGGCGAGCAGGCCGCGGTCGACCTCGGGGCGGTCCCACACGTCGGGGTCGCCTTCGGCGACGTGCACCTGGCCCAGCGAGAACGGCACGAACCGCACGTTCCAGCCGGCACCGGCCCGCAGCCCGGCGATCACGTGCTCATGGGCGTTGCGGGCGAACGGGCAGCGGTAGTCCCAATTGACGGCGAAGTCGGTCATCGACAGTGCGAACCCGGGTCACCGCCCGGGCATTCCCGGCCTGGCCGGCATCGGCCACGCCCGCCGCACCAGCCGGGACAGCGCCACGCCCAGCAGGGCACCGGCCACCACGTCGGACGGGTGGTGGATCTTGACGTAGACGCGGCTGGAGGCCACCACCGCCGCGATCGCGTAGTACAGCGGCCACAGCGGATCGCCCTGCGACAGCACGCCGGCGGCGGTGAAGGCCGATGAGGCGTGCCCGGACGGGAAGCTCGACGTCCGGGGCCGGCGCAGGCGCCGCGGGCGTTCCTGCTCCCAGGCGGGCCGGTGCCGCCGGAACAGGGACTTGACCGGGCCGTTGACCAGCGCGGACTCGGCGCCGAGGACCGCCGCCACCCGCAGCGCGTGCAGGACCCGCCGGTCGGGCCCGAGCGCGCGGGTGGTGTTGACCAGATGCCAGACGAGGCTGAAGTCGCCCAGCTCCGACGCGGCGTACATCAGTCGGTCGACTTGCGGGTGACCTCGGAACTCGTCGACCCGGGTGTCGATGGCGGTGTCGAAGCGGGCGACGGCCCGCGTCAGCTCGTGGAGGGGACCGGGCGACATCGGCGGCGGAGCCTACCGGCGGGCTCAGGCGGGGACGGCCACCGGCGGCGCCGGCGCCTCGCCGGCGCCCGGCGCGCCGGCTTCGTGCGCGCCGGCCTCGTGCACGGCGCCCTCGCGCGCGGCGGCCCGGGCCGCCGCCAGCTGCTCGGCCAGGACGCGGGCGGCCTCGGGGTCGCCCCCGAAGTTGGGGCAGTAGGCCTGGAACGCGCAGTAGTCGCACAGGCGTGAGCGCTGAGGCCGGAAGTCCTCGCGCTCGCAGGCCCGCTCGACGGCACGCCACAGCGCGTCCAGGGTGCGGCGCGTGCCGCGGGTGGTGCGGTCGGTGGGTTCGGTGGCGATGGCCAGCGGGGACCGCAGGTACAGCAGCTGCACCCGGCGGGGACGACGCCCCAGCACCTGCTCGCACAGCAGCGAGTAGATGTGCACGCCGGCCAGCCGCTTGCGCTCGTGCTCGGTGGAGGGAGCGGCGCCCGTCTTGTAGTCGGTCACGACCAGCTCGCCGTCCTGGTCGAGCTCGAGCCGGTCGATGATGCCCCGCAGGCGGATGCCGTCCACCTCGGCCTCGACCCGCAGCTCGAGCCCGATGGCCCGGACCCGACGGGGGTCCTCCAGCCGGAAGTAGTTGGCCACCAGGGCGGCGGCGTCGGCCTGGAACGCGGCCTCGTCGTCGCCGGTCAGGCCGAGCCCGGCGTAGTCGGGGTCGTCGCGCAGCGCCGCGACGGCGTCGGCCAGGCCCGCGTCGGCCGCGGCGGGGGTGCGCTCGGCGGCGGGCAGGGCGAAGAGCCGCTCCAGCGCGGCGTGGACGAGCGTGCCCTTGGTGGCCGCGGCGGAGGGCGGCTCGGGCAGCCGGTCGATGACCGAGAACCGGAAGGCCAGCGCGCAGTCGGTGAAGGACGACACCTTCGACGGGCTGAGCGACACGGGCACCTCGTAGGCCATGCGACGAGCGTACGCCCGGGGTACGACAGCGGCGGGGACCCGCGCTAGCCCGGCCAGAAGGCGGAGCGGACGGCGGCGGCCATGCCGCCCGGATCCTCCATGGGGCCGAAGTGGGTCAGCTCCGGGTGGCGCTCCAGCCGCCCCGCCGGCAGGGCCGCCACCACGGGCGGCGCGAACGCGGCGGGCCCGGGGCCGTCCGCGCCCACGGCCACCGTCACCGGGCACCGGACCTCGCCGAGCCGGGCGAACGTCTCGTGCCCGTAGCCCCCCTCGAACACCCGGGCCTCGACGTCGGGCGTGCACTTGAGCGCCACGACGCCCTCGTCCGGCCTGTCGCGCAGCCCGTGGTTCACGTAGGCCCACAGGGCGGCCGGCGCCAGCGCGTCCAGCGGGGGCTTGGCCGCGAAGTTGGCGTAGGCCGCGTCGCGGTCGGGGAACCACGGGCGGCGGCGCCGGGCGGCCTCGGCCATGAGGTTGACCCGCGGGCCACCCACGTCACGGCCCGGCGACACGATCGGCTCGTACAGCCACAGGGCCGCGAACGTGCCCGGGCGGCGGATCTCGGCCATGAGCAGGGCGGTGCCGCCCATCGAGTGGCCGACGCCGAACAGGGGCCCCGGCCCCAGCGCGTCCACGACGGCCTCCACGTCGTCGCCCATGCCACGCCACCCGAAGTCCATGGAGGCCGGGGACGTGCTGTCCCCGTGGCCCCGGAAGTCGAGCGCCCAGCCGTGGGCCACGCCGGCCAGCTCGGCCGCCAGCGGACCCCAGGTCGAGCCCAGGAACCCGGTGGGGTGGGCGAACAGGACCGCAGCGCCTTCGCCGCCCAGGTCGTGCAGCGCCAGGGTGACGCCGTCGCTCGACCGGACCAGCCGGACCGGGGGTGGTGGGACGGGGGCGGGGGAGGCCGACGCCATCGGCCCATGCTGGCAGCGCGGGCGCTCGGCGGCCCAAACGGTAGGGTCGTCGCCCGATGCCGGAGATCGACGCCGACGCCGTCCGCGCCGTGAACCGCGCCTACTACGAGGCGTTCGAGGCCCGCGACCTCGACGCCATGTCCGACATCTGGCACCACGACGACGAGGTTGTGTGCACCCACCCGGGCTGGAAGACGCTGCACGGCTGGGGAGCGGTGGCCGGCTCGTGGTTCGCGCTGTTCGGCGGGCCCCAGCACCTCCAGTTCATCCTCACCGACGAGCGGGTCCACACCTCCGGGGACGTGGCCTGGGTGACGGTGGACGAGAACCTCATCGGCGAGGACGTCGGGGCCACCGTGGCAGCGGTGAACGTGTTCCGCCACATCGAGGGTCGGTGGCGCATGGTGCTGCACCACGGCTCACCGGTCGCGCCGTCCAACTAGACGGGTGGCCTTTCTAGGAGCCCGCCGGCGAGCCGGGGGTAGCCTGCGGGTCCCGTGCGAGAAGCGACCCTGCCCACCGACGGGCGGGCGGCCCGGGCCGCCCGCACCCGCGACGCCATCGTCGACGCCTGCATCGGCCTCGTCGAGGCCGGCGAGGTGCGCCCGACCGCGCCCCGCATCGCCGAGCGGGCCGGCGTGTCGGTCCGCTCGGTCTTCCAGCACTTCGACGACCTGAGCACGTTGCACACCGCCGTGGTCGGGCGGGTGTTCCAGCGGCTGTCGATCGTGGCGGTGACCGTCGACCCCGACCTGCCGCTGGCGCCGCGCATCGAGGCGTTCGCCCGCTACCGGGCGGCGCTGCTCGAGGCCATCGCGCCGTTCCGGCGGGCCGCCGCGGTCCACGCCCCGTTCGCCCCCCACATCGCCGACGCCGTGGCCGAGGGCAGGCTGTTCCTGCGCAAGGACGTGGCCGCGGCGTTCGGCCCGGAGCTGGCGGTGCGGCCCGCCGCCGACCGGCGCGAGCTGCTGGACGCGCTGTCCGCCACGGCTTCGTGGGGCACGTGGGAGAGCCTGCGGGCCGAGGCCGGCGACTCCGCCGACCAGGCGCAGGCCGTGCTGCGGCGCATGTTGTGGGCGCTGCTGGCGGGCAAGCCCGGCGACCGGTAAACCCACCCGGGCCCCTGCGGCGAGTGGAGCGCATGGATGCAGCGGGACCGGCGGCCGTCGAGCCGCCTCCAGTGGGGGAGCAGGGGCGTGACTTCGACGCCTTCGCCCGCCGCGAGCGGGGCCCGCTCGTGGCCTTCGCCTGGTCGCTGACCGGCGACCGGGCGGCGGCGGAGGACCTGGTCCAGGAGGCGCTGGCGGCGGCCTGGTCACGGTGGGACGAGGTGTCGGGCTA
>DASSUD010000109.1:0-21927 GCA_035707385.1 Acidimicrobiales bacterium
GGGCATCGCCTTCATGGCGCCCTTGGGCCGCTCCCGGTCCCGCAGGTACATGTTCAGCGGTGACGTGAACATGTGCCGCAGCATGGTGACCGGCAGGATGACCAGGAACAGGAGGAAGCTGACGACGTGGACCAGCCACAGGGCCTGGTGCCAGCCGGCCAGGCTGTCCCAGCCGTCGACCAGCCCCGACAGCGGATAGCCCACGATCGACCACTTCTCGAAGCCCGGCCGGCCCGCCAGGGCGATGCGGAAGCCCTCGGCCGCCAGGCCGCTGACCCCGAGCACCAGGAAGGTGCCGAGGATGAGCACGTGCTCGGGCTTGGACTTGATGCGGATGCGGTAGGGCCGCTGCACGTAGCGGCGCACGATCGCCCACACCACGCCGAGGACGAACAGGGCGCCCGCCACGTCGCCCACCAGCGAGTAGGCCTGGTACACGCGGCCGTGGAGGAACTTGGCCCCCTCGGGGAGCTGGTGGTCGACCTCCAGAACGGTGGTGACCGCCAGCAGGACCAGGAAGTTGAAGTAGATCAGCGAGTGCATGACCCCGGCCGCCGGATCGCGCAGCAGGGTCTGCATGTAGACGCCGGCGCGGAAGTCGGCCAGGCGCCGGGCCACGTTGGCCCGGGTGGTGCCCCGGTCGTCGGGGCCGCCCCGGCGCCAGTTCGCGACCCGGTGGGAGAACTGCACCGCGCCGAGCACGAGCAGCAGGGGCACGACCGTGTAGAACACGGCCTTCCAGGCCGACGGCACGTTGCCGAACACCTCGCGGTGGACGGTCGAGTCGTCGTGCCACTGGTTCACGGTGGCGGCGATGCCCGACGCCACCACCACGATGGCAAAGGCCACGCCGACACCCACCACCACGGCCTGCGGGTTGGGGCGACGTCGGGTCAGAGCGCTGTCGTCGGTGCTCACGCCAGGAAACTAGGCGAGCCGCGACAGCCACGAGAACTTGGCGGTCCGGCGTCGATACCCGCCCGCGCCCGCCCTTCCGTCAGCCCCGCTGGTCGAGCGCCTTCAGCATCCGCTTCAGCGCCACCTGGCGGTACGACCCCTCCACCAGCTCGGCCACCTCGCCCCAGTCGACGCCCGGCGAGAAGGTGAGGGCGAGCCAACCACCGGGCCCGAAGTACGGCGGGACGTAGATGCGGGAGTCGTGCACCAGGGCCTGGCGCTCGTCGGGCTCGGGCTTGAAGATCACGGCGAACGACTCGTCGGGATCGCCGGTGAACACGGCGAAGATCTTCTTCCCGGCCCGGAACGTGGGGCGGCCCCAGGCCTCGACCTCCACCGACTCGGGCAGGGCGAGGCACACCGCCCGCAGCTCGCTCAGGTAGGGGTCGTCGTCGCGGTACATGCGCGGGTGGGCCACGGGCCGTCCTCCGGGTCGGGTCGCACCAGGCGGAAACGGTAGGCCGCATCCGCCCGCCCCCTGGTACGAAGCTGCCGTGACACTCCTCGACTCCCGGCCGGTCGTGCTGATCACGGGCATCTCCGCCGCCGGGAAGTCCACCGTGGCCGAGCTGCTGGCCCGGCGGTTCCCGCGGGGGGCCCACGTCCGCGGCGACGCCTTCCGGCGCACGATCGTGGCCGGCCGCCACGAGATGACGGCCGAGCCCACCGACGAGGCCCTCCGCCAGCTCCGGCTGCGCTACCGCCTGGGCGCCGCCACCGCCGACGCCTACCACGCGGCCGGGTTCGCGGTGGTCGTGCAGGACGTGGTCCTGGGGACGGCGCTGGCCGACTACGTGGCCGCCCTGCGGTCCCGCCCGCTGGTGGTGGTCGTCCTCGCGCCCCGTCCCGACGTGGTGGCGGCTCGGGAGGCGGCGCGGGCCAAGGACGCCTACGGCGACGCCGGGGGTGTCGCCGCGCTGGACGCCCACCTGCGCCGGGCCACGCCGCGGATCGGGCTGTGGCTCGATACGTCGGGCCAGGCACCGGCCGAGACCGTGGACGAGATCGTCCGGCGGGGCCTGGAGGCCGGCCGGGTGCCGTAGCGCCCCACTGTGGGCCGGCCCGACCCCATGTCACGCGGGCCGACCGGTGGTCGGGCCGGTGGAAAATCCGCTCGGCGTCGATCCCGGAGCCAGCAACGATGTGTGGGTGGGCCACTCGATTCATGACGACGAGCCCGATACGAGCGAGGCGACACTGCGAACGCTGCTCGCCACGGAGTGCCCCGGCTGGTCACGCCTGCCGGTTGCCTACGTCGAGACCTCCGGCACCGACAACGCGATGTGGCGAGTACGCGTCGGCTCCGGGCGCGACGCCGTGGTTCGACTGCCGCGACGCCCGGGGGCGGCAGAGGCGGTCGTTCACGAAACCGAGCTCCTCGGGCGGCTGGCGACGAGTCCACTCGGATCGGTGATCTCCACACCACCTGTTCTCCATGTCGGCGAACCACATGAGGTCTTCCCCCATCGGTGGTCGGTGCTCGGTTGGCTCGACGGATCGGACGCCTGGTCGGCCCGAGCCGAGCTCGACAAGAGCCTGAAGGAGCTTGCGGTCGATCTCGGAGAGGCCGTGCTCGCGATTCGGGAGCTCTCGGACCTTCCGGCCGCAGAACGGCTCCCGGGCGATCGTGGAGGTCCGATCGAACCGCTCGTGCAACGACTGGAGTGGTGGCTCGACGATGACCGGTGGAGAGCACCCGAGCTGATCGACGTCGCCCGTGTGAGACGCCTCGCCGCCGAGGCACTCGACGCCGCCGGCACCGTCGACACCCGCTTCCTTCACGGCGACCTGATTCCTGGGAACCTCCTGGTTCGGTCCGGACGCCTGTCGGCGATCATCGACTGGGGCACCGCTGGATACGGGGATCCGGCTCAGGACCTCTCACCCGCTTGGTCGGTGCTGGACTCCGAAGCCCGAAGGGTGTTCCGCGACGTCGTGGGAGCCGACGACGCCACCTGGATCCGGGCGCGCACGTTCGAGCTCGAACACGCGGTCGGCGGCGTCCTGTACTACGTCCCCCGCCGTCACGCGCTCGGCGACGTCATGGCCCGCACCCTCGAGCGCATCCTCCGGGAGGACTGACCGCTCCTCTGCAGGCGGCGACGAAAGACCTCAGGGCAGCGGCAGCTGTCCCTTGCCCCGCACGAGGGAGTCCAGCGCCTCGTCGAAGGACTCGGCGATGAGCTTTATGTCGTCCATGACGAGATAGGTGCGGCCGGTCGGGTCGATGGCCAGGAAGTAGTAGCCGCCGTAGGCCTCGCCGAGGGGGAACAGCTCCATGCCGTGCTCGTCGGTGTGGAGCTGGAACCGGTCCTCCTCGCCGAAGGCGAGCGCGGGATCGAGCTCGAAGGGCTCGCGGGCCCACGCCTCCCCGGGGCCCGACTGGTCGACCTCCAGGCCGCCGAACTCGCGCAGGGCGGCGGTGGCCGTACCGAACATCGTGAAGCCCTCGCCCAGCCTCTCGGACCAGGCCTGCAGCTGGGCGTCGGGGACCTGGCGGCCGGGCGTCCACCCCGCGGCCCGCAGCACCTTGTCGACCTCGGGGGTGAAGCGGCTCATCGGGCCCCGATCATGCCGGAGGCAGCCAGTCGATGCCGAAGTGATCGAGCAGCTGCGAGCAGGACGGGCACGGAGGCAGGGGCTGACCGTGCTTGGGGTTGCCGGGCGCGCGCACCTGGCCGGTGCTCATCACCCCGCCCCGGGGGTCGACCCCGGCGTCGAGGGCGTTGGACACCGACTGCGGCTCGACGCAGCGCCCGTGGCCGGGGCCGCGGACCGTCATGTCGTCCATGACCTGCTGGACCTGCGGGTTGAGCGCCGGCGGCTGGCCGCCCTTGGCGCTCGAGGCCGGGAACGGCGTGCCGTCGGGGGCGATGAGCGCCCCGCCGGCGCCCGGCCGGGGGCTCGACCCCTGGGCGAGGTTGATCTGGTCGGTGGCGGCCACCTGGGCGGGGTGGGGCCGCCACAGAGCAGCGCCGCCGCCGGCTCCGGTGCCGCCGCCGATCACGGTGCTCACCGCCACGGCCTCGGGGTCGAAGCTGCCGTCGCTGCCCGGTAGCGGGGTGAGGTCGTACAGCTCCCCGAAGGTGCCCGTGGCCGCGCCGGTGCCTGCGCCACCGATGCCGCCGTAGAACGCGCTGCTGGCCCGGGTCCCCTGGGTGACGAGCGACGTGCCGAAGCGGCCGGTAAGGCTCACCCCCGCCCGCGAGGTCAGGGCGCCCGCGCCCCGGCCGAACGGCCCGGCCGCCGCCCCCACCACGGCGCCCCGGAGCGCGCCGCCCCCGATGGTCTCCCAGTCCCAGTTGCCGGTCGAAAAGCCCTGGATGACACCGGGCGCCGCGCCGCCCGCCGCCCCCAGCGCCGCGCCGATCAGCATGGCGCCCGCCAGGTTCACGCCGGGGATGAACATGGCGGCCACGCCGACGACGACGAGGCCGGCGGTCACGATGTTGTTCCACTGGGGCCCGGTCTCCTGGGCCCGGATGTCGTCGTACTGGGCCACCGACAGCGGCTGGCCCTGCAGGCCCAGCGGATCGACGAACCCGATCGGGTCGCCGTTGGCGTACTGGTACGGGTGTGCCACGCCCGGCAGGCCGGGGATGCCGGGCAGCGGGTCGGGGCTCAGGAACTGGCGGGTGGCCGCGTCGTAGACGCGATTGCGCAGCCAGGTCAGGCCGTCGATGTCGACCTCGCCCAGGAAGCCGAGCGACGCACCCCCGCCGGCCGCCCCGGCATCGTGGCCCCAGGGATCGCGGCCGTCGCCGCGGTCCGTGGACCCGAGGCCGTCGCCGGCCAGCCACCCGACGCCGGCCCCGCCGGCCCCGCGGTCCATGCCGAGCACCGTGCCGCCGGCGCTCACGACGGCGTCGTCGCCGAGCGCCACCAGCTCGGTCACCGATGCCGTGGGGTCCCAGTCGAGCCGCACGCCGTCGACCGCGGCCAGGCGGCCGATGGCGTCGACGTCGAGCGTGTGGCGCCGGCCGCCGACCTCGACGGCCCGCAGGCGGCCCCGCGGGTTCCAGTCGTAGCGCCGGGTGCCGTCCGGTCCGTCCTCGGCGGTGCGCCGCCCGGCGGCGTCGTAGGCCAGGGCGGTGGGCCCGGCGGGCCCGTCGATGCGCACGAGCTGGTGGGCCTCGTCGTAGGCGAACGTGCGGCTGCCGGCCGGGCCGCTCTCCCGGACCAGGCGGCCGGCCGAGTCGTAGAACCACTCCCAGGCGTCGGTGCCCTGCGACGCGGCCACCAGCTGGCCGGCCGGGTCGTAGCGATAGCGGCTGACCGTGCCGCCGCCCCGCATCTCGACCACCCGGCCGGCCGCGTCGCGGGTCAGCTCCACCGAACGGCCGTCCCCGAGCTGGGCGCCGACCACCAGGCCACCCGTGTCGTGGTCCCAGCGCCGCTCGATCCCCGGGCCCCGCAGGGCGCGCAGGCGGCCGTCCCCGTCGTGGTCCAGGTCGATGCGGCCGACCCCGTCGACCTCGACGGTCGTGAGCCGGCCGGAGGGGCCCCGCTGGTAGCGGGTGACCCGGCCCGACGGCTCGTGGCGGGCGACGACGTGGCCGTCGCGGTCGCGCTCCCAGCGCAACGTGCGGCCGTCGGCATCGAGGGAGCGCAGGCGCCCGCCCGCGGTCCAGCCGAGCGTCAGGGTGCGGTTGCCGGCCGGCTCGTGGACGAGCACGGGCCGGCCCACGCGGTCGCGGTCGAACACGACGACGTCCCGCCCGTTGACCCGCACGTCGAGCGTCTGGCCCCGGGCGTCCCGCCGCCAGGCGATCACGTCGCCGGTGGGCAGCTCGTGGCGGACGACGCGCCCCGCCAGATCGCGCTCGAAGCGGCTGGTGCGGCCCAGCTGGTCGGTGGTGGCCACCGGCCGCCGCATGGCGTCGAACGTGGTGGTGACCAGCCCGCCCAGCGCGTCCACCAGGGCGGCCGGGTTGCCGCGCTCGTCGTAGCGGATGCGGACCGTGGCGCCGAGCGCGTCGGTGGCCGACACCAGCTTGCCCCGCAGGTCGTAGCCGTAGCGGACGGTGGCGCCGGCGGGGTCGGTGGCCGCCACCACCCGGCCGGCGTGGTCGTACTGGGTGCGCCACACCCGCCCGCCCCGCTCGGTCTCGACCACCCGGCCCAGCCGGTCGTAGCGCAGCCGGTCGACCCGCCCGGACGGCGAGGTCACGGTGGTCATGCGGTCGCAGGCGTCCCACGCGAAGCGGGTGGTGGCCCCGTCGGCGCCGGCCACGGCCACCAGGCGTCCGGCGGCGTCGTAGGAGTTCGTCCAACCCCGGCCCTCGGCCGTGCGCACCGACCGCACCCGGCCGGCGGGCGTGTAGGCATAGGCGAGCGTGTCGCCGTCGGGGAAGCGGACGGCGGTGGGGCGGCCCAGCTCGTCCCACTCGTAGGCGGTGACGCCGCCGTCGGCCGCCTCCTCCCGCACCACCCGCCCGAGGGCGTCGTGGTTGTAGCGGGTGGCGTTGCCCAGCCGGTCGACCAGCTCGACCATCCGGCCGGCGGGGTTGTGGCGGCGGCGCACGTCGTGACCCAGGGGGTCGGTGGCGGTGACCAGCCGGCCCTCGCCGTCGTAGCCGTACTGCCACACGGCGCCGCCGGGGTCGGTGACCAGCGACAGCAGGCCGGTGGCCGAGTAGTCGAAGCCCCACTTGGCGCCGCCGGGCGCGGCCAGGCCGACGAGGCGGGCCATGTGGTCGTGCTGCAGCTCGATCGCGGCGCCGACGGCGTCGACGATGCGCTGCGTCTCGCCGTGCGAGCCGGCCTCGAAGGTGGTGCGGGCGCCGTTGGGCTCGACGGTGGCGGCGAGCCGACCCGCCGGCGACCACTCGAAGCGGTACTCGGACCCGTCGGGGGTGTGGGCGGCCACGGGCCGTCCGGCGTCGTCGCGCACCAGGCGCAGCACCGCCCCGTCGGCCGTGGTCACCTCTGCGACCTCGCCCGACACGTGGGGGACGAAGCGGGTGACGGCCCCGAGGCCGTTGGTGATCGACACGACGTTGCCGTCGGCGTCGTGGTCGAACCGCACGGTCACCCCGTCGGCGTCGGTGACGGCCCGCAGCAGGCCCTCGTCCACGTCGAGCTGCATCTCCCAGCCGAGGGGGCCGGCGATGCGACGGGGCACGACCGCGCCGTCTGCGTACTCGTATGTCGTCACCGCGCCGCCGTCCACCGCGTGGCGCGTGACGCGCTGCGCCTCGTCGTAGTCCCAGCGCTCCTCCACCCCGTCCGGACCGCGGCGTGACGCGGTGCGGCCCTCGGCGTCGAAGCCCTGGTGGGTGGTGGCGCCGTCGAAGCCGGTGGCCTCGACGCAGCGGCCCTCGGCATCGAAGCTGCGCTCCAGCCGGTGGCCCAGGTCGTCGACCAGCCCGACCAGCCGGCCGGCGGCGTCGTGCTCGTAGTGGGCGACGGGCCCGCCGGCGGTGTCGGCCACCTCGGTGCGCCGGCCGCGGTGGTAGGTGAGCACGACCTCGCGGCCGAACGGCGTGACCTGGCTGACGACCCGGCCCTCGGCGTCGTAGCGGTTGCGGCACAGCCGCACCCCGTCGGCGTCGCGCACCTCGACGATCAGGCCCCGGGCGTCGACCTCGTAGCGGCGGTCGCCGGTGACGCGCTCGGCGCGGACGAGGTCGCCGGCGTCGTCGTAGTGGTAGCGGGCGCGCCGCCCGCAAGAGGAGTCCACGCCGGCGATGCGGTCGCCGTCCCACACCACGGTCAGCCGGCGGCCGCCGTCGTGGGCCAGCGCCACCAGCCTGCCGCCGTCGTACTGGCAGCGGGTGGTGCCGGAGGCGGGGCCGGACATCGACGCCAGGTGCCCGGCGGCGTCGAAGCGCCACACCTCGCCGGGCCGGGCCGCGTGCCAGTCCCACGTCAGCTCCCATCCGCCGTGCCCCTCCCCGCCCGCGTCGCCGGCGGCGGCCACCACGGCCAGGGTGGCGGCCAGGCCGGGCACCCGCCGGTAGCCGGGGCCGGTGCGCTCGGGGTGGAACACGGCCAGCTGGCCGTCGGGGCCCTGGTAGCCGACGGTCGAGTCGGGGTGGAGGACCAGGGCGGTCGTGGCCCACGAGGCCCAGCCCCGCCCGAGGGGCCCGGAGGCCACGAACCGGGACGAGTACGTCCGTGCCCAGCGCAGCGCGGCCAGGCGCTCGGGCCACGTGAAGTCCTCCTCGACCTCCAGGAAGTGGCCGGTGGCGGTGCACACGGGGTCGTTGACGAAGCCCGACGACTGGGGGACGCCGGCGGCGATCGGGTCGTCGACCGTGACCGGCGAGCGCTGCGTCAGCTCGGCCGGATCGAGGTGGTGCTCGGCGGCGACCGCCTCCAGCGCGGCGAGGAGGGCGCTGTCGAAGGTGGCCTGGTCGGCGCTGACGAGTCCGTCGGTGACGCCCGAGGCGTCGACGAAGGCGCGGTGCACCGCCTCCACGAACAGCCGGTCGTTGCGGTAGTGGGTGGCGAGCAGGCCCAGCTCGCCCCCGGAGGGGCCCGCCCCCATCAGGTCGGGGTTTGCGACCCCCAGCGACGCCCCCGCCGCCACCCGGGCCTGGAACGCGTCGTAGTTCGCCCGCAGTGCGGCGATGCGCTGGTTGAGGCCGTCGGGTGCGCCGGCACCGCCGTCGAGGATGCCGCCGGCCGCCTGCACGAAGGCGGCCAGCTTGCCGAGGTCCGCTGCTGCCGTGACCATGCGGGCGATAGAAGCACAGGCCGTGTCCCGGGTGGTGTCGCGCGGCAAAGCGCGGCGGGCCGGCTCCTACACTCCCCTGGCCATGGGTGGTTACTCGGCCAGCTCCGCCAACGTGACGTTCGCCTACGACCTGGCGCTGTCCGCGGCACGCGACCTCTACGAGCTCTCGGGCGTCGTCGACGCCCGGCACGACTCGTGGGTCACCGAGGCGGGCAAGGCGACGGCCGACTGGGAGGGCGGCCACCGCGACACGTTCACCCACAACCTGGCCACGGCGGGCACCGATGCCGCCACGGTGAAGGAAGCGCTCCGGGGCCTGGCCGACCTGTTCGCCGCCAAGTGGGCCGAGGCCCGTGGCGAGCAGAACCGCATCAACTGGGCGCGCTGGGTCCAGGCCGAGAAGGACGACGACAACTGGGCGGAGGACAGCGTGGAGTGGGTGGCCGGCGAGGACGACTACGGCGAGCCCCCGCCGAACCCCCCGGCCCCCGAGGGACCCGACTACGCCGAGACCAGCGCGCCGGGCCACCCGGTCGTCATCCACCCCGAGCACGAGTAGCCGGGCGGCCCGCACCGCCGCCATGACCGGGCCGGAGCCCGGCGCTCGCGCCGTCTACGGACGGCCCGCCGTGCGTGCGTGGGCCTGAGCCGCGAGCTTGTCGAGGGCCATCGCCCAACCGGCTGCGCCCGGGGAGTCGGCAGGGATCCCGACGTGGGTCATCACCATCCTCGTGCGCCCGCCCTCGTCCGCCAGCTCGACCCGGACCTCGGTCATGGCGGGATGCCCCGCCGCGCTGACCCCCGCCTCGTCGGACAAGGCCTCGGTGTAGACCAGCCGCGCGTTCTGCACGACCTCGCGGTACTCGCCCGCGAACCACATCCGCATCGGCCCGTCCGGGGACGGCATCTCCATGCACACCCGGCGGGTACCGCCCACCCGCACGTCCATGTCCGCGACGGGGATGGTGGCGCCGTCGGGGCCGTACCACGCCTTGAAGTGCTCCGCCTCGGTCCACATCTGCCAGATGAGACCCACCGGCGCATCGAAGCTGCGCTCGATCACCACCGCGTCACCGGTCCCGTCGTCAGCCATCGTCCTCGCCTGCCTTTCGTCGCGTTCCGAGCTGGGTGAGGTAGCCGTCCATCCGCTCGAAGCGGGCCTCCCAGACCGGCCGGTAGCGCTCGGCCCAGGACGACACCTCCTGGAGGGGGGCGGCATCGAGGGCGCACGGTCGGTACTGGGCCCGGTGGCCCCGCACGACCAGCCCGGCCCGTTCCAGCACCTTGATGTGCTTGGAGATGGCCGGGAGCGTCAGCTCGAACGGCTCGGCGAGCGCGTTGACGGTCGCCTCACCCTCTGCCAGCCGAGCCAGGATCGCCCGCCGCGTCGAGTTGGCCAGTGCGGCGAACGTCTCGCTGAGCCGGTCCTCGTCGGTGGCGGTCGCCATGGCCCCCCTGTACTTTCCTGGTTGGCTAATTAACCAGTGCGGAAAGTACAGAGGGCATCGGGGTGCTGTCAACCGTCGGGCCCGGCTCGCCCCCCGAGCTAGGACATTGCCCGCCGGGTCCGGCTCGCGAGATGGACGATGCCGAGCACGATGCCGGCCGCGACGAGCACGAGGGCGGTGAGCCCGGTCAGCATGGCGATGTACCAGCCACCGTGCGGGAGATCACCGGTGGCGGTGGTGATCAAGATCAGCGCCGCCAGCAGCCCGAAGCCGGCGGCGAGCACCTTCCACCAGTGGGCGCTCGCCGAGTGGGGTCGGGTGAGGGGGCGGACCCGGTGGGCGGCGACCAGCCCCAGCCATCCCGCCGTCACCCCGACCGCGAGGCAGGCCAGAAGGACGAGGGGGTGGCCGACGACCGCCCCGACGATGACCGCGCTCAGGGCGAGCGCGCCGAAGAGCGCGGGGACGAGCAGGCTTGGTGCGCGGTCCATGTGGGCCTCCAGGTGCCGGGTGGGGACGGTCAGGGCGAGATCGACGGCGCTGCGGACCAGGACCCGGCCCGCCGGCTCGTCGCGGAGCTGGTCGGCGACGAGCCCGACGAGGTCGGGGCCGTACTCCTGCCGGAACCGCCTGGGGTACAGGTGAACGAGCAGCCGGTAGGCCCGGACGGTCCGCGGCGCGCCGGTCATGCCGGTGCTCCGCCGGGCAGGTGGCCCGCGGCGCGGTGCACGAGGGCTTGGAGTCGCGTGAGCTCGTCGACGGCGACGAGGCGACCGGCGGGCGTGAGCTCGTAGTAGCGGCGCCGCTCGTTGTCGCTGCGGGGTGACCGATCGGTCGTCTCGACGATCAACCCGGAGTCGAGGAGCCGGTTGAGCGTTCCGTAGAGGGTGCCGGGGCCCATCCGGACGGCCCCCCCGCTGAGCTCCGCCACGCGGCGCATGAGGGCGTAGCCGTGGAGCTCGCCGTCCAGGAGAGCCAGCACGACGTGCAGCGATGCTGCGGGGAGCGGCTTCGGCCGAGGCATGCTCGGATCTTGATATATCGAACTTCGATAGTCAAGGCTGGAGTCGGGGCTCCCGGCTCGGGGCGCGACGGGGCTGCGCCGTGTCAGGCGTCGGCGGGGGCGTAGGCGAGGTTGAGCACCCCGGTGCTGAACACCTCGTGCGACAGCAGGCGCAGGGGGTGGGTCGGGGTGTCCTCGAACAGGCGGGCGCCCTTGCCGACGGCGATGGGGTGGACCATGAGGTTCAGCCGGTCGAGGAGCCCGTTGGCCAGCAGCCAGCGGACCAGCGTGGCGCTGCCCGACATGCCGATGTCGCCCTCGCTGCCATCCTTCAGCTCCCGGATGGCGGCCGCCACATCGCCGCTGATGACCGTGGTGTTGTTCCACGAGGCGTCACGGAGCGACCGGGACACGACGTACTTGGGCATGTCGTTGAAGGTCGAGGCGATGGGCTCGTCGTCGCTCGTGGGCCAGTAGGCCGCCCACTCCTCGTAGAGCACGCGGCCCATGAGCATGGCCTCCGTGGTCCCCATCATCTTGCCGACGGCCTCGCCCATCTCGTCGTTGAAGTAGGGGAAGTGCCACTGGTCAGGGGTCTCCACCACGCCGTCGAGCGAGATGAAGAAGCTGGACACGATCTGGCCCATCGGGCCTCCTTGCTGTGGGAGCCACGACCACCGGGCGGGGGCGCGGCGGGGTTGCCGGACGATGCGGTGACGGGCCCTCAGAGGCCCCTGGCCACCTCGACGAGCTGGTCGAGGGCCGCGCCCCAGCCCTCGTGGAAGCCCATGTTCTCGTGGGCGGTCCTCGTCTCGGGCGAGCCGTGCACCGCGACGGCCCTGTACACCGTCCCCGACGCGGCCGGCTCCAGGGTGATGATGGCGGTGAAGGGGAGGTCGACCGCGACGGGGCGGAACCCGGGCCCCATCGCCGCGGTCCACACGAAGCGCCGGTGCTCGACGGCCTCGAGGACGCAGCCGCCACCCTCGTCGACGGTCTCACCCTCCGGCGATCGCATCACGGCCCGGAAGATGCCGCCGGGGCGCAGGTCGATCTCGCACTCGATCGTCTCGTAGGGCTTCGGGGCGTACCACTTCATCAGGTGCTCGGGCGTCGTCCACGCGGCCCACACGAGGTGGGGCGGGACGTCGACCTCACGCTCGAGGACGAGGTCGAGGGTCGGGTCGACAGGATGCTCGGGCATGGTCACTGCTCCGTCTCCTTGAGGGTGCGGACGAAGTCGTCGAACTGGTCGAGGCGGCGCTCCCACAACCGGCGCTGGCCCGCCATCCAGCTCTCGGCCGCATCCAGCGGTTGCGGTGTGAGCCGGTAGGTGCGGACGCGCCCCGCCTTGGTGGATCTGACGAGCCCGGCCCTCTCGAGCACGTCGAGGTGCTGGATGAACGAGGGCAGCGCCATCGCGAACGGGCTGGCGAGCTCTGACGTGGCGGCCGGGCCCGAGCCCAGGCGCTCGACGACGGCCCGGCGGGTCGGATCGGCGAGCGCCTGGAACAGGCGGTCCAGCACCGCGGCTCGCTGAGGCACGCACCCGACTATGCAGGAGCCCGATACTTAGGTCAAGGCCTTAGTGTAGCGCGACGCGACCGGCCTTAACCTCGTTGTGCCTACATTTAGTAGGTACATTTGGCGGATGGAGACCATCGGCCTACGAGAGCTGAACCAGAATCCGTCCAGAGCGGTCGCTCGCGTACGGGCCGGCGAGTCGATCCTCGTGACCGACCGCGGTCGGCCCGTGCTCCGGCTGGTGCCCGAGATCGAGAACCCCAGCACCCTCGAGCGCATGATCAGCGACGGCACTGTGCGGCCGCCCGCCGAGCAGGGCATGCCCGACGTCATCCCTGATCTGGCCGATGACGTTGCGAGCTTGTCCGACCTCGTGATCGCCGACCGCGACAAGGAGCGTCAGCGGTGATCTACCTCGACGGTCGTGCACTCGTGAAGTTCATCAAGCCCGAGAAGGAGACCGAGGCGCTGCGCACCTGGCGAGAGGCGCTACCCGATGACGCCGAGTTGCTCTCCAGCGAGCTGGCCTTGCTGGAGATCACCCGGGCTCTGCTCCGGGGAGGCGTCGACCACACCCGGGTCCCCTACTACGTCGGACAAGCGGTGAGAGGGGTCTACGTGGTCGACCTTTCGAGCACCGTGCTGGACCGTGCCCGCTCGTACCAGGTGGCCAAGCTCGGATCGCTCGACGCCATCCATGTGGCCACCGCCGATCCCTTCCGCACCGAGCTGACCGACTTCGTGACCTACGACAGCGAGCTGGCCACTGCGGCCACCGACCTCGGCTTCCCGGTCACCGCGCCCGCGTAGGCACCTCCAGACCGTGCTTCGCTGGCAAGGCCTTGCTGTCGCGCGCCGGGCAGACTCTCTGCGATGCCTGCGTTCATCCACAACGTCACCTTCGACGCCGGCGACCCGCGGCTGCTCGGGCGGTTCTGGTCCCAGGTGACGGGCTACGAGGTGGCCGACGAGCGGGACGATTTCGTGCGGCTGCGCGCACCCGACGGGCCCGGCCTCCGGCAGATGCTGTTCCTCCGGGTGGACGACCCCACGCCCGGCAAGAACCGGGTCCACGTCGACCTCGCCGCCCGGTCACCGCACGACGAGGTCCAGCGCCTGGTCCGGCTGGGCGCCTCGCTCGCCGACCGACGGGTCGACGGCAGGCCCCACTGGCGCGAGGCGAACGGCATCCGGTGGGTCGTCCTCCGGGACCCGGAGGGCAACGAGTTCTGCCTGGGTTCCGTCCCGTAGGCCGTCAGCCAGGAGCGGTGAGTGCCAGGGTGAGGCGGCGGAGCACCACGTCGATGTCGGCTCGGGCTGCTGCCGGATCCCCCGCCCGGGCGAGGTAGAGAGCGGCCTCGTCCACGGCGCCGACGAGGACGTGGGTCAGGGCCTGGACGGGCTGGGCCGGCAGGGAGCCGCGGTCGATGCCGTCCTGGAGGAGGGCGGCGACGAGCCCGACGGTGTGGCGGAGGCTGATCTCACGCCAGGTGTCCCACCCGAGGACGGACGGACCGTCGAGCAGGACGATGCGCTGCAGGTCCGGTTCGCTGCTGGCGTCGAGCCAGGCGCCGGCGCCGGCGACGAGCATGCCCGCGCTGTCGTCCGGGTCGAAGCCGGCGACCGAGTCGGCGACCCGTTGGGCGATCTCGGCCTCGACCTGGTCGAGCACGGCGGCGAACAGGTCGGCCTTGTCGCTGAACTGGTGGTAGAGGGCGCCGCGGGTCATGCCCGCCTCGCGGGCGATCCGCTCGGCGCCGACGTCGGCGAAGCCCTCGGCCCCGAACAGCCGGCGGGCCGCGGCGATCAGCGCGGCCCGGGTCCGGGCCGTGCGCTCGCTCTGTGTTCGTCGTGCCGTCACCCCAACCTTTGACATCGGCCGCACTTTCATACAGACTGCACGGAACTTCCATTCACAGTGTATGGAAGTTTAGGCATACCGGAGGGACCATGCCGACCATCCAACTTCCCACCGGCCCCGTCGACTACCGGGTCATCGGGCCCGACGCCGGCGACCGGCCGGTCGCCGTGTTCGTCCACGGCTTCCTCGTCAACGGCACTCTCTGGGACCCCGTGGCGGAACAGCTGGCGACCGGCGGCGTGCGCTGCATCGTGCCGGACTGGCCGCTCGGCGCCCACCGCCAACCGGCGGACCCCGACGCAGAGCTGTCACCGATCGCCGTCGCCGACGCGGTGCTGGCCCTGCTCGACGCCCTCGACCTCCGCGACGTGGTCCTGGTCGGCAGCGACACCGGAGGCGGCCTGTGCCAGCTCGCGCTGCGTGGCGACGCCCACCGAGTCGCAGGGCTGGTGCTCACCAACTGCGACGCCTTCGAGCAGTTCCCGCCGCGGTTCCTCGTGCCGCTGTTCGTCACGGCCCGGTCCCGCACCGGCGTCTGGGCCCTCGCCCAGCAGGCCCGGCTGCGTGCCGTGCGCCACTCGCCGCTGGCCTTCGGACCGTTGCTCAACCACCCGGTGGACGCCGAGCTGACCCGAGGCTGGATCCAGCCGGTCCTGGACAGCGCGGCCATCCGGCGCGACGTCACCCGCTTCGCCCGCGGCCTGCAGCGGACCGAGCTCGTCGACGCCGCCACCTGGCTGGCCCGCTTCTCAGGTCCGGTGCGGCTCGTGTGGGGCACCCGCGACAGGATCTTCACCATCGACCTCGCCCGGCGGTTGGCGGCCGCCTTCCCCGACGCCCGGCTCGACGAGGTTCCCGACGCCACCACCTTCGTCTCCATCGATCGTCCCGACGCGGTCGCCGGCGCCGTGCGCGACGTCCTGGCTCGGACTCGGACGGCAACCCACGACCCGACCGCTCGCTGACGCGCCTGGCCGTGAGCGAGCCCGATGCTCTCGTACCGCCGGCTCGCTGCCCATGCCAGCACCCGGCCGGCACGGGCACCAGGGCGCCCTCGAGGGCCGTCACGAGGTCTCGGAGCAGGTCCGCCGCGCTCACGGAGCGACGAGCGGCGGGTCTGGCCACACCTGACGGAAGACCTCGTCACCCAGACGCAGCCTGAACACCGCCCGGCGCACCCGCTCGTCGTCGTGATCCGGATGTCGGGCCCGCACGCCCTCCGCGGCGATGGAGTTCAGGTCCTCGGACATCTCTACCGCGATGGAGACCCGCCGGTGGGGCGACATCTCCCGGTAGATCGCCCCTGCACCGCGTGGGCCTCAGCCGAGGTGTCCGCACGGCGCACGATGCGATACCAGGTGGAGCGGCGCGACGCGACGGTGCAGTGTGGGCGGGTGCCGCAGGACCACTTCGGCGAGGACGTCGCCGCCGGCTACGACCAGAGCTCCGCCCCGATGTTCGCCCCCGAGGTCCTCGGACCGGCGGTCGACCTGCTGGCCGAGCTCGCCGGGGACGGAGCTGCGCTCGAGCTCGCCGTCGGGACGGGCCGCGTCGCGCTGGCGCTCGCGGCCCGGGGCGTGCCCGTCACGGGGATCGAGCTCTCTGCCGCCATGGCCGCCCAGCTCCGTGCCAAGGACCCGGAGCAGCGTGTCGCGGTGACGCTCGGCGACATGGCGACGACCCGGGTCGAGGGCAGCTTCCGGCTCGTGTACCTCGTGTACAACACGATCGGCAACCTGACCACCCAGGACCAGCAGGTGGCGTGCTTCGCCAACGCCGCCGCCCACCTCGAGCCCGGCGGATGCTTCGTGATCGAGGTCGGCGTTCCCTCCCTGCGCCGCCTCCCACCCGGGGAGGACGCGCGCGTCTTCGCCCACTCCCCGGGCTACGTGGGCTACGACCGCTACGTCGACCTCGTCGCCCAGCAGGCCGTGTCGCACCACTTCGTCGCCGACGTGTCGGGGGCGCGCGAGTGGCGGACGCCGTTCCGGTACGTGTGGCCGTCCGAGCTCGACCTGATGGCGCGGCTCGCCGGCCTGTCGCGGCGCCACCGGTGGGCCGGCTGGGACCGGGCTCCGTTCACCGGCGAGAGCACCTCGCACGTCTCCGTCTGGGAGAAGGCGCCCCCCGGGACCGGGTAGCGCCGCCCGCCGGTCAGGCCAGCTCGTCGTGCGGCGACCGGGCGAGGCGGGCGATGAACGACTCGATGTAGGTGTCGTACAGGGTCACCAGCGACAGCGAGCGGTCCATGAGCCACACCACCGATGCGCCTTCCAGGAAGGCGATGAACTCGGCGGCCATGGCGGCGCAGTCGATGCCGACCGCCACCTCGCCGGTGTCCTGGCCCCGCACGAGGATGTCCTCGACCGCGGACCGCAGGAACTCGCTGCGGGCGGCGAAGTAGGCGTGCGCCGGCGCCCCGGGCTCGAGGCTCTCGATCTGGAGGATGGTGTGGAGGGCGGCCAGCCCGGGCTGGTCCTCGCACAGGGCGGCGATGCGCACCACGCTGCGGAGGGCATCGGTGCCGCTGCCGTCGAGCGCGCCGTCCAGCAGGTCACCGGCCCGCCGGTCCCGCTCGGCGATCACCGCCAGCAGCAGGGCCTCCTTCGAGCCGAAGTGGTACAGGATGCCGCCCGGGGTGACGTCGACCCGCTCGGCGATCTCGGCCAGTGCGCTGGACCGGTAGCCGCGCACCGCGAACACCTCGAGCGCGGCGTCGATGATCGCCGCCCGGCGTTCCACCCCTCGCTGTGCCTGGCCCGGCAACTGCGACATCCGCCACATCCTAAACGTTCATTCACATGTGGAACCCATCACACCGTCCTCACACGGCCGTGGTCGACTGCCGGGTGTGACCGACGCGACGACGACGCCGTCCCGGCCCCGGCGGGCCGGGCGCTGGGCTCTGGCCGGGATCGTGGCCGCCGGCGGCCTGGTGGCCGCCGGGGCGGTGGCGTGGGCCGAGGCCCCGGCGGGACCGGAGACCGGGGCAGCCACCGTGCCCCCCGACGGCCCGGCGGGCACGCCGGGCGCCCGCCACCACGCCCGCCACCACCCCGACCGGGCCCCGTACGACGAGCGCTACGCCGCCGCCTCTCCCGGCGAGCAGGAGGCCGCCGACACCCTGCTCGCCGACGTGGAGGCCGCCCTGGCGGCCTACGCGGACCCGGCGGCGGCGGAGGCCGCCGGCTACGCACCCCGCCGGCCCGACCGGGCACGCGGCGGGGTGGTGCACTACGTCGACCGCGAGCTGGCGCGCGACGGTACGGTGCTGGACCCGGCGAGGCCCGACGGGCTCGTGTACCACACCGGCGGGGAGCGGCCGGTCCTGCTGGGTGCCTTCTTCGTGGCGCCCCGCGGCACGGCGGCCCCCTCCCCCGCCCCCGATCTCGTGACCTGGCACACCCACGATCCGGCCTGCCCGGCCTTCTTCGTCACCGACGCGGAGCCGTGCACGGGCAGCCGTCGCATGCTCCACGTGTGGACGGCGGGCGAGGTCGCCCTCACCTCCCCCCGCACCGGCCGCACGGTCGAGGTCCGGGTGGCCGACCCCTTCGGTGCCCCGTTCACCGCCTCGATCGCCCGCGCCGCCTGAGAGGTGGAACGATACGACCCGATGGAGTGCCGGACCGTCGTCGTCGTGGAGGATGACGATCACATCGCCGACCTGGTGGCGCTGTACCTCGGCCGCGCCGGGTTCCGGGTGGCCCGGGCCGGGCGGGCCGACGAGGGCATCGCCCTCGTGGCCGAGCACCGGCCGGCGCTGGCGGTCGTCGACATCGGGCTGCCGGGCGGCGTCGACGGCCTCGAGCTGTGCCGCCGGCTGCGCCGCGACAGCAGCGTGCCGATCCTCGTCCTCACCGCCCGGGGCGACGAGACCGACCGGGTGGTGGGCCTGGAGCTGGGCGCCGACGACTACGTGACCAAGCCGTTCTCCCCCCGGGAGCTGGTGGCCCGCATCCGGGCCATCCTGCGGCGCAGCGACGGCACCCCCGACGGCGGCACCGTGGCCGTCGGCGACGTCGAGGTCGACCTGGCCCGCCACGAGGCCCGGCGCGGGGGCCGGGCCGTGAGCCTGGCGCCCCGCGAGTTCGCCCTGCTGGCCGCCCTGGCCGGGAACCGGGGCATCGTCCTGTCCCGCCGCCAGCTGCTCGACCTGGCCTGGGGCTACGACTGGTACGGCGACGAGCGCACCGTCGACGTGCACGTGCGCCAGTTGCGGCGCAAGCTCGGCGACGGGCTGCCGCTCGCCACGGTCAAGCGCACCGGCTACCGGCTGGGCTGACGATCGTGCGCCGCCGCCTGCTCGTGGCCATCACCGGCGCGGTGGCCGTGGCGGTGGCGGTGGTCGGCCTGGGGACGCTGTTCCTCACCCGGATCGACGCCCGCCACCGCGACGAGGACGAGCTGTCCCGCCGGACGGCCGAGCTGGCGGCGGTGGTGGCAGAGGTCCGGCCGGTGCGGGCGGCGGCGGTGGCCGCCCGGCTCGCCCCCGCCATCGACGTCGAGTCGGTGGACCTCGTGTCCCTCGCGGCCGCGCCCGGGTGGTTGAGCGACGCCGACCTGGACCGGGTGCGGGCGGGCGGGGTGGTGTCGGACCGCCGGGCCGGCCGCACGTACGCGCTCGCCCCGCTCCCGCCCGCCGGCGGGGCGCCGACCGTGCAGGAGGCCGGCGGGGCGCCGACCGTGCAGGAGGCCGGCGGGGCGCCGGCGGTGCAGGAGGCCGGCGGGGCGCCGGCGGTGCGGGCCCTGCTGGCGGTGGACACCCCCGCCACCGGGGTCGGCGCGGCCGGGCGGTGGTTCGTGGTGGCCGGGGCGGCCACGGTCCTGGTGGGGGCCTTGGTCGCCGTCCGGCTGTCACGGTCGCTGGCAGGTCCGCTGGCGGCGGCGGAGGCCGCCACCCGCCGGATCTCCGGGGGCGACCTCGCCGCCCGGGTGCCCGAGCCGGCCCGCGGCGACGACGAGCTGGGCCGGCTGATCCGGTCGGTCAACGAGATGGCGGTCTCCCTGGAGCGGGCCCGGCGCACCGAGCGGGACTTCCTGCTGTCGGTGTCCCACGACCTGCGCACGCCACTGACCTCGATCGGCGGGTGGGCCGAGGCGCTCACCGACGGGACCGCCCCGGATCCGGCCGCGGCCGGGCGCACGATCCTGACCGAGGCCGGCCGGCTCGACCGGCTGGTGCACGACCTGCTCGACCTGGCCCGGCTGCGGGCCCGGGCTTTCACGCTGGACCGCCGGCCCGTGGACCTGCGGGACGTGGCTGCGGGCACGGCCGAGGCGCTACGGCCGGACCTGGCCGACGCCGGCGTGGCGGTGGCCGTGGACCTGCCCGCCGAGCCGGTGACGGTGGACGGCGACCCCGACCGGCTGGCCCAGATCGCCGCCAACCTCGTCGAGAACGCCGGCCGCCACGCCGGCGCGCTGGTCCGGGTGGCGGCGGCGGCCGAGGACGGCACCGCCTTGTTGACCGTGACGGACGACGGGCCCGGCGTCCCCGCCGGCGAGGCGGCCCGGGTGTTCGAGCGCCTCCACACCAGCGCCCGGCCGGCGGCCCGGCCCGGTCCCGGAACCGGGCTGGGATTGGCCCTCGTGCGCGAGCTGGCCCGGGCCATGGGAGGCGATGCGGTCGTGGCCGCGCTCGACGGGGGTGGCGCCCGGCTGGAGGTGCGCCTACCCCTCATCCCGCCCTCATCGGGCCCTCACACGGGCGCGGTCCCCTCGGGAGCGTGACCGACGAACCTGCCAACGTCCATCGGGCCTGCCTGTCGCTGGCGGCCGTCGCCTCCGCCGCGGCCGGGCTGGTGCACGCCGCCGCGGCGGGGACCCACGCCGGCGACCGCGCGCTGGCCGTGCTGCTCGCCGTGGTCGCCGTCGCCCAGGTCGCCTGGGCGGCCGTCGCCGCCCTGCACGCCTCGCGGGCGGTGGCGGCGGCCGGCGTGGCGCTGAACGGGGTGGCACTGGGGGCCTGGGTCGCCTCCCGCACCACCGGCCTGCCGGTGATCGACGCCCTGCGCGAGGCCGAGGACGTGGGTGCCCAGGACCTGGCCGCCGCGGTGCTGGCGCTGGCCGCGGTGCTGGGGGCGGGCGCAGCGCTGGTCGTGCCGCGGCGCCTCGCCCTGCCGCCGGTGCTGGCGGCGCTGGGGGTGGCGGTCCTGGTGCTGCCGGCGGTTCCCGCCATGGCGGCCGGCCACGGCCACGGCGGCGACGACCACGAGGCCGCCGCGCACGACGCGTCCCCCGAGGCCGCGCACGCGGCCGCCGACCACGCCGACCAGGACTCCGCCCGGGACACCGGTGACGAGGCGGAGCAGGCCAGCACCGGGCGGGGTGGGGCGGCCGGCGGCCACGAGCACCACGACGTGCCCGAGCACCTCGACCACGAGCCCACCGACGAGCAGCGGGAGGCCGCCCGGGAGCTGATCGACGAGACCACCTCGGTCACCGCGGTCTATGCGGACGTCGCAGCCGCCACCGCGGCCGGGTACCAGTCGATCGGCGACGCCGCCTCCGGCTTCGAGCACTACGTCAGGCCGCAGTACCTGGCCGACGGCGTCGAACTGGACCCCGGCCGGCCCGAGTCGCTCGTCTACGAGGTCCAGCCCGACGGGTCACGGCGGTTCACCACCGTGATGTACATCCTCGATGCGGGCACGACGATGGACGACGTACCCGACATCGCCGGGAACCTGACCGTGTGGCACACCCACGGCAATCTGTGCTTCGAGCCCGGGACGGTCCGGCTGGCCGGCGTGCTGGTCGGCGGCCAGTGCCGCCCCGGCGGGGTCAACCGGCCCACGTCGCCGATGCTGCACGTGTGGGTGGTCCCCAACGACTGCGGCCCCTTCGCCGGCACGGACCGCCGCCAGGCGACCGGCTCGTGCGTGACCGAGCCGGGGCCGTAGCCCGCCGGCTGCGGCACGGGCCGCCCGGGGCGTACGATCGTGCGCAGTGGCCGAGTGGTTCTCGATCGAGGTCGTCGACGGGACGTCGTCGGCCCGCGCCTGGCGGGAGGCGTACGGCGACGCCGTCGTGGCCGCCGCGCACACGGAGGGCGTATCGGGGTGGGAGTGGCACGAGCTCGGCTGGGGCGTGGTGCTGGAGGTCGAGCTTCCCGACGAGTTCGCGTGGGCGCGGCTCCTCGGCGCGGCGGCGGTGCGGGCCGCGCTCGACGCGGTCCCCGACCCGGTACACGGCCTGTCGGTGCACCGCGGGCGGGGCGGCAGTGCGGGCGTCGCCGGCCCGCGGCGGCCACGCCCGCACGCAGGCGCCGGTGCGGTGGCCCTCCCCGAGCCGGTGGACCGGGAGCCCCCTGCGGCACGTGCCGTACGTCCTGACCGGGCCCTGACCCCTCATCGGGCGGCCAGCACGGCCATGGCCGCGTTGTGGCCGCCGATGCCGCTCACGCCACCGCCCCGGCGGGCGCCCGCGCCGCACACGAACAGGTTGGCGG
>DASSUD010000110.1:0-2198 GCA_035707385.1 Acidimicrobiales bacterium
AGGCGATGAGCTGGCAGACGGACATGATCAGACCGCGCAGGATCCGGGGACGTCGGTCAGCGTGTCCTTCATCCGGGCCAGGCTGGCCCGCAGCAGGCGGGACACCTGGACCTGGCTCACGCCGACGAGCTCGGCGATCTGTGACTGCGTGAGCCCGCCCATGTAGCGCAGCTCGACGATGCGGCGCTCGCGGGGCGGCAGCTCGTCCAGCAGCCGGCCCACGGTGGCGGCGGCGTCGACGGCGTCGAGGCCGATGTCGTGGTCGCCGAGCGTCGACAGGTCGTCCAGCTCCCCGTCGTCGCCGCTGGCGGCGAGCGGCGTCTTGCGGTAGCAGCGGGCGGCCTCCAGTGCCTCCAGCACCTCTTCGACCGGCACGCCGGCCTGGACGGCGATCTCCTCGACGGTGGGCGAGCGACCGAGCACCTGGCCCAGCTCGTTCACGGCCACCTTGACCGTGTGCTGCAGGTCCTTGGCCCGGCGGGGCACGTGCACCGCCCAGGTCGTGTCCCGGAAGTGGCGGCGCAGCTCACCGGTGATGGTGGGGACGGCGAAGGTGGCGAACGTCGCCCCGAAGTCGGGGTCGTAGCGCTCGACAGCCTTGAGGACCCCGAGCATCGCCACCTGGATCAGGTCGTCCAGCGGCTCGCCCTTGTTGGCGAAGCGCTTCGCGCAGTGGAGCGCCAGCCAGCGGTGGTCCTCGATGAGCGCGTTGCGCAGCTTGCGGTCGCCGGTCGCCCGGTACCGCCGGAACCGCTCACCGTCGTCGCGGCGCTCACGCGTGCCGGGGTCGGCGCCGTTGCCGGCGGCGACCCGCCTGGCTCGGCGGATCTTCGACGAGGTCGTCGCGTCGGGCTTGGCGGTCATGGTGGTCTGCACGGGTGCCTCCGCGGTGCGTGGGGCTTTGCGGGCGCCTCGCTACCCCCGTGCGCCGGCGCTACACGAAAATTTCGCGCGCCGGTAGTCTCCGGGGCCGTGGACCTGGGCATCTCGGGACGCCGTGCCGCCGTCGCCGCCTCCTCGGCGGGCCTCGGCCTCGGCTGCGCACGGGCGCTGGCGCGCGAGGGAGCGGACGTGGCGGTGTGCGGGCGGGACCCGGACCGGCTGGCGGCCGCCGTGGCCGCCCTGCGGGCCGAGCCGGGGGCCGGCCGGGTGGAGGGGCTGGTGGCCGACGTGGGCACGACGGCTGGCGCCACCGGCTTCGTGGAGGAGGCGGCCACCGTGCTGGGCGGGCTGGACATCCTGGTGCCGAACGCCGGCGGCCCGCCCCCCGGCACCTTCGCCACGATCCCGCTCGACGCCTACGGTCCCGCGCTGGAGCTGAACCTGCTGTCTACCGTGGCCATGTGCCACGCCGCGGTGCCGGCCATGGCCGAGCGGGGCTGGGGCCGGGTGGTGGCCGTCACCTCGGTCACGGTGCGCCAGCCCGCAGGGGCGCTGATCCTGTCCAACACGGCGCGGGCCGGGGCGACGGCGTTCCTCAAGACCCTCGCCACCGAGGTGGCGCCGCGCGGCGTGACGGTGAACTCCGTGCAGCCGGGGCTCCACGCCACGGACCGGCTGGTGCAG
The DNA here is from genome assembly GCA_035707385.1 of Acidimicrobiales bacterium. GTDB lineage: Bacteria > Actinomycetota > Acidimicrobiia > Acidimicrobiales > VFJN01 > ZC4RG19. The sequence goes on from DASSUD010000110.1 coordinate 1,567, forward strand.
CTGCACGGGGGTGACGTGTCGGGGGCCGCCGCCGGCATCCCGGTCGGCCGGATCGGTGACCCCGACGACTTCGGGGCGGCCGTCGCCTTCCTGTGCTCGGCCCAGGCCGGCTACATCACCGGCACGAGCCTGCTGGTCGACGGCGGGTCCTATGCCGGCCTCATGTGACGACCCCAGTGAGGAGAGCGAGCGATGCCCGTACGCCATGTGGTCGTCTTCCGCTTCCGGGACGGCACGCCCGCCGAGCAGCGGGCGACGATCGCCGCGGAGCTGCGCAAGCTCCCCGCCGCCATCCCCGAGCTGGTGTCGTACACCGTGGGCGACGACGCCGGCCTGGTCGATGACAACTGGGACTTCGCGGTGGTGGCCGACTTCGCCGACGTGGACGGCTACTTCGCCTACCGCGACCATCCCGACCACCAGGCCGTGATCGCCACCCACATCCGCCCGTTCGTGGCCGAGCGCGCGTCGACCCAGATCGTCGTGCCCTAACGCCGTCGCGGGGGGCCGGAGCCCCCCACGCTCTGGGTCGGAGCCGGCGATCAGTCGACGCGCAGCTGGCTCGTCAGCTCCTGGCGGCGAGCCTCGAAGTCGTCGAAGTTGATCTTCCCGTCGTCGAAGGCGGCGTGCAG
>DASSUD010000111.1:0-13445 GCA_035707385.1 Acidimicrobiales bacterium
GCGGTCCGCCGGGATTCCCGGCGCTCCTCGGCGGTGCGGCCCCCGTAGCGTCGACCCTCAGCCCGCACCCCGGCGATGCTAGGCGGGAGGGGCGGAGAACAGCGGCGCCAGCTCCCGGCGGCCCGACACGCCCAGCTTGGCGTACACCCGGTAGAGGTGGGTCTCGACGGTGCGGCGGGACACCGACAGCCGGGCGGCGATCTCCACGTCGGTGAGGCCGCGGGCCGCGAGGCCGGCGACCTCCCGCTCCCGGGTCGTCAGCCCGGCCCCGCCCGGGCTCCGCAGCAGCTCGGTGGTGGCCCCGTCGCACCTCTCGGCGAGCTGGTGGGCGCGGGTCCGCAACGCGGCCGCCGCCGTCGCCCGCCCCTCGCCGGCCGCCACCGTGGCGGCCGCCGCGGTTAGCTCGGCGGCGTGGAGGAGGCAGCCCAGCTCCTCCAGGCAGCCGGCCACCGCCTCGAGGCGCTCGCCCGAGCGCCGAGCCAGCGCCTCGACCGCGGCGAGGAGCGCCGGAAGCAACCGTCCCTCCGTCGCCGGCAGGTCGGCGAGCAGCTCGGCGGCCGCCGGCGCCCCGCCGTGGCGGGCGGCCTCGTAGAGGGCGAAGATCGCGTAGGCGACGTGGCCGGTGCCGATCCCCCTCCGGGCCGCCCCGAGGGCGAGGGCCCGGGCGTAGGAGACGTCACCGGCCGCGGCCTCGACCGCGGACGACAGGTAGTCGTGCTCGACGGCGTACAGCGCACCGGGGGCCAGCGCGCTCGGCATCTCCGACCGGCCGGTCAGGGCGCGGGTGTAGCGGACGTGGTCGACGGCGGTGGCGCGGGTCAGCGCGTCGCCCGCCAGGGCCGCCACGGCCTCCAGGAACCACTGCTCGGCCCGCGCCAGCGCGCCGCGCCAGAGGGCGATCTGGCCCAGCCGGAGGGCGTAGACGCCGCGCAGGAGGGCCGCCCCCTGCTGCGTCACCCGCTCGTACATCTGCAGACCGACCTGCTCCGCCATGTCGAGGTCGCCGGCGTAGCGGTGGCCAGTCGGCACCGCCGTCTCCAGCTGGCCGACCATGTACTCGTTGAACGCCGGGTGGTGTGCCACCCGGGGCAGCACCCCGGTGGCCCGGTCGAGCGCGCTGACTGGCAGGCCGAGGAGGTTCAGCGCGGGGATGAGCACCAGCTCAGCGCTCAGCCGGTCCGCGCCTGACGACCGGGCGTCGGCGAGGACGTCCTCCGCTGCCCGCCGGGCCTCGTGGATCTCGCCCGCCAGCAGCCACATCAGCGGGATCTGGCCGGCCACGTAGCCCCACTGGTCGTCGTCGACGTCGTCGAGCAGCAGCTCCAGCCGCTCGGCCCCGTCCCGCGACCGGTTGAGCCCGAATGCGAGGACGAGCGCCAGGTCGACCTCCCGGCGGCACCGCTCGCGGGCCGAGCCGGACGGTAGGCCGCCGAGCAGGGCCGCGGCGTCGTCGGAGCGGCCCCGCAACGCCATGACCTCGGCCAGCGTGATGGTGGCGGCCGGGTTGTCGCCGCCCGACTCCGCCAGGGCGCGCCGCGCCAGCGACTCCGCCAGCGGGGCGTCGACCAGGACGTAGCGGCGCGCGGTGGCCAGCAGGTCGCCGGCGGACACGTCCATGCCCGCGTCGATGCGCCAGCGGACGAGGCGGTCGCCCACGTCGAGCGGCAGTGGGCGGGCCTCCACCGCCTCCACGAGATCGCGCAGCAGCCGCCGCTTCTTGATGGGCCCGAGCGCGTCGAGGACGACGTCGGCCAGCAGCGGGTGGCTGAGCCGGGCGTTCGCCTGCGCCGAGTCGTCGAGAACCAGCAGCCCCCGCTCCTCGAGGCGTTCGAGCGCCCGCCCGCCGGCCAAGTCCAGCAGCAGCCCGAAGGGCAGCGGCTCGGCGATGGCGAGCAGTTCGAGCGCGGTCCGCTCGCCGGCCCGTGCTCCCTGCAGCCGGCCGGCGATGAGCTCCCGCAGGCGGGGCGGGGCGGTGAACTGCTCGGTGAGCGTCCACATCCCGCCGCGCCGGGCGAGCGCACCACTGTCGACCGCGGCGCCGACGAGCTCGCGGGCGAACAGGGCGTTGCCCAGCGTGCGGGTCCACAGGAAGTGGAGGACCTGGCCGTCGACCGGCCCGCCCAGCGCCTCGCGCACCAGCCGGTCGAGAACGGGCCGCCCGAGCGGCTCCAGGTCGAGCCGTTCGCACAGCCCGTCCTTCCACAGCCCGACCACCGCGTCGGGGACGTCCTCGCCACGCCGCACCGTGGCCAGCACCCGCAGGCCGTCCTGGGTCGCGAGCTGGTGCACCAGTGCGGCCGAGGCCTCGTCCAGCGTGTGGGCGTCGTCGATGGCGAGCACCGCGGGCTCGCGGGCGAGGATGGCCTCCCGCGCCCGGGCCAGGGAGGCCGCCGCGTCGTCGATCGGCAGCAGCGGGGCGAAGGCGCCGAGGGGAACGACGCCGGACGACCGGGTCGCCCCCACCCGCAGGACGCGCAGGCCCGCATCCTCGGCCCGCTCGACCGCCTCGGCCAGCAGGCGGGACTTGCCGACGCCGGCCTCGCCGGCCAGCACGACACCGCGCCGGGCCGCGAGGGCCTCGGCCACGCGCTCGAGCTCCCACTCGCGCCCGACGAAGGGCCATCCGGGCTGCAACCTGCGACCTCCTCCCCCGCGTCGCCCATGCTACGTAGTGGCGCGCCCCCACGTACGTAGTCGCATTACGGATGACCGCGGCGACGCCGCGTGCGAGATTGGCCCCTCAGCCAGAGGCCCCCCTCCCCCCTGGGCGCTCAGGTGGCGGGTTCGGGCGGCGCGGTGAGCGGGCGGGACTCACCGCGTCCGCCCGGCGCCTCCGGGCCCGCCCGCCACGCAGCGGCGGGCCGCGGCCGGTAGATGGCGGTGTGGACGATGCGGGCGACGAGCGTGGCGCCGCCCGAGAACACGCTGACGTCGAGCTCGACGAACCTGTGGCCCTTGCGCTCCCACTCGCGGGTGACCGTCGCCCGGGCGTCGACCGCGTCGCCGTCGGCCACGACGGCATGGTGCCGGACCTCGGACCCGACGTGGATCCACGGCCCCAGCCGCACGTTGGACGCCAGGACGTCGTTGGCCCGGCGCAGCAGCCAGCCGGGATGGGCGACGCGGGCGGTGGCGTAGAGCGCCAGGTCCTCCCGGACGTCCGCCAGGTACTCCCCTGCCCTGCCGGCCAGGAACCGGTGAGGTGCCACCGCCAGCGCGGTGCCCGGGGCCAGCGCCTCGGGCGAGGCGTCCGGGCGGTGGGCCACCGCCTCGCCCGGCGCGGCGGCGACGGCAGGCGCCGGGCCGGGCGCGACCGGCAGGCCGGCCCGCCCGACCGCGCAGGTGGTGCCCGTGCGGTCCAGGACCTTGAGCGCCAGGCTCACGCCGGCACCGTGGTCGGCGGGGTCGCCCGCCACGACGTCGACGGCCTCGCCCTCGTAGACCGGCGACAGGAACCGGGCCTCCATCGACCCCCGCCGCAGCCAGTCGAGGCCCCAGGCCTCCGCCGGCAGCCGTGTCATGTAGGCGTACACGTCGACGCCCGGCACCAGCCCGCCGCGGAACCCGTAGCGCCGGGCGACCTCGTCGTCGTGGATCTTGTTGGTGGACGCCGTCGCCGTGTTGTGCGCCACCACCCGGTGGCTCCGGAGGCTCCCCATGCCGGGCACCTTAGAACGGGCGCGAACCGGGGGCCCCGGTTCGCGTCCCGTTAGCGGACCGCTCCGACGCTGCCCGCGGCGGGATCGCCCCGCCCCTCCAAGGTAGCGATGAAAGGAACATGCGATGGCCTTCGGACAGTGCAAGGACACGGCGCTCGAGTTCGTCAACGACACCGGCCTGACCGTCACCGTCCCCAGCGAGGGGCACCGGGTGCGCAACCCGGGCGGGTTGGAGGGCTGGAACAACCTGACCCTCGGCGCCGACATCGTCGACCTCGCCCCCGGTGCGAGCAAGTCGGTGCGGCAGACCCTCAGCATCAACTGCGTGCACAACGCCCAGTTCGAGATCCACTACTCGTCGGACGAGGGCGGTGACTTCACCCAGAGGTTCGTCAACAAGGACATCAAGGACAAGAACGCCGTCCTGACGCTCACGCACAACTGACGCCGCCCCGGCCCGGAGCGGTCACGCCGGGGCCGCGGCCCGCCGGGGCCGCGGCCCGCCGGGGCCGCGGCCGCCGTCCCGCCACGATCGACCGTGACGCAACCGTTAGATATGCGCTACAACTGGGGGCTCCCACCGGGTGCGCGAGGGGGTCCCGATGTCCGACCTGAGCCTGATCGGCGGTGAGCCCGACCCCGAGGCGGCCGCCCACCCCCAGCCGATGTACAAGCTGCTCCGTGACGCCGGCCCGGTCGTCGACATGGGCCGTGACTCGGGCATGGTGCTCGTCGGCGGCGATGCCGAGGTCCGCCACGTCCTCGGCCACCCCGACGTGTTCAGCTCCGGCATCGACGCCGTGACCATCGGCCAGGTGCGGCCGCTCATCCCGCTCCAGATCGATCCGCCCGACCACCGCAACTACCGCAAATTGCTGGACCCGATCTTCGCCCCCCGCCAGATCGCCCTCCTGGAGGACCGGACCCGGGCCCTGGTGCGGGACCTGATCGCGGCCGTCCAGCCCGACGGCGGCTGCAACTTCCACGCCGCGGTGGCCGAGCCGCTGCCGACGACCGTGTTCCTCCAGTTGCTCGGCCTGCCCCTGGACCGGGCCCGGGAGTTCATCCGGCTGAAGGACGGCATCATCCGGCCGCCCACCACCACCGCCGCCGAGCGCCGCGAGTACACCGCGGTGATCGGCCGCCAGATCTACGCGGTGCTCCAGGAGGCGATCGACGAGCGGAGGGAGCAGCGGAGCGACGACTTCCTCTCCATGTTCCTCGACGCGGAGGTCGACGGCCACCGCCTGACCGACGAGGACGTGCTGGACATCGGCTACCTCTTCTTCCTCGCCGGGCTGGACACGGTGACGGCCTCCCTCGACTGCATGCTCAGCTACCTCGCCCAGCACCCCGACCAGCGCCGGCGGCTCGTCGACGACCCGGGGCTGATCCCCCACGCCGTCGAGGAGATGCTGCGGTGGGAGACCCCGGTGCAGGGCGTCGTGCGGGTCACCACCGGCCCGACCGAGATCGGCGGCTGCCCCCTGCCGGCCGGCCAGGTCGTGACCGTGATGCTCGGCTCGGCCAACACCGACGAGCGGGCCTGGGACGAGGTCGACACCGTCGACTTCGACCGGGCCGAGAACCGGCACATCGCCTTCGGCGGCGGCGCGCACCGCTGCCTCGGGTCCCACCTCGCCCGCATGGAGCTGCGGGTCGTGCTGGACGAGTGGCACCGGGCCATCCCCGAGTACCGCCTGCGTGACGGCGTCGAGCTGCACTATTCCACCGGCCTGCGGGCCGTCGAGAACCTGGAGCTGACCTGGTGAGCGTTTCCGAGGGCGAGCGGCGCCTGCTGATCGACGGGAAGCTGGTGGAGGCGAGCGGTGGGGCCACGTTCCCCAACGTCGACCCCGCCACCGAGCTGGTGCTCGGCCCGACCGCCGACGGCACGGCCGCCGACATGGAGGCGGCGGTGGCGGCCGCCCGCCGGGCGTTCGACACCACCGCCTGGGCCACCGACCACCCCTTCCGGGCCGAGTGCCTGCGCCAGCTCCAGGGGGCCATCGAGGCCGAGCGGGAGGAGCTGCGGGCCGAGCTGGTGGCCGAGGTCGGGTGCCCGGTGCTCGTCACCTACGGCCCCCAGCTCGACGCCCCGCTGCGCGAGGCGCTGACCTGGCCGGCGGACATGATCGAGCGGTTCCCGTGGCGCCGCGACCTCGGTCCCAAGGACGCCTTCGGCATGGGTGTCGAGACCGAGCGCGAGGTGTGGAAGGAGCCCGTCGGCGTCGTCGGTGTGATCGTCCCGTGGAACTACCCGGTCGAGATCACCCTCAACAAGCTCGGCCCCGTGCTGGCCATGGGCAACACCTGCGTGCTCAAGCCCGCCCCGGACACGCCGTGGAACGCCACCCGCCTCGGCCGGTTGGTGGCCGAGCGCACCGACATCCCCGCGGGCGTCGTCAACGTGGTGCCGTCGAGCGACCACCTCGTGGGCGAGGCGCTCGTGAGCTCGCCGCTGGTCGACATGGTGGCCTTCACCGGCTCGACCGCCACCGGCCGGCGGGTGATGCAGGCGGCGTCCGCCCACGTCACCCCGGTGTTCCTGGAGCTGGGCGGCAAGTCGGTCAACCTCGTGCTCGACGACGCCGACTTCGCGGCCACCGTCCCGGGGGCGGCGGCGTCGGTGTGCTTCCACGCCGGCCAGGGCTGCGCGATGCCCACCCGGCTGCTGGTGCCCCGGTCACGCTACGACGAGGCGGTCGAGCTGGCCGCGGCCGGACTCGCGGGCGTCTCCTACGGCGACCCGACCGACCCGGCCAACCTGATGGGCCCCGTCGTCTCCGCGCGGCAGCGGGACCGGATCCTCGGCTACGTGGAGACCGGCAAGGCGGAGGGGGCGCGGCTGGTGTGCGGTGGCGGCCGGCCCGCGCACCTGGACCGGGGCTGGTACGTCGAGCCGACCCTGTTCGTCGACGTCGACAACGCCATGACCATCGCCCGGGAGGAGATCTTCGGGCCGGTGCTGGTCATGATCCCCTACGAGGACGACGACGACGCCGTGCGCATCGCCAACGACAGCCCCTACGGCCTGTCGGGCGCCATCACCTCCGGCGACCTGGAGCGGGCCAAGGCCGTCGCCCGCCGCATCCGCACCGGCACCCTGGGGCTCAACGGGGGCATCTGGTACGGCGCCGACGCCCCCTTCGGCGGCTACAAGCACTCGGGCATCGGCCGCCAGTGCGGCATCGAGGGCCTGGAGATCTTCACGGAGACCAAGACGGTCGGCTGGCCGGCCTGACGCCCCACGAGGAGGCAGCACATGCCCGGACCGCTCGACGGGATCCGCGTCATCGAGGTCGCCAGCTGGATGTTCGTCCCGTCGGGCGGGTCGGTCCTGGTCGACTGGGGCGCCGACGTCATCAAGGTGGAGCACCCGGTGACCGGCGACCCCCAGCGGGGCCTGATCACCTCGGGCCTGCTGCCCGGCGGTGCGGGCGGCGTCAACTTCATGATCGAGCAGCCCAACCGGGGCAAGCGCTCGGTGTCGCTCGACCTGGCGCACCCCGACGGCCGGGAGGCGCTCCTGCGCCTCGTCGAGACGGCCGACGTCTTCCTCACCAACTACATGCCGCCGGTGCGGCGGCGGCTCGGCATCGACACCGACGACATACGCGCCCGCAACCCCGGCATCATCGTCGCCCGGGGCACCGGCGCCGGGCCCAAGGGCCCGGAGGCCGAGAAGGGCGGCTACGACGGCGCCTCGTTCTGGGCCCGGGGCGGCGTGGGCGCCACCATGCCCGAACGCCCGGGCGGCTGGCCGCCCTCGCAGCCGTCGCCGGCTTTCGGCGACGTCATGGGGGGCCTCGCCACCGCCGGCGCCATCGCCGCCGCTCTGGTCCGCCGGGAGCGGACCGGCGAGCCGAGCGTGGTCGACGTCTCGCTGCTGGCCACGGCCATGTGGCAGGTCTCGCCGATGATCATCGCCTCCAAGCTGTTCGGGTTCTCGAAGATCCCCCAGAGCGACCGGCCGATGTCGTCGAACCCCGGGGTGGGCACCTACCGCACGGCGGACGACCGCTTCATCAGCCTGATCCTCCTCCAGAGCGACAAGCACTGGGACGACTTCGTGGACCGCCTGGGCGTGCCCGACATGGCGACCGATCCCCGCTTCGCCGATTCTGCCGCCCGGGCGGAGAACGTGGAGGCGTGCGTGGCCCGGCTCGACGAGGCGTTCGGCCGCCACCCGCTGGCGCACTGGAAGGAGGTGCTCGACACCTTCGAAGGTGTGTGGGCGCCGTTCCAGACCCTCGACGAGCTGTACGACGACGTCCAGGTCCGGGCGAACGGCTACCTCCCCACGATGACGGCCGCCAGCGGCGAGGAGGTGGCCCTGGTGGCCAGCCCGGCCCAGTTCGACGAGGAGCCGGTGGCGGTCACCCGCGCGCCCGAGCACGGCGAGCACACCGAGCTGGTCCTGCTGGAGGCCGGCTACGACTGGGACCGCATCGGCGCGCTCAAGGACTCCGGCGCCATCGGCTGACCGGGTATCGTTCTAACAGCGACGTCATTTCCGCCCCGGGGGGAGCCCGATGCCGTCACGCCAGCTCGACTTTCCGGTCTTCGACGCCGACAACCACATGTACGAGACGCGGGACGCCCTGACGAAGTTCCTCCCGGCCGAGTACGCCCGGGTCATCGACTACGTCGAGGTGCGGGGTCGGACGAAGATCGCGGTCAAGGGCCGGATCAGCGACTACATCCCCAACCCCACCTTCGAGCGCGTGGCCGCCCCCGGCGCCCAGGAGGAGTACTTCAGGGTCGGCAACCCCGAGGGCCGCAGCCGTCGCGAGATCATGGGCCCGGCCATCGACGCCCTCCCCGCCTTCCGCGAGCCGGGTCCCCGCCTGGAGCTGATGGACGAGCTCGGCCTCGACCGGGCGCTGATGTGGCCGACGCTGGCCAGCCTGGTCGAGGAGCGCCTGCGCGACGACCCCGACGCCACCCACGCCGTCGTCCACGCCCTCAACCGGTGGATGCACGAGCACTGGAGCTTCGACTACGAGGGCCGCATCTTCCCCACCCCGGTCATCACGCTGCCGATCGTGGACAAGGCCGTGGCCGAGCTGGAGTGGGTGATCGAGCGGGGCGCCCGCATCATCCTCGTCCGCCCCGCGCCCGTGCCCGGGTTCCGGGGGCCCCGGTCGTTCGCGCTCCCCGAGTTCGATCCCGTGTGGGAGATCGTCGCCGAGAACGACCTCGTCGTCGGCATGCACGCCTCCGACAGCGGCTACCAACGGCACCTCAACGAGTGGGAGGGCGTCCGGGACGACGAGTTCACGCCGTTCAGGGGTGGCGGCGCCTTCGCGGCCATCGCCCACGCCAGCCGCCGGGCGATCACCGACACGGTGGCCTCCGCCATCGGCCACGGCCTCTGCACCCGGTTCCCGGGGCTGAAGATCGTGCCCGTCGAGAACGGCAGCGCCTGGGTGCGCCCGCTGCTCCACGACATGGCCTCCGCCTACGCCTTCGAGCCGCACCTGTTCGAGGAGGACCCGGTGGCGGTGTTCAAGCGCAACATCTTCGTGCACCCCTTCCACGAGGACGACCCGGTGGGCCTGTGCGCGGCGATCGGGGCCGGCAACGTCGTGTTCGGGTCGGACTTCCCCCACCCCGAGGGGATGGCCGACCCGCTGAGCTTCGTCGACGAGCTCGCCGGGCTGTCGGCCGAGGACACGGCCAAGGTGATGGGCGGCAACCTGGCCCGCCTGATGAACGTGGCCTAGCCGCTACGGTCCCGGCCGGGCCTCAGCCCTGCCGGGTCAGCAGCATGGCGCCGGCGATCGGGCCGCCGCCGTTGGCCACCGCCGCCACCTCCGCGCCGGCCACCTGGCGCTCGCCGGCCCCGCCCCGCAACTGCAGGCACGCCTCGTGGACGAAGCCGAACCCGTGGAGGCGCCCGCCCGAGAGCTGCCCGCCCTGGGTGTTCAGCGGCAGCTCACCGCCGAGCGCGATGCGGTGGCCGCCCGCCACGAACGGGCCGGACTCGCCCCGGCCGCAGAACCCCAGCGCCTCCAGCCACACCATGGCCAGGAAGCTGAACCCGTCGTACAGCTCGGCCACGTCGACGTCGGCCGGCCCGAGGTCGGTGCGGGTCCACAGCTGGGCCCCCGCGTCGCGGGCCGCCATCGTCGTCATGTCGTCGAACTGGTCCCAGGACGGCCGGCCCCGCAGCGCCGTGCCCACCGCCTCGACCCGGGCCACGGGGTGGTCGACGCCGCCGGCGTGCTCGGCCACCGACACCACGACCGCCGTCGACCCGTCGACCGGGGCGTCGCAGTCGTAGAGCCGGAACGGGGTGGTGACCATGCGGGCCGCGAAGTAGTCCTCCAGCGTCATCGGCTCGCGGTAGACGGCCCGCGGGTTGAGCCCGGCGTTGCGGCGGGCGTTGAGCGCGATCATCGCCATCTGCTCGGCGGTGGTGCCGTAGGTGTGGAAGTGGCGCTGGGCCACCATCGCCAGCCAGTTGGCGGCCGAGTAGGCCCGGAACGGGATGCTCCACTGCATGGACCCGCCGATGCGGGGCACGCCGCCGCCCCCGCCTCCCCCGCCGCCGAGCCCGATGCCCGGGCGGCCGCCGGCCCCCTGCTCGGTCGACTCGGTGACGGTCCGGTACACGAGCACGTGGCGGGCCAGCCCGGCCCCCACCGCCATCACGGCGTTGACGACGGCGGCGAGCTGGGCGGCCCCCTCGATCCCGCCGGTGTGCCAGCCCACCTCCAGCCGCAGCGCGTCCTGGACCTCGGGGGTGCCCGGGCCGGAGAAGCCGGCGCCGGCTCCCCCGCCTGCCCCCGGGTAGGTGGCGATGCCGTCGATGTCGGCCGGGGTGAGGCCGGCGTCGGCGATGGCCGCCAGCGCCGCGTCGATCGTCAGGTCCAGCCCCGTCCGGCCCAGCCGCCGGCCCACCGCGGACTGGCCGATGCCGGAGATGACCGATCGTCGCTCGAAGTCGGTCATGCCGGCTCGAAGAGGGGGAACCACACCTGGTCGTGCCGCTCGAACACGACCCGCACGCCGAGGCCGACGCGGGCGTCGCCGACCGGGCAGTTCACGAGGTTGCTGGTCAGCCGGAGGCCCGCCTGCTCGGGCAGGGCGACGAGCACGATGGCGTAGGGCTCGTCGCTGCCGTCCCAGGGCTGGTGGTTGACGGTGTACGAGAACACCTCGCCCCGGCCGCTCACCGCCTCGGGCGCCACGTCCCGGCTGCCGCACCGCGGGCAGCGGGGCACGGGCGGGTGCAGCCAGTAGCCGCAGGCCCCGCAGCGCAGGAACCGCAGCCGGCCGTCCTCGCCCGAGGTCCAGAAGAACCGGTTGCTGTCGTCCAGCACGGGCTGCACCCGGAAGGGTCGCGGGCTCACGTCTTCGGCCTCCCCCCGGGATGTGACGTTCCTGTCAGATTACCCGGCCCGCTGTGCCCTACGATCCGGCGATGAGCAGGGTCAACCACGTGGGGCTGTGCGTGACCGATCTCGCCCGCTCCCGGCGGTTCTACGAGGAGGTGTTCGGGTTCGCCCACCGCCGCGACCTGCCGGTCCCCGACGCGGCCGCAGCCCGCCTGTTGCGGGTGCCCGAGCCGGTGGGGCTCACCGCCGCCTACCTGGAGCGGGAGGGCTTCGTGCTGGAGCTGCTCCACTTCGCGCGGGCGGGCAACGACCCGGCGCGGGCGCGGTCGTTCACCGAGCCCGGCCTCACCCACCTGTCGTTCACCGTGGCCGACGTCGCCGCCACCTGCGCCCGCGTCGCCGAGCGGGGCGGCGAGGTGCTGGCGGACACCGACATGGGTGGCCGGGCCGTCATGGTCCGCGACCCGGACGGGCAGCTCCTCGAGCTGATGCCCGAGGCCGGGTAGCGGTCGCTCCCCGGCGGCTCAGGCGGGCTCGGGGTCCCGGGGCAGCCCCAGCAGCCGCTCGCCGATGACGTTGCGCTGGATCTCGCTGGTGCCCCCGGCGATGGTGAGGCAGCGGTTGGCCAGGAACCCGAACGTCCACTGGCCGGCGGCGCCGACCGTGGTGGCGCCCTCGGGACCGAGCAGCAGCAGCCCCAGCTCCTGGGTGCGCTGGTCGTGCTCGACGCCGAGCAGCTTGCGCACGCTGGCCTCCGGGCCGGGCGACGCACCGCTCAGCGACCGGGCCGTGGCCCGCAGGCCGATGGCCGCCACCGCGTGGGCCTCGGACACGAGGGCGCCCAGGCGGTCAAGCAGCAGCGGGTCGCCGGCACCGAGCGCCCCCGACGCCACCCGCTCGGCCACCAGCGTCACGAGGGCCTCGATCCCGCCGCCGAACGACGAGCCGCTGCCCATCGACACCCGCTCGTTGGCCAGGGTCGTGCGGGCCAGCGGCCATCCCCCGTCGACCTCGCCGACGACGCAGTCGTCGGGCACGAACACGCCGTCCAGGAACACCTCGTTGAACATGGTCAGGCCCGTCAGCTCGCGGAGCGGCCGGACGTCGATGCCGGGCGCCGACATGTCGACGACGAAGTAGGTGATGCCCAGGTGCTTGGGCGCCCCGGGGTCGGTGCGGGCCAGGCAGATGCCCCAGTCGGCCTCGGCGGCCATCGTGGTCCACACCTTCTGCCCGTCGAGCCGCCAGCCGCCGGGAACCCGGGTGGCGCGGGTGGTGAGCGCCGCCAGGTCCGAGCCCGCCCCGGGCTCGCTGAACAGCTGGCACCAGGTGATCTCGCCGTGCAGCGTCGGCCCCACCCACCGCTCCTGCTGCTCGGGCGTGCCGTGGACGGCGATCGTGGGGGCGGCCCAGGCGCCCACCATCAGGTGCGGCACCCGGACCTGGGCCCGGCGCAGCTCCTGGTCGATGACAACCTGCTCGACCGCGCCGGCGTCCCGGCCCCAGGGCGGCGCCCAGTGCGGCACCAGCAGCCCCGCGTCGGCGAGCCGGGACCGGCGCTGGCCCGCCGGCAGGGCGGCGATGGACTCCACGGTGGCCCGCACCTCGGCCCGCCGCGCCTCGGCCCCGGCGGGCAGGTCCACCGCCAGGTGGCGGCGGACACCGGCCAGCGCGGCGCGGGCGGCCGCGGCGCGCCAGGGGCCGGCCCCGCCGAACAGCTGGCGCAGGGCCAGCGCCCGGCGCAGGTAGAGGTGGGCGTCGTGCTCCCAGGTGAAGCCGATGCCGCCGAGCACCTGGATGCAGTCCTTGGCCACCGCGGCAAAGGCCTCGAAGGCGATGGCCCCGGCGGCGGCCACCGCCAATGCCGCCCCGGACTCGCCGAGGCCCTCGGCGCCGGGACGGCCATGGCCGTCGAGGGCGGCCGCCGCGTCCGCGGCCACGGCTCGCACCTGTTCCACGTGGACGAGCATGTCGGCGCAGCGATGCTTGACGGCCTGGAACTGGCCGATCGGGCGGCCGAACTGCCGGCGGTCCCGGGCGTAGGCGGCGGCGGTGTCGACGCACCAGGCCGCCCCGCCGGCGCATTCGGCGGCCGCCAGGGCGACGCCCAAGGCCTCGACCTCCGCCCGGGTGACGCCGGCCAGCAACGTCGCCGGGGCGTCGGTCAGGTCCAGGCGGGCGAGGGGCCGGGTCGGGTCGAGGCTGTCGAGCGGCGTGGCCGCCACCCCGGCGCGCTCGACGACTGCCCACACCTCCTCGCCGGCGACCGTCGTCGGCACGACCACGACGTCGGCGAGCGCCCCGCACAGGACGGGGCCGGTGCTGCCGGTGAGCCGGAGCGCCGCTTCAGGCGACTCCGGGTTCCGGATCCGGTGCTGAGCAACGGATCCGGAACCCCAAGCGTGGGTCGGGAGGGCGACGGTGCCGACACGGCGCCCTG
>DASSUD010000112.1:0-4512 GCA_035707385.1 Acidimicrobiales bacterium
CGACGTGAGCTGGTACGAGTTCGTGCGGGCCGTCCTGGCCTCGGCGGGCCACGACCCGGCCAAGGTCCGCCCCATCAAGACCGAGGAGCTGGACCCGCCCCGCCCCGCGCCCCGCCCGGCCAACTCGGTGCTGGACAACGCCGCCCTGCGCCTGGCGGGCGAGCCCCTCCTCCCGCACTACCGGGACAGCCTCGACCGCCTGGTGGCCCGGCTCACCACGTGATCTGGCGGCGTATGCGCCGAGTGCTCGGCGCATGTGCCGCCAAATCGCCGTCAGCCCAGCAGGTCGAGGCGCCGGGCCAGGTCGCTGTCGAGGCGGCGGTCCGGGTCCATGCGGTCGCGCACGGCCCGCCACTCGTCGAGCCGGGGGTACATGGCACCCAGCAGCTCCGGGCGCATGCGGCTGTCCTTGGCCAGGTAGAGGCGGCCGCCGCTCTCCACCACCCGCTGGTCCAGCCGGTCGAGCAGGGGGGCCAGGTCGGGGTCCGACGTGGGCACGTCCAGCGCCAGCGTCCAGCCCGGGCCGGGGAAGGACAGCGGGCCCGGGTCGGCCTCGCCGAAGTACTTGAGCACCGCCAGGAAGCTGGGCGCCCGGTGCGAGGACAGGGCTTCGACGATCTCCCGTAGCACGTCCTCGGCCCCGAACGGCACGAGGCACTGCCACTGGAGGAAGCCCCGGGGGCCGTATATCCGGTTCCAGCCGTCGATCATGTCCAGCGGGTAGAAGAACTTGGTGATCGACTGCAGCTCGCCCCGCCGCCGGCGCGGCGCCTTGCGGAACCAGAGCTCGTTGAAGGCGGCGATGCTCAACCGGTTCAGCACCCAGCGCGGCACGTGGCGCGGGGCGGGGACCGCGCCGATCGGCGAGTAGGCCAGCGGCTCGCGCCCCCGGCGACCCCGGCGGGGCAGGTCGTCGGCGGTGGCGAAGTCGCCCTGGGCCAGAACCGACCGCCCCAGCGACCGGCCCTTGGCCAGGAAGTCGACCCACGCCACCGAGTAGCGGTGGGTGCGCCCACCCTCCAGCAGCAGGGCCAGCAGGGAGTCGAGGTCGGGGACGCGGTCGCTGTCCACCCGCAGCATGCTCGACTCCACCGGGTGGAGGTCGATGGTCGCCTCGACCACCGTGCCGGTGAGGCCCATGCCCCCGCAGGTGGCCCAGAACTCGGCGGAGTCGGCCTCGGGGGTGAGCGTGCGGCGGGTGCCGTCCGGCAGGGCCAGCACCATCGAGCGCACGTGGGCGCCGAAGCTGCCGGTGGCGTGGTGGTCCTTGCCGTGGACGTCGGCGGCGATGGCCCCGCCGATGGTCACGTTGCGGGTGCCGGGGGTGACCGGCACGAACCAGCCCCGGGGCACGATCGCCCGCAGCAGGTCGTCGATCGAGGTGCCGGCCAGCACACGGGCGGTGCCCGCCTCCCGGTCCAGCTCCAGCAGGCCCGACACGCCGGTCGACTGCACCACCAGCCCGCCGGCGTTCATGGCCGAGTCGCCATAGGCCCGGCCCAGCCCCCGGGCGATGGCGCCCCTCCGGCCGGCGGCCTTGACCGCCATGGCCAGCTCGTCGGGGTTGGACGGCCGCACCACCTGGGAGGCGGACACGGGGTTCCGGGTCCACCCGCACACCAGCTCGGGTGCCTCACCGGCCTCGGGCGACGGCTCGGTGGGCCGGCTCACGCCGTGTACACCCCGATGGTGAACACGATCACCCAGGCGACGCCGATGAGCTGGAGGGGCCGGTCGCCCAGCACGATCTCCTCCGGCGCAGAGCCCCGGCCCTGGTCGAGGACGAGGGCGTAGCGCAGCACCGCCATCACGAAGGGCAGGATGGACAGCTGGTACCAGGGGATGGTGGGCGAGAACGGCGAAGCCTCCGCCTTCTCGAACGCCCACAGGCAGTAGGCGACCAGCACGGCGCCCGAGGACACCGACCGCAGGTAGGCCGTGTAGGTGGGGGAGTAGGCGGCCAGCACCGTCCGGAAGTCGGTGGCGCCGTCGCCCATCTCCCTGGCCTCGGCCGCCCGCTTGCCGGAGATCATGAACAGCGCGCCGAAACTGGTCACGATGAAGAACCAGTCGGAGAGCGGGATGTCGGTGGCCGCCGCCCCGCCGACGGCCCGCAGCACGAACCCGGCGGCCACCGCCACCAGGTCCACCACCGCCACGTGCTTGAGCACCGACGAGTACGCCGTCGTCAGCACCGCGTAGCCGGCCACGGTGAGGGCCAGGTTGCCGTTGACCGCCAGCCCGGTGGCCAGCGCCGCGGCCAGCAGCACCGCACCCCCCGCGTAGGCCACCGGCACCGGCACCGAGCCCGACGCCACGGGCCGGTTGCGCTTCGTGGGGTGGAGCCGGTCGGCGGCCACGTCGCGGGCGTCGTTCACGTAGTAGGTGCCCGAGGCCGCCAGGCAGAAGGCGACGAAGGCGACGGCGGCGTCGACCGCCCACTCACGGTTGTCGAGCACGCCGGCTGCGGCCGGCGCCGCGAACACCAGCACGTTCTTGGCCCACTGCTTGGGCCGGGCCAGCTTTACCAGCCCGATCGGGAGCGGGTCCCGCTTGCGGGGGGTACCGCCGTTGGCGCCCGGCGCGAGGGCGTCCTCGGCTGCCACCTCGACGGTGGCGCGCCCACGGGGGGCCGACGCGGACATGGCGCTCATCGCGGGTGCGGTCTCACATCCTCGCCGACAGCTTGCGCCACAGCGGGCGGGGCAGGTGGCGGAAGGCGGCCATCACGTAGCGGAAGGTCGAGGGGACCCACACGACCTCCTTGCCCGACGCCAGCGCCGATGCCACGGCGTCGGCCACGGCCGCCGGCGTGGTGGCGAGCGGTGGGGCGTCCTTGCCCTCGGTCATCGACGAGTGCACGAAGCCGGGCCGCACGACGGTCAGCTGGACGCCCGAGCCGGCCAGGTCGTCGCCCAGCCCCTGGCAGAAGCCGTCGAGGCCGGCCTTGGACGAGCCGTACACGAAGTTCGACCGCCGCACCCGCTCGCCGGCCACAGAGCTGAGCACGACGATGGCGCCGTGCCCCTGCTCGCGCAGGCGCGGGGCCACGTGCAGCAGCGTCGACACCGGGCCGGTGTAGTTGGTGGTCACCACCTCGGCGGCGGCCGCGGGGTCGCCGGACAGGCGGTCCTGCTCGCCCAGCAGGCCGGCGGCCAGCACCACGCAGTCGACGTCACCGCCGGCCGCCTCCCAGGCCGCCTTGACCGCGTCGGCGTGGCCGCCGATGTCGGCGGCGTCCCACGCGGTGACCTCGACGGTGGCGCCCATCGCCCGGAGCCGGTCGGCCACCGGCGCCATGGCCTCGGGGCGCCGCCCGGCCAGCACGACCGTGCGGCAGCCGGCGGGCACCAGCCGCTCGGCGATGGCGGCCCCGATGTCGGACGAGCCACCCAGGACCAGCACGGATTGGACGGCCCCGAGGGCGTTGCGCACGATCGACTCTCCACGGATCGGCAGGACGGTAGCGAGCAGGGAACGGTACGGCCGGGTCGGTGCCGGTCCGGCGGCCCCCACGCCCGCCGGTCGCCGCATCGACGACGTCCGAGGCTAGCCGACCCCCCCGCCCGGGGGCCTCACCGGCGGTGTCGATCGCGGCGGGCGCGCCCACTAGCCTGACCGGACCGTACGGACCGGCTGCGGCGACGACGACGGAGCGCGGGCAACCGGCCAGGAGGTCTCTCACACATGGCGCAGATCGCCGTCATCGGCGCGGGGTACGTCGGGCTGACCACGGCCGCCTGCTTCTCCCACCTCGGGCACGACGTCGTGTGTGCCGACATCGACGAGGAGCGGGTCGCCGGACTCACCCGGGGCGAGGTGCCCATCGTCGAGTCCGGGCTCGACGCCATGGTCCGCGAGGGCCTGGACGGGGGCCGGCTCACGTTCGTGGTCGGCGAGGCGGCGGCCGCCGCCGGCGCCGAGTTCGCCTACCTGTGCGTGCCCACGCCCCAGGGCGACGACGGGTCCGCCGACCTGTCCTACATCGAGACCGCGGCGCGCCAGATCGGCCCCGTCCTGCCGGCCGAGGCGGTGGTGGTCAACAAGTCCACCGTGCCGGTGGGGTCCACCCGGGTGGTCGAGCGGGTGCTCGGGCGCGACGACGTCGTCGTCGTGTCCAACCCCGAGTTCCTGCGGGAGGGCTCGGCGGTCCACGACTTCCTCCACCCCGACCGCATCGTGATCGGCTCCGACGACCAGTCGGCGGCCGTGCGGGTGGCGGCGCTCTACATCGGCGTCACGGCCCCCATCATCGTCACGGACCCGGCCTCGGCCGAGACGATCAAGTACGCCTCCAACGCCTTCCTGGCCTCCAAGATCAGCTTCGTCAACGCCATCGCCGCCGTGTGCGAGGCGGTGGGCGCCGACGTGAAGGACGTCGTGCTCGGCATGGGCTACGACAAGCGCATCGGCCACGAGTTCCTCAAGCCGGGCCCCGGCTGGGGCGGGTCGTGCTTCCCCAAGGACAGCCGGGCGCTCGTGCGCATCGCGGAGGACGCGGGCTACAGCTTC
>DASSUD010000113.1:0-4266 GCA_035707385.1 Acidimicrobiales bacterium
GCGGCGGTGGCGCTGGTGGCGGGGATGTGGCTGCTGCGCTCGATCCTGGCCCCCACCGCCGTCAACGACCTGGCCTTCGCCATGACCGCCTCGGTCATCGCCCTGTCGCTGGTGCTGCTCACCGGCTACGCGGGCGAGATCAACCTGGCGGTGCTGTCCTTCGGCGCCATCGGGGCCATCGTCGTCCACCACTTCGGCATCGCCGGGAGCGGCCGGGACGCCCGCTCCACCATCGGCGGCTACGTGCTGGCCGCGGTGGTGTGCGCCCTGGTGGGGGCCCTGGTGGCGCTGCCGTCCCTGCGCCTGCGCGGGCTCTACCTCGCGCTGTCGACCATGGCGTTCGGCGTGTTCGTGTCCAACATGATCCTGCGGGAGATCACCGAGCGGAAGCTGCCCCTCCTCCACACCCGGTTCAGCATCTTCCCGAGCGGGGTGCTGCCGGTGGCCCGGCCGAAGTTCGGTCCGTTCGACCTGGCGCCGATGGGGTCGTTCCTGATGTTCGTGACGATCCTGTTCGCGGTGCTGGGCGTGGGGCTGGTGGCGCTGCGCCACTCCGGCTACGGCCGCCGCCTCACGGCCATGAAGGACAGCCCGGCCGCCTCCGCCACCCTGGGCCAGAGCCTGGTGTCGCTGAAGCTGTCGGTGTTCATGCTGTCGGCCGCCATAGCCGGTGTGGGCGGGGCGCTCATGGTGGCCCAGATCGGGTCGGCCAACCTCGACCGCTTCGACATCTTCCTCAGCCTGTCGCTGCTCATGCTCACCGTCGTGGCGGGCATCGGCTACGTCAGCGGGGCCCTGGTCGGCGGGCTGCTGTTCGGCGTGTTCTTCGTCGCCCTGCAGAGCACCTTCGACAAGCTCGGCGCGGACCACACCGACCTGGAGGGCCTGTTCGAGTTCCTGGCCCGGTTGACGACCGTGACCCCGGCCCTGCTGGGCGTGAGCATCGGACGCCACCCCACGGGCGCGGTCGAGCGGGCCCTCGTCGACTGGGCCACGCTCCGCCGGGCCCGGCCGGTGCTCGTGGCCGGGGCCGGCACGTTCGGGGTCGCCTACCTGCTGGCCCGCGGCGGCGCCATCAGCAACTGGTGGCTGGTGGTGGTCGGCGTGGCCGTGGCGATGGCGATGCCCCTGGCCGCCCGGCGGCTGGTGCCGGCCGAGCGGCCCGCCGGGGGCGGGCTCGCCGCCGCCGGGCGCGAGCTGCCGCTGGAGCTGGTCGGGATCGAGCGGCCCTACACCGAGGCCGACCGGCTCACGCTGGACACGGCGCTCGGCATCCGCAGCGGCGCCGGGGCGGGGAGGGACTGACGTGGCCCACCTCGAGGCCCGGGGCATCTCGGTCCGCTTCGGCGGCAAGGCCGCGCTCAACGCCACGACGGTGACGATCGAGCGGGGCGGCGTGACCGGGCTCATCGGGCCCAACGGCGCCGGCAAGACGACGCTGTTCAACGTCGTGTGCGGCCTGCTCGCCCCCCAGGCCGGCGAGGTGGTGCTCGACGGGCACGACATCACCGGCGCCCCACCGCACCGGCGGGCCCGGCGGGGCCTGGCCCGGACCTTCCAGCGCCTGGAGCTGTTCACCTCGCTGACCGTGCGCGACAACGTCCGGGTGGGCGGCGACATCCACAACCGCTGGGGCGGGGCGCGCCGCCGGGGCCGGTCGGATTCCGGCGCCGAGGCCGACCGCATCCTGGAGCTGACCGGGCTCGCGGCCCTCGCCGACCGCGAGGTGTCGGAGATCCCCACCGGCCAGGCGCGGCTGGTCGAGGTGGCCCGGGCGCTCATGACCCGGCCGAGCGCGCTGCTGCTGGACGAGCCGGCGGCCGGCCAGACCGAGGCCGAGACCGTGGCCTTCGGCGACCTGCTGCGGCGCCTGGCCGCCGACGGCCTGGCCGTGTGCCTGGTGGAGCACGACATGTCGCTGGTCATGGACGTGTGCGAGACGGTCCACGTCCTCGACTACGGCCGCACGATCGCGGTGGGGCCACCCGCCGAGGTCCGGGTCGACCCCGCCGTGGTGGAGGCCTACCTGGGCACCCCGGAGGGCGTCACGTGAGCGAGCGGACCGCAGGCGCCATCGTCGACGGGTCCCCGCCGCTGGACCTGGTGGGTGTGCGGGCCGCCTACGGCGGCATCGAGGTGCTGCACGGTGTCGACCTGGCGGTGCCGGCCGGGTCGGTGGTCGCGCTGCTGGGCGCCAACGGGGCCGGCAAGTCGACGCTGGTGAAGGTGGCGGCCGGGCTGCTGCGCCCGACCGCCGGGGCGGTGCGGGTGGCGGGCACCGACGTGACCGGGGCGCCGTCCCACGACCTGGCCCGCATCGGGGTGTGCACCATCCCCGAGGGCCGGGGCGTGTTCCCCAACCTGACGGTGCGGGAGAACCTGTGGATGGCGACGCAGGTGCGGGGAACGCTGGCCGAGGTGGAGGAGGCGGCTTACGCCCGCTTCCCCCGGCTGGGCGAGCGGCGGGCCCAACTGGCCGGCACGCTGTCGGGCGGCGAGCAGCAGATGCTGGCGCTGTCCCGGGCGCTGGTCACCGATCCGGCGGTGCTGCTGCTGGACGAGCTGTCGATGGGGCTGGCCCCCATCGTGGTGCAGCGGCTGTACGAGACCGTGGCGCAGGTGGCGGCCGAGGGCATCTCGATCCTGGTGGTCGAGCAGTTCGCCCAGGCGGTGCTCGGCATCGCCGACCGGGCGGCGATCATGGTCAACGGGGAGATCACGCGGACCGGGTCACCGGCCGAGCTGGCCTCCGAGCTGTCGAGTGCGTACCTGGGTGGATGAGGAGCAGGGGATGAACGATCGCATAGAGCGCCTGCGGGCGGAGGCCGCCGAGCTGAAGGTGGGCCGCCAGACGGCGTCCCGCGACGGGCTGTACCAGGCGGCCGGCGGTGTGGCCATGGGTGTGGGCGTGGTGGTGGCGTTCGCCGCCTACCAGATGTCGCTGGGCAAGGACGACCCCCGCGACATCAGCTCGCTGGTGATCCTGGCGGTGTCCATGCTGGCCCTGGCCGTGGTGGGGGCGGCGGTGTTCCTGCGCTACTCGCTGGCCCGCTTCCTGCGGTTCTGGCTGCTGCGCCAGCTCTACGAGGGGCAGGCGCAGGTCGACCAGCTCGTCTCCCACCTCGGCAACGGCCGGGACATGGACTCGCTCCGGCGTCCGTACGTGTCGGAATCCGACACGTACGAACGCCGGAACACCGCCGAGGAGGCCGACACCCCGGCGAAGGGCTCCGGCGGGTGAGCCCGGTCGGGGAAGGGGACCACGTGGCCGCCGTCGACGCCTCGGCGCTCCCCGCCGAGCTGCACCGCCAGCCGCTCATGCCCGACCTGCTGATCACGGCGCTGAACCGCAACCTCGACAAGCCGGCCGTCTACCTCGGCGACACCGTCCTGACGGCCCGGGAGGTACGGGACGAGATCAGCTGCTACGTGCAGGCGCTCGAGTCCAAGGGGCTCAGCCGGGGCAGCCCGGTCGCCGTCCTGGCGCTCAACCGCCCCGAGGTCCTGTTCAACATGGGGGCCGGCATGCTGCTCGGCTGCCGGACCACTCCGCTGCACCCGCTGGGCTCGGTCGACGACCAGGCCTACGTGCTGGAGGACGCCGGCATCGAGACGCTGGTGTTCGACCCGCAGTACTTCGGGGAGCGGGCCGCGGCGCTGGCCGAGCGGGTGCCGGGCCTGAAGAACCTGCTGGCGTTCGGGCCCGGCGACGTGGGCGAGGACTACATCGCCCTGGCGGCCGGGTTCGACCCTCGGCCTCTCACCGCCCCCGACGTCGAGGCCGACGACATCCCCGGCCTCGCCTACACGGGCGGGACCACCGGCCGGCCCAAGGGCGTGATGGGCAGCTACCGGTCCGGCGCCGCCATGACCCAGATCCAGCTCACCGAGTGGGAGTGGCCCCGCGAGCCCCGCTTCCTCATGTGCACCCCGCTGAGCCACGCCGGCGCCGCGTTCTTCGTGCCGGTGCTGCTGCTCGGCGGGTCGCTGGTCGTGGTGCCGTACTTCGAGCCCGGCCTGGTGCTCGAGACCATCGAGCGGGAGCGGATCACCGCCACGATGGTCGTCCCGACCATGTTGTACGCGCTGCTGGACCACCCGGACTTCGCCACCCGCGACCTGTCGAGCCTGGAGACCGTGTACTACGGGGCCTCGGCCATCTCGCCCACCCGGCTGCGGGAGGCGATCACCAGGCTGGGGCCGATCTTCTTCCAGTACTACGGGCAGGCCGAGGGCCCGATGACGATCTGCGTCCTGCGCAAGGAC
>DASSUD010000114.1:0-8447 GCA_035707385.1 Acidimicrobiales bacterium
CCGACAACCGGATCATCCGGCCGTCCGCCCGCTACATCGGCCCCCCGCCGCCGCAGCCGGTGCCCGACCCGGCGTGACGGCCGGGGCGCCCGGCGCGGGTACCGTCGCGGCGTGAAGGTCGAGATCGCCACCACGCTGACGCCCGCCATCGTCGATGCCGTCGAGCGGCTGGTCCCGCAGCTGTCGTCGTCCAGCCCGCCGCCCTCGACGGCCGAGCTGGGCGAGGTCGTCGGGTCGCCCGCCACCGACCTGTTCATCGCTCTCGACGACGGCGGCACGATCGTCGGGATGTCGACGCTGGCGGCGTTCCGCACACCCACCGGCATGCGCGCCTGGGTCGAGGACGTGGTGGTCGACGACGCCGGCCGGGGCCAGGGGGTCGGCACCGCGCTCACGCAGGCGATGCTCGACCGCGCCCGGGAGCGCGGGTGCGTGACGGTCGACCTGACCTCGCGCCCCTCCCGGGAGGCGGCCAACCGGCTGTACCGGTCGCTGGGGTTCGCGCCCCGCGAGACCAACGTCTACCGCTTCGACCTGCGGGGCTGACCCCATGCGCTGCGCGTTCTGCGGGGTCGAGGGTGGCCAGGGCACCCGGCTGGCCACCGGCCCGGGGGTGGCCATCTGCGCCGGCTGCGCGGCCGTCGCTGCCACCGTCACCGGCCCGCCCCCGGCGGGCTGGGAGCCACCCGCCCGGCCCGGCTGGGACGGCGGGACGGTCGATCCGGGGGCGCTGGCCGCCCTGCCCGTCGCGGCACTGCAGGCCGAGGCGTTGGTCGTCTGGGAGGTCGGGGCCCCGCTGCGGGACTTCCTCGACGCCGTCCGGGGGCTGCTGGGCGGGTGCTCGGGCCACCGGGACGCGGTGACGCTGGCGGACGGCACCGTGGTGTGGGCGACGTCGTTCGACGAGGCGGCGCCCTACGACCGGGACGAGCCGCCCGACTTCGGGCTGTACCTGGACGCGCGCTGGTCACCCCCGTGGCCCCACGCGCACGTCGAGTGGCCCGACTTCGCCGTGCCCGCCGACGGGTCGGCCGCCACCGCGGCGCTGGCCGACCTCCTCGATCGGGCCCGGCGGGGCGAGCGGGTCGAGATCGGCTGCCTCGGCGGCCACGGTCGCACCGGCACCGCCCTGGCGGTGCTGGCGGTCCTGGCCGGCACGCCGGCCGAGGAGGCGGTCGAGTGGGTCCGGTCCGGCTACTGCGCGCGGGCGGTCGAGACCGACGAGCAGGCGGCCTTCGTGGCGGCGACCCGGGGCTGACCGCCGGCACGCCGACACCTACCACCGCCCGTCGTCGGGCCCGCCCGGCGACGGCCGCACCGGGCGGTCCGGCTACCGCCCCGCGGCCGCCAGCAGCTCGGTCCAGGGGTCGCCCCCGGTGGCCACCGGCCGCCAGCCGGGCGCCCGCCAGTGGGGCCACCCCCGGGAGTGCTCGATCAGCCGGGCGATCTCGGCCGCGGGCGGGCGCAGCGGGACCCCCAGCCCGGCGCACACGTCGTGGCCGTGGAGGACCAGCTCGAGCCCGCCCCGGGCCGGGAAGTCCTCCGGGCCCCGGACCTCGACCCGGGGCCGCCGCCAGATGACCGCCGGGGTGCCCGGCGGCGCGTCGGCGACGACGGCGGACAGGACGTGCCCGACGGTGGCGATGGCCTCGCCCGCCAGGTCGGGCCGCCCGTCCCCGGCGGTGGTCGGCACCGTCCAGCCCCACTCCGGGTAGCCGTCCGTGCGGCGGGACGCCAGGAAGAAGGCGACCGCCAGCACCGCGTCGACGGCGTGGTCGGCGGTGCGGGCGCAGCTCCACGCCAGCGTGCCGGCGGGCGCCGACCAGTCGCCACCCGCGCCGGCCCGCCAGGCGTCGCCCACGCAGTCGGCCAGCGTGTCGAGGTCGTGGCGGCTGAACGTCCCCAGCGTGCTCATCCCGCTACGCTGGCACACGGCGGTGCCGGTGGCGGGCGGTACCGCGCAGACAGACGGAGGCGGAGCCATGGCGGGATCCCGGATACGGCTGTACGTCGACTCGCTGCGCACGGGCCAGGTGGCCCGCGACGGCGACGGGCGGTGGCAGTGGGAGTGGGGCGAGGGCCGGCGCGGCGCCGTCGTGGTGCCCGACCCCGGTGGCGGGCTGCGGGCCGAGCGGTCGGCACCGGTGGTGCTGTGCGTCGACCGCGACCTGGCGTCCGCGCCGGACGCCCCCGACGTCACCCTGTCGCTCAGCTCGTTCTCGGCGGCGCGGGTGACCCTGTGGTACCGGGGCCGCGACGGGCGGCCGGTCCCGCTGGTGGGCGCCCGGGCGGACCGGCTGGAGTCGGCCCGGGTCCGGGCGGTGGAGGAGATCGAGCTGCGCCTCACCGCCCACACCTTCCCCGACGGCGGCTTCGACGGGCTGGTCGAGGTCATCGCCGACATGCCGGACATGGCCGGCGGTGGCGACCGCGACCTGTACCGGGACCGGGCGGTCCTGCGGGTGGCCCCGTGGGTCATGCCCGGGTCGCACCTGCCCCCGGAGGCGCTGTACGTCGTACACGCCACCGGCTGGAACAGCGGGTTCGTGGCCGCGCTGTCCGAGGCCTGCGCCGAGGCCGGGATCCCGCTGCGGGAGGTGGCGGGCGAGTTCACCGACGGCGACCCGTGGATCCAGGACGAGGTCGAGCCCGGCCACACCTGGGGCCCCGGGCAGGCGCCGGTGCACGTGATCGTGGACGGGCCCCGGGACCGGGGCCTCGACCCGGCGGTGGAGAGGGTGTTCGGCCAGGACGGCGTGGACGTGTACAGCGTGCCGGCGCACGGCGGCTGGCAGACGTCGCTCGACTCGTTCGGCAACCTCGAGCTGAGCCCGCCCGTCACGGTGGCGGGGATCGACTACCCGCTGGGGCGGATCGTGCTCGGCACCACGGCCCCCGGCGCCGACGGCCGCCAGGCGGCGCTGGCGGTGCGCCAGTTCCTCAACGCCCAGCAGGTCCAGGCCCCCATCGAGGTGTACACCGACTGGCTGGTGGTCGGCCACGTCGACGAGATCGTGTGCTTCGAGCCGGGGCCGGTCGCCGATCCGGACGGCTGGCAGATCCAGATCGCCTCCACCACCGCCCTGCGGGCCCTCCTGGAGCGGTGGGCCGCCGACGGTCACGGTGACGCGGTGCTGTGGGAGGGCAAGCTCCGCCCCGACCCGGCCACCGGCCGTGAGGTCAAGGCGGCCCGCCGCGTGCGGGACCTGCTGGAGGACGAGGAGCTGTGGTCCTTCCAGGCCGCGTGCCAGGCTGCCCTCGACATGGTGCGGAGCCAGCTGGCCGAGGGCCTGGGGGCCGGCGACGATCGGTTCGTCGAAGTGCCGCTGGTGTTCGAGTCGCTGGGCGGGTCGGCGGTGGCGCTGTTCCCCGACATGGTGAACCACATCGTGGCGGGCCCGTGGTCGATCGTCCCGGACCCGTTCGGCCCGGTCGTCCAGGGCGTCGACCTGCTCAAGGCCGCCTACCGGGGCCTCGCCCCCCACCGGCGGCACCTCTTCGTCGACGACTGGTACACGTACCACGTGAACCTGGGCGAGGTGCACTGCGGGACCAACGTTCTGCGCACCCCCGACCCCGAGGCCTGCTGGTGGGCCGTCCGGCTGCCGGGGCTCTGGGACGCCATGGTCCCGGCGTAGGTGTCAGTCGGGCAGCTTGCGGACCGGGTCGCCGGGCCGGACCGTGCCGGCCACCACCACCCGGGCGTTGAGGCCCCGGAGGCGCAGGGCCCGGCCCTCGGGCGAGTTCACGAACCGCATGGCGTCCTTGCCGAAGCGCTCCACGAACTTGGCGCAGCCGGTGTGGGGGATGGGCGTCACCTCGATGACCGCCCCGCCGAGGGCCAGCCGGGTTCCCACCGGCACGTTGGCCTCACTGAGGTCGAAGTCGAGGTGGAGCTGGTCGCCCGCCAGCGCCCGCCGGTCGGGGTCCACCGCCACCAGGGCCGACAGCCGGGCGTTGATGACGTTCAGCTGCCGGTCGGGGTCCGGCAGGCCCTCGGGGTGGTGCTTGTTGTAGCGCTGGTTCCAGTTGTCGCCCACCAGCCCGGACGGCTCGTCCAGCAGGCCCTCGGCCAGCACCTCGCGCTCGTCCACCGCGGGCCGGCGGACGACGAGCGCGACCGTGCCCTCGTCGGTCGGCGCCCGGAGGACGTCCCCCAGCCCGGCGGTCAGCTCGTCGGCGGTCAGGTGCACGGGGACGGTCGCTGGGTCCATCCCCCGAGAATGGATCAGCCCGCCGCCACCCGGCCAGCGGATTCGAGGTCGGCCCGCACGGGCCGGTGGTCCGAGGCGCGGCTGTCGATGACCACCGCAGCCGTCGCCACCAGGTCCGGCGTCGCCAGCACGTAGTCGATCCGGGAGGCCGGAGCGGCCGCCGGGTAGGTGTGGCCCCGGCCCCGCCCGGCGGCCGCCCAGGCGTCCTCCGCAACGGCGGTCAGCCGCCGGAGCTCGGCGGAGCCGGGCCGCGCGTTCAGGTCCCCGGCCAGCACCGCCGGCGACGGCCGGCCCGTCACCACGGCCCGTACGACGTCGACCTGTGCCAGGCGGGCGGGCTGCGAGCGGTTCTGCAGGTGGGTGACCAGGAACCGCAGCGGGCCGCCGTCCACCACCACGAGCGTCTCCAGCAGCCCGCGCGGCTCGGTCCCTGCGGGCCCGGGCAGCGGGACGTTGCGCCACCCCAGCACCTCGGGCAGCGCCAGCACGGCGTTGCCGTACTGGCGCCGGGGCCGGCCCGCCTCCGGGGGCTCCAGGTCGAGGTTGGCACCGAAGGCGACGTGCATCCCGAGCCGCTCGCCGAGCCAGCCGGCCTGGTCCACGAACCCGCTGCGGGCCGAGAAGTGGCGGTCGACCTCCTGCAGCCCGACGAGGTCGGCGCCCTC
This sequence comes from Acidimicrobiales bacterium, assembly GCA_035707385.1. GTDB lineage: Bacteria > Actinomycetota > Acidimicrobiia > Acidimicrobiales > VFJN01 > ZC4RG19. The sequence goes on from DASSUD010000114.1 coordinate 4,880, forward strand.
CGCCGCGATGGTGTCGGCGGTGCGCTCGAGGTCGAGGCGCCCGTCGGCGCCCACGCCGTGACGGATGTTGTACGAGACCACCCGCATGTCGAAATCGCGACGGTAGCGTCGTTGCCGATCATCCGGCGGGGCCTCTCCACCGCGCCGGTGACCGACGGAGAGGGGAGACCCATGACCGTGATCCGGCCGCTGGGAGCACCGGCCGACCTGCGCACACGGTTCCGCGAGGTCCGCACGTTCACCGAGTCCCTGGCCGCACCGCTGTCGGCCGAGGACCAGACCGTCCAGACGATGCCCGACGTCAGCCCGACCAAGTGGCACCGTGCCCACACCACCTGGTTCTTCGAGACCTTCGTCCTCGGAGCGCACGCCCCGGGGCACACACCCTTCGATCCGGCCTACGCCTACCTGTTCAACTCCTACTACGAGGGGGTCGGGCCGCGGCACGCCCGGCCTGAGCGGGGGCTGCTCACCCGCCCCGGCGTCGCCGAGATCACCGCCTACCGCCGCGCGGTCGACGAGGCCATGGACGACCTACTGGCCGCCGGCCCCGAGCGGGACGCCGCCGCCCTGATCGAGCTGGGGCTCAACCACGAGCAGCAGCACCAGGAGCTGCTGCTCATGGACGTCAAGCACGTGCTGGCCGCCAACCCGCTGCGGCCCGCCTACGTCGGGGCGCCGGTGCCCACGGTGGCCGACCCGGCCGACGGCTGGATCGCTCACCCCGGCGGGGTGGTGGCGGTCGGCCACGACGGCGACGGCTTCGCCTTCGACAACGAGGGCCCCCGCCACGACGAGCTGCTGGCGCCCTTCGCGCTGGCGGCCCGCCTGGTCAGCGCCGGCGACTGGCTGGCCTTCATCGACGACGGCGGCTACCGCGAGCCGGCGCTGTGGATGTCCGACGGCTGGGCCACGGTCCAGGCCGAGGAGTGGGAGGCGCCCCTGTACTGGACCCGGGAGGACGGCGGCTGGTCGGTCCACACCCTGACAGGGCCCCGCCCGGTGGCGCCGGACGAGCCCGTGGTCCACGTGTCGTGGTACGAGGCCGACGCCTTCGCCCGCTGGGCGGGCGCCCGCCTCCCTCGCGAGGCCGAGTGGGAGGTCGTGGCGGCGGCCCGCGAGCCCGCGCTGTCCGGCACCCGCACGGCCGCCGGCCTGGACGTCGACGGCCTGGCCGGACCAGGGCTGCACCCGCGGTCCTGCGGCGAGCAGTGGTGCGGCAGCGTGTGGCAGTGGACGGCCAGCCCGTACGCCCCCTACCCGGGGTTCAGCCCGGCCGCCGGCGCGGTCGGCGAGTACAACGGCAAGTTCATGGTCAACCAGCAGGTGCTGCGGGGCGGCGCTTGCGTCACGCCCCAGGGCCACACCCGGGCGACGTACCGCAACTTCTTCTACCCGGCGTCGCGGTGGCCCTTCGCCGGCCTGCGCCTGGCGGTGGACCGGTGACGGTCCTCGCCCCCGGGAAGGTGGCGGTCGATGTCCACCTCGCCCCGGGAGACCTGCGTCGCGCCCTGCTCCGGGACGCCCGGGCCGGCCTGACCGCCTCGCCCAAGTCGATGCCGCCGGTGTGGTTCTACGACGACCGCGGCTGCGAGCTGTACGAGGACATCACCCGCACGCCCGAGTACTACCCGTTCCGCACCGAGCGGGACCTGCTGCGCCGGTCGGCCGGCGAGATCGCCGAGGCGGCCGGGGCCACCGTGCTGGTGGAGCTGGGGTCGGGCACGTCGGAGAAGACCCGGCTGCTGCTCGACGCCATGGCGGCCGGCACCGCCGGGTTGCGCGGCTACGTGCCCTTCGACGTGGCCGAGGGCACCATGCGCTCGGCCGCGGCGGCGGTGGCCGACGAGATGGGCATCGGCGTGCACGCGGTGGTGGGCGACTTCCACGAGCATCTCGATTACATCCCCGACCTCGACGGCGCCCGGCTCGTCGCCTTCCTGGGCAGCACGATCGGCAACTTCCCGCCGGACCAGCGGGCCCGCTTCCTGCGTGAGGTGGCCGAGCTGCTGGGCCCGTCGGACCGGTTTCTGCTGGCCACCGACCTGGTCAAGCCGGTGGAGCGGCTGGTCGCCGCCTACGACGACGCCGCGGGCGTCACGGCGGCGTTCAACCGCAACCTGCTCACCGTGCTCAACCGGGAGCTGGGGGCCGACTTCGCGGTCGACCGCTTCGAGCACCTGGCGGCCTGGGACGCCGGCAACCGCTGGATCGAGATGCGGCTGCGGGCCACCGAGGCCATGAAGGTGACGCTGCCGGCGCTCGACCTGACGGTCTCCTTCGCCGCCGGCGAGCAGATGCGCACCGAGATCAGCACCAAGTTCACCTTCGAGCAGGTGCGCGACGAGCTGGGCCGGGCCGGGATGCGGGTCGCCGGCCTGTGGACCGACCCGGCGGGCGACTACCTGGTGACGCTGGCCCGCCCGGCGTGACGGCCCGGACCGTGCAGGTCACGGTGCCGGCGGTCGAGGCCGACCTGGCCGCCGACGCCCTGTGGCAGGCGGGCGCGGCTGCGATCGAGGAACGGCCGGCCGCCGGGGCCTCGGCGGGGGTCGTGGTCCTGGTGGCCGCGGCCCCCGGCGGCGATCCCGACCCCGGCCCGTTGCTGGCGGCGGTGTCCGGCCGCTGGCCGGCCGAGGTCGTGGCCGTGGACGTCGAGACCGCGCTCGACGCCTGGCGGGACCACGCCCGGCCGGTGGTGGTGGGTGACCGGCTCGTGGTCCGGCTGGCCGGCGAGCCGGGGCCGGGGACGCTGGTGGTCGACCCGGGCCGGTCGTTCGGGAGCGGGGCCCATCCCTCCACCCTCCTGGTGCTGGAGGCCCTGGTGGAGTTGGTGGCGGGCGGCGAGCGGGTCCTCGACGTGGGTAGCGGCAGCGGGATCCTGGCCCTAGCCGCCCTGGCCCTCGGCGCGGCCGAGGCGCTGGCGGTCGACATCGACCCCGCCGCGCAGGCGGCGACGGCGGCCAACGCCGAGCGCAACGGCCTGGCCGGCCGGGTGACGGTGGCCGAGGCCGTGTCCGGCCGCCACGACCTGGTGGTGGCCAACCTGCTGCTCCCGGACCACCGGGCCCTGGCGCCGGCGGTGGCCGCCGCCGTGGCCGGCGGCGGCACGCTGGTCGTCAGCGGGGTCCTGGCCGAGCAGCGCGACGCGGTGGCCGGCGCCTACGGCGCCGCTGGCCTCGTCGTCGTGGGCGAACGCCGGGCGGAGGGGTGGCTCACCACGATTTGGCGTCCCTCACGTCGCATGTGCGACGTCAGGGACGCCAAATCTCGGTTGCGGTGACCGCCGCCACCGGGATCGGGTTGTAGACGTGGGGGTAGCGCTGGCCCGGTCGGGACTCCTCCCAGCGGAGGTCGCCCAGCGCGTCCTCGTCCAGGACCAGCAGCACCAGCTCGCCCGCGCCCGCGAAGTGGCGGGCGAGCGTGGCGGGGAGCTGGTCACGGGTCGAGCAGTGGACGAAGCCCTCGGTGGCCAGGCTGGGCGGGGCGACCGCGCCGGTCCGGCGGGCCTCGGCCCACTCGGCCGGGGTGGCGACGTGCAGTAGGTCCACTCAGCCCGCCGGGTCGA
>DASSUD010000115.1:0-2750 GCA_035707385.1 Acidimicrobiales bacterium
TCGGGGAGCTACGTCGACATCGCGCCGGATCTACGCAGCGCAGGCGGCCCGCTACAGGCCGCCGCCGGGCGGGGGCGTCTACGGGGAGCGCCCCCGGCGTCGTAGCCTTTGCCCCGGTGCGCGACCGCGACCAGCCGACGACGGGCACGACCCAGGCCCCCGCGCCCGCGGCGGGCGCCGGGGGCGCGCGGCCCGGTGGCGACGACGACACCGCCGACCTGGGCGCCGGGCTCGACCGGTACGAGCTGGTGGCCCGGCTGGGCCGGGGCGGCATGGGCGTGGTCGACCTGGCCCGCGACCCCGGGGGCCGCAAGGTGGCGCTGAAGCGCCTCACCCTGCAGGGCTCGGCCAGCGAGATCGCCCGCTCCCGGCAGCGGCTGCTGCGGGAGGCGTCCGTGCTGCGCCGGCTCGACCACCCCCACATCGTCCGGCTCATCGACGTGGTCGACGAGGGCGACGAGATCGTGCTGGTCATGCCCTACCTGGCGGGCGGCAGCCTGGCCGAGCGGGTCGCCCAGCACGGCCCCGCCCCGGCCGACGAGGTCGAGCGCCAGTCGGTCGGCCTGCTGACCGCCCTCGCCACCGCCCACCGCGAGGGCGTCGTCCACCGCGACATCAAGCCGGCCAACGTGCTGTTCGACGACCAGGGCCAGCCGTGCCTGGCCGACTTCGGGGTGGCGCTCAGCCGCGACCAGACCCACGGCCTGACCGTGGCCGGCATGGTGGTGGGCACCCCGGGGTTCATGGCCCCCGAGCAGGCCCGGGGCGAGGCGGTGTCACCCGCCACCGACGTGTTCTCGCTGGGGGCGACGCTGCTGTTCGCCGCCACCGGCGACGGGCCCTACGGGCAGGGCGATCCCGGGCTGTTGATGGTGCGGGCGGCGTCCGGCAAGGTCGACCGGGTGCCGAGGACGCTGCCGCCGGTCCTGCGCAAGCTCCTGACCGCCATGCTCGACCCCCGGCCCGAGCGCCGGCCGAGCGCCGCCGCCCTCGTCGGCGGGCCCACAGGCACGTCGCCCCGCACGCTCACCCTGCCCCCGCCCCGGCTGTCGCGCCGGGCGTGGCTGGCGGTGGCCGGCGTGGTCGCCGCCGCCGCGCTCGGGGCCGGGGCCTGGGCGGCGCTGGCGGGCGACGACAGCGACGCCGTCCCGCTCGAGGGCACGATCGCGGACGCGCCGCTCGACTGCGAGCAGGCCCCCTACCAGCCCTGCGGCCAGTCCGACCCGGCCCCGTTCACCGACGGCATGCAGTGCGTCGAGGACCACGCCGACTACGACGGCGACCTGGGCAACGGCTGCGAGGCGGCCCCGCTGGCGGAGGACGACCAGGAGCTGTCCGACGCGGTGGAGGGCAACATCGTCCCCGCCGACGACGTCGACAGCTACAGCGTCGAGGTCGAGGACAAGCTCCAGATCCTCTGTGACGGGGTCCTCGAGTTCCGGCTGGAGGCGCCGCCCGGCATGGTCCTCGGCCTCGAGGTGCGCGACGCGAGCGGCATCCTCGACCAGGCCACCAGCGTGGCCGGCACTCCGGCGGTGCTGACCCTCGGCGAGAAGCAGTGCGGCGGCAACGACTCCACCACCCTCGACGTGGTGGTGCGCCCCATCGGCAGCGACCGGGTGGCCGACCCCTACCGGCTCACCCGCGAGGGCGACTTCTGACGCCCGCGCCGCTCAGCACATCCCGCTCTCGCTGCTCCGCAGCGGAACGCTCGGGCCACGGCACCGCCTACAGGCGCTGCGTCAATGCACCCCGCTCTCGCTGCTCCGCACTGGGCCGCTCGGGCCACGGCTCCGCCTACCGGCGCTGCCTCAGCGCAGCGCGCCCAGCTCGGCCTCGATGCGGGCCAGCCGGCGCTCGATGTCCATCACCCGGTCCACCAGCTCGCCCAGCTCGTCGAGCGTGGCGGCAGGGCGCGAGCGGGTGAACCGGCGCTCGTCGGGGAACGACAGCTGGGGCACCGGCCGGGGGCGCACCTCCACCGCCGGCGGCGGCGGGGGCGGCGGGGGCTCCGCCGGCGCGGGACGTTCCCACGCCGCCGCCAGCCGCCGTTCCAGCTCCGCCACCCGGGCCACCAGCTCCGTGTAGGACGGGCCACCGGCGGCGGCCCCGGGCCCCGCCGGCACCAGGGCGGGGCCACCCGTGTCGTTCGCGGCTGCGCTGCGCTCGGCGCCGCCCGGGGTGAGGATCTCGACCCAGCGGGTCTCGTGGTCGCCCGGCCGGCGGTCGATCCGCGCTGCGAACGGGTTCGGGGTGCGGGCGGCCAAGGCGTCGAGCACGGCGTCGATCTCGCCCACGTCGGTCTGGGGACGCAGCCGCTGGACATGGGCGCGCACCTCGCCCGCGGTCTGCACGCCCCGCAGCAGCAGGACGGCGAGCACCGCCAGCTCGGCCGGGCCCATGCGCCAGCGCTCGTCGGCGCGCTGGCGGTAGCGGGTGGTGCGGGCCTCGGGGCTCGGCGCCACGAAGCGGGCCAGGCCGCGGGACTTGAGCGACAGCAGCGTGTCCTCGACCGTGCGGTCGTCGTAGGCGACCACGGGATCGCGCCCGGTCGGCTGGTTGCAGGCGAGCCGCACGTCGTTGAGCGTGAGGGGCACGGACCCCGGCGCCGCCGACTCCAGCTCGATCAGGCACCCGAGCACGCGACCCTCGGCCGCCGACAACTCCATGAGAGGCGATGCTATGTGGCGGCGCCCCCACCGGTGGGCACTAACTTGCGCCGCCATGGGGATCGACCGCGCCGGTGTCAC
>DASSUD010000116.1:0-6567 GCA_035707385.1 Acidimicrobiales bacterium
GCGTGGAGTTCAACCGCGAGCTCTACCAGCAGCTGGCCGCCGGGCAGTCCTTCGAGATGGCGGTGCAGAAGGCGCGCATCGAGCTGTGGATGAAGAAGCAGGACCTGCATGCGTTCGTCTCGCCCGCCGCGTTCGTCCGCCGCCCCGGGGAGCTGCGGCTGACCGCGCCCGCCCCGGCCGAGTCCCCCATCGCCCGCGTCGGCACGTTCGCCGGGCATGCCTGACGATCCGCTCGGCGCAGCCGTCGAGGCCTGGCGGGCCGCGTTCTCGGGCGTGGGCGACGAGGCCGCGGCGGTGGGCGACGACCTCGCCCGGTCACTGGCGGCGGCCGAGTCGACGGATGCCCACGATCGTGCCGGCGCCGTTCTCGGCGAGCTGGTCGGCGTGGCCGAGCAGGCCGTCGCCCGCCTGCGCGAGCTGACGGGGCAGGTCGAGGACCTGCGGAGCGAGTGGATCGAGGCGCACCGCTACACGGAGGAGGGCCTGAGCTCGCTGGCGGTGGAGTTGGCGGCCGAGCTCGACCGCGATGCGACCCGGGGGGCGAGGGCCTGGCTGGTGGCCCTGCTCGACGCCGTCGATGCCGGCGACACCGGCGCGGTCGCCGCCATCGCCGGCAGCCGCCTCGCCTTCCCCGAGGCCATGCGGGACGGCGCGGCGCGGCTGGCCGACGGGTTCGCCAGCTGGACCGGGGGCGCCCGCGCCCCGGCCAGCGGGCCGGTCGAGGACCTGGCCGAGCGGCGGCTGGACGGGTGGGACGCGGTGCTGACCCCTGCGGTCGAGAGCCGCGTCCGTGTGCTCGCCGCGTGGACGGTGCTGCGCAACTCCGGTGACTCGACGGCCGCCCGCCAGCACCTGGACGAGGCCGTGCGGGTGGAGAGCAACGCCTCCCGCCCGTACGCGGCCCGCTCGGCGCTCCACCTCTTCGCCGGTCACTTCGAGGCGGCGGCGACCGATGCACAGCGGGCCATCGAGCTGGCGCCCGACGAACCGTTCGGTTACCTCGCCCTCGGTGTCTGGTCCGAGCTGACGGGGAAGTTCGCCGGCGCCGACGACCTCTACCGGCGGGCCTTCGCCCGCATGCCGCCCTCGGGGATCGCCCGCCTGCACCGCCGCAGGTCGCTAGTCGACCCGACCGGGCGGCTGCTGCTGGCTGCGGCCGCGGTCCTCCTCGAGGCCGGACGGGCCGAGGACGCCCTCACCCTGGCCGGGGAGGCCCGGTTGAGCGGCGTGCGCGGCCGGGAGGCGCACCCCGAGGCCGAGGTCCATGTCCTGCGGCGCCAGGTACTGGAGCGCCTGGCCGAGCCGCGGCTCGACGAGGCGGCGAAGGCCGGGACGCAGGCGGGACGGCTGCTGATCTGGAACGGCGACCTCGACCGGGCCATCGACGAGCTCTCCAGGGCCGCCCGGCGCCCGCACCCCGGGGCGATGGAGGCGGGGTGGTTGCTGGCCGATGCCCTGCTGACCAAGAGCTTCCCCCTCCGAGCCCGCTTGCCCGACCAGGCACTGGTGGACCGCGCCCGAGCCGCGTGGGACAGCTGGGTCGACCAGGTCGGGCTGCCCGAGGGCCGGTACTCGTGGGCCTACGAGACGCGGGCCATAGCCGCCGACCTGGCGTCCCAACGCCCGGGCGCGGACCGGCGCGGCGCGCTCTTCGAGGCGCTCCTGTACGTCGAGAAGTCGCTGGTCCACAACCACACGGACGCCCAGCGCCTCGGCTACCTCGCCCAGTACCTGCGCTACCTCGGCTTGGAGCAGCTGGCCTTCGAGGCGGCGGCCGCCGGCTACGAGCTGGCGGCCGCCGACAGGCAGGTGCTGGCCGAGCGGCTGCCGCTGCTCGCCAACCGGCGCGCCTTCGATGAGGCCGAGGCCACGGCCGAGCGCCTGACCGCCATGTACGGGCGCGACCCGTGGGTCGACGCCGTGCGGGCCTGGCTCGCCCTGCATCACCGGCGCGACGGCCGGCGCGCCCTCGACCTGCTGCAGCTGCCGCTGGCGGAGGGGAGCGACCGGGCCTGGTACTGCGAGATGCAGGCCCTGGCGTGGCTGCTCCTGGGCGAGCCCGACGAGGCCCGCCGGGCCTACCGCGGGGTGCTCGACGTCTCGCCTGTGGACGGCAACACCAGGTGCCGGCTGGCCCGGGCGGCGTTCGTCGTGGGCGACGGGCCGGCGGGGCTGCGATGGCTGGCCGAGGGGCGCGACGACCCGACCACCCCGGTCACCGGCATCCTCGTCACCGAGGCCTTTCAGGCGCTCGCCGGCGACGACGTGGACGCCGCCGCCCGTGCGCTCGGCCGGGCCGTGGGCCATGCGGCCAGCCCGGGTGAGGTCGACGACCTCCTCTTCGAGGCCACGCTGGCGATGCGGGCCCTCGACCACGGCGCTGGGACGCAGGCCGCGGAGTGGGAACGGGCGATCCGGGACGCGACGCGGGAGCCGGCGGCCGACCGCAGGTCCTGGCTGGAGCACCACCCCCCGACGGCCGATGCCGAGCTCGACGCCGCCCTGGCCCGGACGGTGGCCGAGGCCCCCACGGTCGAGCGGGTCGCCCTCGTCGCCCTCGCCGCCCGGCGTGACCTCGCCGGTGGACGCCGGGAGCAGGCCCGCGACCGCTACGAGACGCTGCGGGACAGCGCGTTCGAGCCCGAGGCCACGATCGCGCGGGAGCGCCTCGCCGGTCCCTAGATGGGCCACCCCACCAGCGGGGAAACCGCCGAAGGTCCCGGCCCGGCGGGGCCGGACTGCCCTGCCGGCCCGCGGCCGCCGGGCGCACGCTGCAGCCATTGACGGCGGCTCAGCCGAGAGGAGGTCGGCCATGGACGACTGGCACGAGGGAGTCGTGCTCCTGGACGTTCCACCCGGGGCCGAGGGTGAGTTCGACCGCGAGATGCTCGAGCGGATGGGCCACCCGGTGCTCGTCTGCCATGGTCCCGAGGCGGAGACCACCTGCCCGCTGCTGACCGGGCAGGGATGCCCGCTCTTCGAGCAGGCGCACGGCATCGTCTTCAAGCTCGACACCGGCGTGGAGCAGCATCGCGCCATCGTCGAGCGCTACCGGAAGCTCGCCCGCCCGGGCCTGCCGATCCGGGTGATGGTGCCGGCGTCTGGCACCGTGGCCGAGCTACCCGGCGACGTCGAGCTGTGGTCCCACGAGCCCACGGTCGCCGAGCTCGACGGGTTCGCCGCCGAGGTCGAGGCCGCCGACCGGTTCGCGTGACCCACCGCGTCCTGGCGTTGCCCGTCAACCCGTGGCCGGTGGCACGGCGACCTCCGGCGGGGTCGTCCACGAATGGAGCGTGCGCAGGTAGTTGGCCCGCTCGAAGGCAGCCGGATCGCCGCTGGTGGCGCTGCTGACGCTGCCGCGCAGCTCGGCCACCGAGACGTAGTCGTGGTCGGCCAGCCAGGCCCGCAGCCCGGCTTCCACGGTGGCGAGGTGCTCCGGGCCGTGGCGCAGCAGCGCGGACGTGCTCATGGCCACGTCGGCCCCCACCATGAGGGCCTTGACGACGTCGTCCCCGGAGTGGACGCCCGACGTGGCGGCCAGGCACACCCCGGGCCCGAGGACCGGGCGGAGTATGGCGATCCAGCGCAACGGCAACCGCAGCTCCCACGGCTGGCTGAGGTCGATCCTCGGCACGACGTCCCGGGTCTCCAGGTCGAGGTCGGGCTGGTAGAAGCGGTTGAAGAGCACCAGGCCCGCGGCGCCGGCCGCCGCCACCCGGCCGGCGAAGTTGGCCATCGCCGTGTAGTACGGGCCCAGCTTCACCGCCACCGGCAGGTCGACGGCCGCCACGACGTCGGCGACCAGCCGCAGGTCCTCCTCCTCGACGTCGGCCGCGGTGCGACCGGGATCGGTGGCCAGCCGGTACAGGTTGAGCTCGATGGCGTCGGCGCCGGCATCGGAGAGCAGCTGGGCGTACCGGATCCACGCGCCGGTGCTGGTGGCGTTGAGGCTGGCGATGACCGGGACGTCGAGCGCGCCCTTCATCTCGCTGATCGTCCAGAGGTAGCGGTCGACGATCGACTCCCCTCCTGGCAACCGGGGGAAGTAGTCGAGCGCCTCCGCGAAGTGCTCGGCCCCCGCCTCGAGGGCGAAGGTGAGCTCCACCTCCTCGTGGACGATCTCCTCCTCGAACAGCGACGGCAGCACGATGGCGCCCGCGCCGGCCGCCTGGAGGCGCCGGGCGGTGCCGAGGTCCCGGGTCAGCGGTCCGGCCGAGGCCACGATCGGCGAGCGCAGCTCGAGGCCGAGGTAGGTCGTCCGGAGATCGATCCGGACGTCGTCGATCGCGCGTCGCTCGCTCACTGGTCCGTGTCCTTGTCGTAGCGGTAGCCGGCATCGCTGTCGACCTCGGGCTGGACCGCCGGGTCGGGTTCGTGCGGCAGCGCCCGCTCCATGGCGGCGAGCTGCTCGTAGTACCGCCACCGCTCGTCGACGTCCTCCTGCATCAGCGACGCCAGGCGGGCCGCCCGCTCCGGGTGGGTGCGGCCGAGGACGGCGTAGCGGGCCTCGGTCGACACGAAGTCGTGCACCGGGATCGAGGGCTTGTGGGAGTCGAGCCGGAACGGGTGCCCGTCCTCGGCCTCGGTGGGCTGGAAGCGGTAGAGGGGCCAGTAGCCGCTCTTGACCGCGTCCTTCTGGTGCGACATCGACCGGGACATGTCGATGCCGTGGGCGATGCACGTGCTGTAGGCGATCACCAGGGACGGCCCCGGCCACGCGTCGGCTTCGAGCAGCGCCTTGACCGCCTGGACGTCGTTGGCGCCGACCGCGATCTGGGCGACGAACACGTCGCCGTAGTCGCGGGCGATGGCCCCCAGGTCCTTCTTGGCGATGCCCTTGCCGGAGGAGGCGAACTTGGCGACCGCCCCGCGCGGCGTCGCCTTCGACGCCTGGCCGCCGGTGTTCGAGTAGACCTCGGTGTCGAGCACCAGGATGTTCACGTTGCGGCCGGACGTCAGCACGTGGTCGAGGCCTCCGAAGCCGATGTCGTAGGCCCAGCCGTCGCCACCGATGATCCACACCCCCTGGCGGACCAGGGTGCCGGCGATGCTCCGCAGCTGGCGGGCGTCGGGGTCGTCCATCCCGTCGAGCCGGTCCAGGAGTCGGGCGATGCGCGCCCGCTGGTCCCGGACCTGCGGCTCGGAGACCTGCTCCGCGTCCAGGATCGAGCGGGCCAGGTCGTCCCCCACGGCCGGGGCCAGGCGGGCCAGCAGCAGCCGGGCCAGCTCGGTCTGCGCCTCCAGGCCGAGGCGCATCCCGAGGCCGAACTCCGCGTTGTCCTCGAACAGCGAGTTGTTCCAGGCCGGGCCGCGCCCGTCCTGGTCGACGGTGTAGGGCGTGGTCGGGAGGTTGGCGCCGTAGATGGACGAGCACCCGGTGGCGTTCGCCACCACCATCCGGTCCCCGAAGAGCTGGGTGACCAGCTTGATGTAGGGGGTCTCGCCGCAGCCGGCGCAGGCCCCCGAGAACTCGAACAGGGGCTCGAGCGCCTGGGAGCCCTTGACCGAGTCGTGGGGCAGGAGGTCCCGCGCCAGGGGTGGGATGGACCGGAAGAAGTCCCAGTTGCCCCGCTCGCGGTCGCGGTGCTCGAGCACGGGCTCCATGTTGATGGCCTTGTGCCGCGCCTCCGTCTTGCTCTTGGCCGGGCACACGTCGACGCACACGCCGCAGCCGGTGCAGTCGTCGGGGGCCACCTGGATGGTGAGGTCGTAGCCCTGGATGTCCTTGGAGCGGAACGACTTGGACAGGAAGGTGTCGGGGGCGCCCTCGAGGGCGGTGGGCTCGTAGACCTTCATGCGGATGGTGGCGTGGGGGCAGACGATGGCGCACTTGCCGCAGTCGATGCAGATGTCGGGGTCCCAGATCGGGATCTCCTGGGCGATCGCCCGCTTCTCGTAGGCCGCGGTACCGGTGGCGAACGTGCCGTCGACCGGCAGGGCGCTGACCGGCAGGAGGTCGCCTTCGCCGGCCATGAGGCGGGCCGTCACCCGCGCCACGAAGTCGGGGGCGTCGCCGGGGACGGCCAGCATCGGGGACTGCGAGGCCGTGACCTGCGCCGGGACCTCCACGCGGCGGAGCTCGGCCAGCGAGCGGTCGATGGCGGCGAAGTTCCGCTCGACGATGGTCCGCCCGCGGTGGCCGTAGGCGTTCTCCACCGACTGCTTGATCGCCGCGATCGCCTCGGCGGCGGGCAGCTCCCCCGCGAGCTGGAAGAAGCAGGGCTGCATCACCGTGTTGATGCGGTTGCCCATGCCCGCGTCGCGGGCCACCCGGTGGGCGTCGATGACCCACAGCTGGATCTCCTTGTCGACGATCTCCTGCTGCACCTCACCGGGGAGCCGGTCCCACACCTCGGACGGGCCGTAGGGGCTGTTGAGCAGGAAGGTGGCGCCGTGCTTGGCGCAGGCGAGGACCGGCATCCGTGCCAGCAGCCCGAACTGGTGGCAGGCGACGAAGTCGGCGTCCTCGACGAGGTAGGTGGAGCGGATCGGCTGGGGGCCGAACCGCAGGTGGGACACCGTCACCGATCCCGACTTCTTCGAGTCGTAGACGAAGTAGCCCTGGGC
>DASSUD010000117.1:0-12615 GCA_035707385.1 Acidimicrobiales bacterium
CTGCCTGCAGATGTGGGACCCGGCGGACAACGGGCCCTACGAGGGCCGCCACTACCGGCTCGCCGAGACGCTCTGCGTGCCCGCTCCGATCAGCCAACCCCGGCCGCCGATCCTCATCGGGGGCAGTGGCGAGCGCAAGACACTCCGACTCGTCGCCCGCTACGCCGATGCCTGCAACCTCTTCGTGGCCACGCCCGCCGAGGCGGCGCACAAGCTCGACGTGCTGCGCCACCACTGCGACGACGTCGGGCGGGACGTCGGGGAGATCAGCGCCACGTTCCTGTACCACGGCGATGCGCTGGCCGGACGGGACGTCGGCCGGTTCACGGCAGAGATGGAGGACTTCGCCAAGGTGGGCATGGAGGCGGTCATCGTCATGCCGCCGGGGGACCGTCCCGCCGCGTGGATCGAGGAGGTCGCGGCACCGGCGGCGGCCCGCCTCGCCGAGATCGGGGCGCCGTAGCCCACGCTGACAGGCGCGCCCTCGCCGGCGGAGAACATGGCTGTGGCGCCGGCTCTGCGCTCGGCGGGTCCTCGCCACCGGGGAGCGTGGCGAGAACCCGCGTCAACGCGCTGCAGATGGAGAGCGCCCGATCGCGCGCATCGGCGCCTCGCCGGTCACAGCCGGTGATCGATCTCTCGTACGACCCCTAGGGTCGTCGCCGTCGACGCTGCAGCAGAGGCCGCCGCACGCAGATCACCGAAGGCACGGAAGACAGGCTGGCGATGCGCGACACCGCCGGGGGACCAGGCCCGCTCACTCCTCGACGACGACGATCGCGGAGCTGGCATCGGCGCCGGCTGTCGCTCGACCATGTCCGATCCTCGCTTCCGCTCGGGATGCGGGGTCGCCAGGGTCCGGAGCAACTCCGTGCGTTCGTCGCCTGCCCTCGGGGCGCCACACCAGCGGTGGAACGGTACCACGATCCTCGACAGCGGACCCCCCGGGAAGGCTCGGCACCCTGCCGCCGGCCGAACGGGCGCAGGGCCGTCACGGTCGCCGGGCCGGGCGCGCCGGCAGGCCGAGCGCGTCGGACACGGCGGCGAGGGCGTCCGCGCCCGCCACGTCGCGTGGCTGGATCAGGCCGAGGTGGCTGACGCCGTCGATGGTCGTCACCGTGACGTCGGCGCCTCGGGCGAGCAGGGCGGACCGGAACCCGGCCGCGTGGGCATCGCCCGGCCGGGCGATCAGGCGGACGGGCGGGATGTCGTGGGCGCGGCGCACCCACCACTGCGGGTTGCCCTCGTGCCAGGCATCCGGGTCGGCCTCGGGGGGAGCCCCGAACCAGGCCACCGTCCCATCGGTCACGACCTCGGGCGGGACGCCGGGGTCGTCCCACCCGTAGTAGCCGCCCAGGCCGACCAGGAGGTCGGGGCCGTCGCCCGCCCCGGCCACCCGGCCCGGGCAGGAGCCTGGCGGCGGGGCGATCTCCGGCCAGCCGAGGGTCACGGCGGCGCCGACCATCGCCCCCTCGGACCAGCCCACCAGCGCCACCGGGTGCGGACCGCCGGCGAGCCGGGCCGCCACGGCGTCGGCCGTGAGCACCGCGCAGGCCACGGCTTCGTACGACGCCGGCCACCCGCCGCTCCCCGCCAGCGAGCCGACGTCCGGGTTGAGCACGAGCGCCCCCCGTCGCGCCAGAGCCCGGGCCAGGCCCGCGGTGTCGCGCCGGTCCCCGCAGCACCCGTGGACGAGCACCACGACGGGCGCGCCGTCCGCCGGCGCCGCCGGTCGATGGCGCTCCAGGGCCAGCCCGTCGCCGTAGGCGACGCGCGACACCGTCACGGCCGGCGGGCCGGCTCCCGCCCCGGGCGACAACCCGAGCACCAGGCCGCACGTGACCCCGAGCAACGCGGCCCTCACCCGCATCGGCCGGAGTCCCGGGTGCCGGGATCGGGGAGGAAGGCTGCCCGCTCGTCAGCGTTCAGCTCGCGGCCGGCCAGCTCGCACAGCGCGGCCCGCAGGTCGTCGCGGTCGAGCCGGTAGACGTCGACCGCGCCCCCGGACGCCGCCACCATCGTCGAGGCGCCGGGCTCGCCGGCACCGAAGGCGGCCGCGTCCCCGGAGCCGACCGTCAGCGCCCCGAGCTGGCGCCGGCGGGCCAGGTCCCACAGCTCGACCTCGCCGTCGGCGGTGCCGACGATCGCCAACTCGTCCCCGGCCGCCAGCGCCACCGAGGTCACCGCGTCGCTGGCGGCCGCCAGGTCGGTGCGGGTCCACTCGGCCGGGCGGCACTCGGGCCCGGCCGCGCCCGTGTACACGGCGACCAGGCCGTCGGCGGTGCCGGCCACGACCGTGCCGTCGGTACCGGCGGCGATGCCGCTGATCGCCCGGCCCACCGCGGTGCGCCCGGCGGGGCGTTCGAGCCGGGCGGGGTCGTAGCACGTCAACGTCCCGACGCCGTCGCCCACGAGAAGGTCACCGTCGGCGGTGTAGGCCACCGACCGGACGGCGAACTCGCTGTCGAGGGTGACCGCCTCCTCCGCGCCGGCGGCGCGCAGCCGGACCGTCCCGTCGTCGGCCCCGGCGGCGTAGTTGGCGGGATCGCGCACCGTCACCGCCCGCATGGAGGCGACGCCGGACCCGCCGAGCCGCGACAGCTCGCGCAGGCTGTCGGCGTCGTAGACGATCGCCACCCCGGCCAGCCCGCCCTCGACGGTGGGCATGTCGCCGGCGACGGCGAGGTAGTTCCCGTCCGGGCTGTAGGCCACCGCCAGCGGGAACGTCGTGCCCAGGTCGATCGTGTCCTGTCTCCCGCCGGCCCGCTGCACGACCACGAGGCCCTCCTGGTCGCTGGCGGCCACCGCGACGTCGGCGGTCCCCCCGGGCCGGACGGCCACGCCCGCGGCGGCGCCCGGGCCGATCGCCGCGGGAGCGCCGGTGCGGGCGGGCCGGTCGAGGTCCCAGAGGACGAGGCCGTCAGCGCTCAGGGAGGCGAAGCTGCGGGGCGTGATGCAGGCCACCGACCGGACCGTCTGGCTGTGGGCGGAGTACCCCTGCGGGTCGAGCGTCAGCGTCGTCCCGTCGTACGTCCACCGCCGGACGCGATGGTCGCGCCCCGCCGTGATCACCGACCGGCCGTCCGGCGCCACGCACAGCGTGATGATGCGCCGCTCGTCGGCCGCCCCGGCGAGCACCGTGGACGGGCCGGTGGCGGCTCCCACGTCCCAGCGCCGGATCGAGCGGTCGTCGCCCGAGGACAGCAGGGTCGTGGTGCCGGGGACGAACGCCAGCGTCCGCACCTTGCCGGTGTGGCCGGTCAGCACCTGGGGCGGCTGGGCGAGGGCCTGCAGGTCCCAGACCGCGACCAGGCAGTTGTTGGTGCCCGCCGCGAGCCATCGGCCGGAGGCGTCGACGGCCAGGGCCCGGACCTTGGCGTCGGCGGCCACCGCGGGCGCCGCACAGGTGGGCGGGACCGCCGCCGGCGCCGGGACGGTGAGGACCGTGCGGACGGGGGCGCCCGGAACCGCGGCGCCGACGACGGCGACCGTCCCGTCCCACCGGCCGACCAGCAGGGTGTCGCCGGCGAAGGCCAGGGCGCTGACCGGGCTCTCGCCGTCGAGCGCCAGGCGTTGGGGGGTGGCCGCCGCGAGGTCGACGAGGTAGGCGGCACCATCACTGCCGGGGAACCCGCCCTGCTCGGCGCTGCCGTCGCCGCCGCCGACCGCCAGCAGGTCGGTCCCCGGCCGGCGGGCCATCGCCAGCGGTGTGCGGCCGATGTCGAACGTGCGGGCCGACGCCCGGTCGGGCTCCGCGCCGGCCATCGACCACACCGTGACCTCGCCGTCGCCGCTGCCGGCGGCCAGTAGCTCCTCGTCCGCCCAGAGCGCGTCGTAGCCCACGTTCGCCGGCGGCTCGAGGCGGACCGTGACCGGCCGGGCCCGCTCGACCGCCGCCAGCATCTCGACCAGGCCGACCGGCGTCGGGTCGAGGCGGTCGGCCGCCCGCACCAGCAGGGCCCGTAGGGGCAGCCGCTCGTCGCCCATCTCGGCCGCCGATGCCCGGAGCTGCAGCGCCAGGCGCTCGGTGGACGCCTGCTCGGCGTCCCGCTGGGCCCGGCGGGCGGTCACGGTGGCGACCGCCAGGACACCGGCGAGGAGGACCAGCACGGCGAACGTCCCGATCACGGCCCGGCGCCGGCGGCGCCGCCGCCGGTTCTCCGCCGCCGCGCTGGCGTCGACGTACCGGCGGATCAGCGGCTCGACGCCGCGGCCCTCGTCGTCGGCGGCGGCGAGCCAGCGCCGGGCATCGTCGAGGTCGAGGCTCTGCAGCAGCCCGACGTCGGGGTGGCCCCCGGTCTCCCGCTCCCGCCACTCCTCCGCCTCGGCGTGCAGCCGGCGCCGGGCGGCCTCGGCGGCCCGGTCCTCCTCGATCCAGCGGGCCAACGTGGGCCACCCGCGGATGATCGCCTCGTGGCTGAGGTCGGCCACCAGCGTGCCGTCGGCACCTCGGTCGACCGTGACGAGGCGGCGTTCGACGAGCGTGGCGAACACCGGATCGAACACGGCCTGGTCGGGGGCGGCACCGGCCAGATCCGCCACCGGGACCTGCCGGCGGGTGTCCGGCCGCCCCTCGCCGAACTGCACGAGGCTCACGAGGATGTTGCGGACCAGCCGTTCGGCGCCGGGGTGGCCGGCCTCGATCTCGCCGACCGCGTCCTCGGCGACCCGGCGGATCGCCTGCTGCACGGCCGACGTCCCGGCCCTGTCGCCCGAGCTCGTGTAGGCCTCGAGCGTGAGCAGGCGGTGGTCGAGCGCGCCCCACAGAGTGACCAGCGTTTCCTGGAGAAAGGGCAGCAGGCCCGGCTGGCCCTCGGTCTCGGCGGCCAGCCGCTCGACCAGCGCCTCGGCCACCACCACGCGGCGGGCCCGGGCGGGTGCCCGGATCGCCTCCCGCAGGCCGTGGCCGGTCAGCGGCACGACCTCGACCCGGCACCTGTTGACGAGCGGCCACAGGTGGCCGGACATGAGGTTGGGGTAGAAGTCGGCGCGGACCGTGACCACCACGTGGATGTCGGGGTCGTCGAGGAGGGCGGCGAGCGCGTCCTCGAACTCCCGGGGGTCGGCGACGGCCGGGGCGTACAGCTCCTCGAGCTGGTCGACGACGAGCAGCAGCGGGCGGCCGCCCGGCGCCGCCCGCCATCGCCCGGTGGCGAGGCCCAGCTCGGCCACGGGCTCGGGACCGACCCGCATGATCTCGACGTGCCAGCCCTCGCCGCCGTCGAGCCCGTGCTGCCGCAGCCGGGGGGCGACCCCGGCGAGGGCCAGCGACGACTTCCCCGACGCGGAGGGCCCGATGACCGCCACGAACCGTTGGCGGCGCAGCCCGCTGATCACGGCCTCGATCTCGCCGTCCCGGCCGAAGAAGACGTCCTCCTGCCCGCTCGCGAAGGGCCGCATCCCCGGGTAGGGGCACGGCGGCGGGCGGCCGATGGGGGCGCACTCGACGCCGACGGCCCGGCACACCTGCGCGAGCGCCGCGTCCCACAGCTCGGCCCGGCTGGCGTCGACGACGAGGTACATCCGGAACCGCAACGGAAGGTCGATGCCGGGCTCGCGCTGGAGCGGCAGCCCGAGCGGGGAGTCCAGGTTCCTCTCGGCCTCGACGTGGGCCACGAGCACGTCGGTCTCGGGGTGGACGTCTCGCAGGTAGGCCCTCGACAGCACGATGACCACCCGGTCGGCGCGCAGGAGGCGGGTCAGGAATGCGTCGGTCCGGAACTCGGCCGGCGCCAGGCCCCCGCTGTGCTCGGCCGAGATGCCGCTGCTGTCGAGCGTGGGCATGAGCACGCCGGCGACCCACTCCTCGTCCTCCTCGGCCACGAGGACGTAGACGCGCCGCACGGCCTCGTGCACGGCGTCCAGCACGGGCGCCGGGTCGTCGTTCCCGACGAGGTCGACCGTCGCCGTCGCCCCGGGGACCGCCATCCTGTCGACGGGGTCGCGCACGACGGCGATCAGCTGGGACGACATCCGGCGTTCCAGCTGCACGAAGCCGCCGGCCTCGTAGGTCTCGTCGACGATGGCGACGGTCACCCGCGCCTCGGCGCCCCGCTCCATCTCCGGGACCAGCGGGTTGCCGGCCGTGAAGGTGTCGACGTCGAGCACGACGCTGTAGCCGTCCGTCCGGAGGCTCGGCACGAGGACCTCGCGCACCCAGGTGGCGTGAGGCGTCCGGTGGCGGTAGCTGACGAAGACGTCGGGCCGGTCCGTCATCCCGCCGCCGCCTCCCGGGCTGGTGCCGGGGCCGCACAGCCGGGCCCGGCGAGCACGTCGCCGCCGCCGGGGGCGAGCACCGACCGGCGCATCGCCGAGACCTCCCCGGGCAGGAAGGGCGAGCGCCGCTCGCGGTCAGGGCGCTCGTCCTCGACCGCGACGGAGGCCAGCTCGACGTCCCCGGCGCCCCGCAGCCCCGCGAGGAACCCCATGATCGGCGCGTGGTCGTGGACCACGATGTCGCCGTGGCCGCCGAGCGCGGCGCCGAGGCGGAGGGTCCCCGCGGGCGAGAGGCGGCGCGCCGCGGCCACGGCCATGGCGAGGTAGGCCTGCTGGCGCCGGATGCGGCCGGCGTCGTCGTCGGTCACGACCACCCACTGGCCGTCGCGCCGCTCCTCCCAGGTCCGCGAGCGAAGGAAGGCGACCACGTCGTCGGCGTCGAGCACGACCGGCCCCGGCCCGCCCGTGAACCCCGTCCGCCGGTCGCGGCTGGGAGCGGCGAGGTGCAGCTCCACGGGACCGAGCGCACCGGCGAGCGCCCCGACGTCGTCGAGGTCGAGCGTCGCGGTGGCGAACAGGTCGAGCCCGAAGGCGCTGCGCACGGCGTTCTCGACCCCGGCGCGGCCCGCAGTGCCGAAGACGACGGCGAGCGGCTCGCCGCCGGGGTCGAGCACCAGGTCGCGGGGGATCGAGACGACCTGCAGCCGGTCGCAGGACCGCAGCCACCGGACGACGATCACGGCGTCGGCCCGCCGCTCCTCGGCCCGGACCCAGGCGAACGGCTCGCCGGGGGCGACGGCGTCCTCCACGATCACGAGCAGCGGCCGGCCGTCGGCCCACCCCGCCGCCGTGTCGGTGGCCAGCGTCACGGTCTGGCGGGACAGCCCGGGCCCGGCGACGGGCACGAGCACCAGGGCCACCGCGACCAGCAGCCGCCGGGGCCCGGTGATCATGCCGATTCTTCGATGGTCGTCGCCGTGGTCGACGGCCGGGTCGGGGACGTCGTGTCGTCCGTCGTGCCGGTGCTCGTGTCAGTGGTGCCGTTGGTGCTCGTGTCGGTGGTGCCGTTGGTGCCCGTGTCGGTGCCGCCGTCGCCGGCACTGCCGCCGCACCCGGCCAGCACCAGCGTGCACGCTGTCACGACGCTGCCGAGCGCGGCGATCCATCTGCCGGTCGGTGTGAGGGACATGTCCGCCTCCTCCACGTACTCGCCATGGATTAGGAGCGACATGGGCGGAGCCTGATACATCGCGCCTGCGCACCGGCGCGCGTGGCGTGAGGCAGCGTCCTCAGGCGGCGGGCTCGTACGCGAGGTGGAGGACCCCGTTGGGCAGGGTGTCGGCGTGGACGAGATCGAGCCCGGCACGAGTCGTCACTCCGTCGAAGAGGCCGCGGCCGGACTCGACCACGAGCGGGAACACCATGAGGGACAGCCGGTCGATCAGCCGCTCGTCGAGGAGCGAGCGGACGAGTGTGGGGCTGCCGATGATGCTGAGGTCTCCATCGGCCTCGTCACGCAACGTCCGCAGCTGGGCGGTCACGTCACCGGCGACCACCTGTGAGGGCATCCACTCCGTCGTGCGGAGCGTGTTCGAGACGACGTACTTGGGGAGCTCGTTGATCGGGGCCGCCATGGGGTTCTCCGCCGCGGAGACATGGGGCCAGTAGCCGGCGAAGTCCTCATAGGTGCGCCGACCGAGCACCACGCCGGACGACCTCGACAGCTGTCCGAGCATTACGCCGGCCATCTCGGGGCTGAAGTACGCGAACTGCCAGGTCTCGGGCGCCTCGGTGACGCCGTTGACGGTGACCATCGTGTTGGCGGTGATCGTTCCCATGTCGGTGGTTCCTCTCTGTGGGTTCGGGGTTGGTGGTGATGACGAACGCTGGATGGCGAGGGTTCTCGCGCGGCTCGGGGGCGAGTCAGCCCACCGTGCCGCCGCGGCGACTCACGGACCGGAGGTGCACCAGGAGTGCCGAGGTGAAGGCGAAGGCGGGGGTGACGACCGTGTAGATGGCGATCGCGGCGTGGGGATGACCGGACACACCTGCCACCACGAGGAGCGACCCTGCCGTGAGAGCGCTGCCGATGGCCCACCGGCGGTGCTCCGTGCGGAGGGCCGAGGCCAGTACGACCAGGAGGCCGAGCCAGCACATCATCGAGACCCCGAACGCGAGGCCGTGGACGAGGCTGCCGACGCTGAGGTCGCTGGGCATGCCGTCGGGGGCGCCCGGCGGGTAGCCGTAGGCCCCGTCGGGGGCGAAGAGCCCGGCAACCACCTGGCCGGCCCCGAGCAGGCCGGCCAGAACGGCGGCCGCGGTGCCCCGGCGACCCGCGACGACGGTTCGCAGTCCCGTCCCCGTGGCGAGGAACAGGGAACCGAGCAGCACGAAGTTCGCGACCTGGACCCAGCTTCCCGGGCCGTTGAGCAGGAAGCTGAACGCATGGCGGCTGAGGTCGAAGCCATCGCGGAACGGCACTTGAGCGAGGCTCACCGCCACGAAGGTCGGTCCGGCGACCGCGGCGGCCAGGAGCCGGGCGGATCGGTCGGTGCTGATGGCCGCCGCGCCGGGCGGGGTCACGGTGACGGTCGTCATGGTGGGCTTCCTCTCGGATCGGGCTACGTGCATCGACCGATCGAGTGTCCGGTCGGACAGGAGCGTGATCAACGGCCGTTCCTGCTTCGCAGCGATTAGCCTCACTACTCGATGTGGTCGTCCATCGAGCTGCGGGAGCTGCGGGTCTTCCTCGTCCTCACGGACGAGCTCCACTTCGGGCGCACGGCCGCCCGCACCGGCCTGACCCAGTCACGAGTGAGCCAGAGCCTCAGGTCGCTCGAGCAGAAGCTCGGATCCGAGCTTCTGCACCGGACCAGCCGCCGCGTGGCCCTCACCGCGGCGGGGGCGAAGCTGCGGCTCGAGGTGGGCGCCGTGCTGTCCGATCTCGACGCGGCGCTCCAGCGGGCCGCGGATGCCAGCCGGCGCATCACCGGGCCGGTCCGGCTGGGGGTGATCGCCGCCGCCGCCGTCGGACCCCGGCTGCGGTCCATCGTCGACGCCTACGAGTCATCCCATCCGGAGAGCTCGGTGGAGTTCGTCGGCCTGCCGTTCCGGGATCGGATGGGTCCGCTACGGCGCGGCGAGGTCGAGCTCATGGTCACGACGCTCCCGCTCGAGCAGCCGGACATCGTGACCGGCCCCGTGCTGACGCGCGAGCCGCGCATGCTCGCCGTGGCGCGGGACCATCCCCTGGCCGAGCACGAGCAGGTGTCGATCGAGGATCTGGCCGACCATGCCATCGGCCGGCTCGACATCGTCGCCCCTCCCGAGCTCGCCGAGGAGATGGCTCCCCGCCGGACGCCGACGGGCAGGACGATCCCCCGGCTCGACCTGCGCATCCAGGAGGTCAGCGAGCTTCTGGTGGCCGTGGCGCACGGACGCGTCGTCCAGCCGGTCACGGCCACCTTCGCGGTCACCTACAGCCACCCGAACGTCACCTACCGCGAGATCCACGACCTTCCGCCGACCCGATCCGCCCTCGCCTGGCGACGCCGCGACCGCAACCCGGGTCTGCGCGCCTTCCTCCAGATAGCGCGGGGTCAGCGCTGATGGGCTCACTACGCGATTTGGCGTCCCTCACGTCGCACTAGCGCGGTGAGGGACGCCAAATCGTGAGGCTTCGACCGTCAGGTGAGCGTTCGTCCGGCCAGCTTCGTGCTGGCGAACAGTGCGGCTCCACCGAGGAGCAGCGCGATGCCGGCGGCGATGAGCAGACCGTCGTTGTCGCTGCCGGTCACGGGAAGCGTGCCGGCGGGGGCCCGGGTGATGGAGGTCGACGTCGTCGACGGCATCACCGTCGTGGTGGTCGACTCCGTCGTCGTCGAGCCGGCGACCGTCGTCGTGGTGGTCGGCTTCGCCGTGGTCGAGGTGGTCGACGAGCTGGTGGGCGCCTCGGTGGTCGAGGTCGTGGACGAGGTGGTCGGTGCCTCGGTGGTCGAGGTGGTCGACGAGGTGGTCGGTGCCTCGGTGGTCGAGGTCGTGGACGAGGTGGTGGGCGCCTCGGTGGTCGAGGTGGTCGACGAGGTGGTGGGCGCCTCGGTGGTCGAGGTCGTGGACGAGCTGGTCGGCGTCTCGGTGGTCGAGGTCGTGGACGAGCTGGTCGGCGTCTCGGTGGTCGAGGTGGTCGACGAGGTGCTGGACGTCGAGGTGGTCGACGTCGAGGTGGTCGACGAGCTGGTCGTCGGCGGCGCCTCGCAACCGCTGACCCAGAACACCTTGTGCTTCACGTCGGCGCCCTGCGACCCGTCGGCGTTCACCGTCAGCTTCACGTGCCAACCCTGCTGGGGATGCGGCTCGAACCTCGCCAGCAGGCTCGTGAGGTCGTAGGTCTCGCTCGCGTCGAGGCCCGCTTCGGAGCCACCGCCGCTGTTGTCGTCCTCACCGATGAAGACCTCGTCCTCGAGGATCACCTCGTTCCCGGTGGGCGGGTGGACCTCGAACGTCACGTCGGCGAAGAGCTCACCCTCGTCGTAGCCGTAGAAGTCGACCTGGAACACGCAGTCGACATGCGGCTCGTTGTCCGGATCGTCGTCGAAGGCGACGCCGTCGATCTTGACGGTGCCGTTGTTCCCCGGAGGCCCGCCGGGCTGCGCGCCCGCCTGCCCGGGGATGCTCGCGACCAGGCAGACGGCTCCGACCATCATGCTCACGAGACCGCCCAGCGTGCGCCACTGCCTGCTGTTGTCTGCTTTTTCCACTACGCCCGACTTCCCTTCAGCCACGGGGGCTCCGATGCCCCGGCGTTCCCCTCGACGACGCAACCACGGCGGCTGCACCGACTCCGTCGTATGACCGCGCCATCCCAGACGGGGCACGGTATCGCGCCCCGTAGGTCGAACCTGCAGAGATGACCGCCAGCGTGATCGCCGCGCTCGTCGGGAGGGATACGGCCGGGCCCGGGAAAAATGGGCGCCCGCGGCCTACCCGTCGCCCACCTGCTGCACCAGGACCATCGTGAAGGTGCGCGCCGCGATCCGCCAGCCGTCGCCGCCGTGGCGCAGCCGGTCGTCGTAGTGCCCGATCGCCCGCACGCCGGTGGCGTTGTCGGGGCCCATGACGACGGCGTCGACGTAGCTGCGGGCGGCGAGCCCGGCGCCGTCGCGCTCGACCGACTGGTTGGTGATGCGGTGCAGCGTGCGACCGCAGGCGGCGTGCGTCTCCTCCATCCAGGACGTGAGCGCGTCGGCGCCGTGCCAGCGACCGATGTCGCCGTAGTCGGCGTGGCAGTCGTCGGTGAAGCAGCTCCGGAACAGGGGCCAGTCGCGCCGGTCGATCCCGGTCGCATAGCGGACCAACAGCTCGGCGACGTCCTGGCGGGTGGCGCGATCGATCCGGGGCGCGGTCACGACCGGGCCCCGGCGCCGCCGGGCGCGTCCGTCACGCTCACCCCGGCGAGCATCAGAGCCGGTACAGCTTGCGGGCGTTCTCGCCCATGATCTTGCGGCGCGTCCCCTCGGGAAGCGTGGCCATCTTGGCGGCGACCGTGCCGAGCGGATCGGGGTACATGCAGGTCGGGTGGGGGAAGTCGGTCTCGAAGAGGATGTTGTCCTCGCCGACCGCCTCGATGAGGTCGGGGAGCTTGTTCCGGTTGTTCTCGAACCAGAAGGTCGCGTAGAGGTTGCTGCGGAAGTAGTCGGACGGCGGCTTGGCCAGCAGGGCCAGCTCGTCAGGGGCGTTCTCGGCCATCTCGTAGTCGAGCGTCTCGAGGATGAACGGGATCCAGCCGACCCCGCTCTCGACCGACACCATCTTGAGGTCGGGGTGGCGGTCGAACATGCCCGAGAGGATGAGGTTGGTCACCACCCGGGCGTTGCCGATGAACAGCAGCGTGCCGCCGATGGCGAGCTTGGTGTCGGGGCCGTGCGAGTCCCACGGGTACTTGCCGTAGAAGGCCATGCCCGTGACGCTGGCCCCGATGTGGAAGTGCACGGGCAGCTCGAGCTCGGCGCAGGTCTCCCACAGCGGGTCCCAGGCGCGGTTGGCGAGGTCGGGTGCGCCGAGGTCCTGGGGGTCGGAGGTCATGTTCACGCCGCGGGCCCCGAGGGCGAAGGTGCGCTTGGCCTCGGCCACGCACGCGTCGACATCCCACGCCGGCATGAGCGGCAGCGGCAGCAGGCGGTTCCCCGACTCCTCCTGGATCTCGGCCATGCCGTCGTTGTAGATCTCGACGGCCAGCCGGGTCAGCGTCGGGTCGTCCGCGAGGCCGAGGTCCTGCCCGCCGAGCCCGATCGTGCTCGGGAAGATGATCTGGGCGTCGATGCCGCACTCGTCGAGCACCCCCAGGCGCACCTTCGGGTCGTACGCCCCGACGTGCACGTCGTCGGTGGTCCACTCGAACAG
>DASSUD010000118.1:0-8007 GCA_035707385.1 Acidimicrobiales bacterium
GGCGGAGGCCCCGTGACGGCCACGGCGCGCCGGACCCGCGCCCGGCTGTCAGGCCCGGTGGCCGGCTCCGGAGCATCCCGCCCCCATGGGGTGCCCGGACCGGCCGCCGCGGCCGGGGTCGCCGGGTTGGTGCTGGCGGCCGTCGCTGCCGGCCCGGCCACGGCCGCCGCCCTAGCGGCGGTGGCCGCCGGGGTGGCGGGAGCCCATCGCTGGCGGTCACGCGCCGCCACCCGGACCCGCCGGGCGACCCAGCTCCCCCACGCCCTCGACGCCCTGGCCACGTCCCTCCGTTCGGGCGCCTCGCTCCCGGTGGCGCTGGACGAGGCGGGCACCGCCATCGACGCCCCCCTCGGCCCGGAGCTGGCGGCCGTGGCTCGCGCCGCCGCCCGGGGCCGCCCCGTGCGGGACGTCCTGGACGACTGGTCGGCCGACCACGACGAGCCGGGCACCCGCCTGGCGGCGACGGCCCTGGTGCTGGCCACCACGGTCGGCTCGACCCCGGCGAGAGCGGTGGACGGCGTGGCCGCCACCCTCCGGGAGCGCCTGGACCTGGCGGCCGAGCGCCGGGCCCTCGGCGCCCAGGCGAGGGCCAGCGCCCTGGTCCTGTCCGCCGCCCCGGTGCTCTTCGCGCTGCTGCTGATGGCCGGCGACACCCCGGCGGCCGACTTCCTCCTCCGGACCCCGGCGGGCTGGGCCTGCCTCACCCTCGGCACCGCCCTCGACATCGCGGGCGCCTGGTGGATGCACCACCTCACGAGAGGACCGAAGCCCTGACCCCGACCCGCCGAGCCCCCCGACCCCCGGCGACACCTACCGCATCAGGCGTCCACCACGGCCCCACTCCCCAGCAACGACCGACAACCACGCTCACCCCGCCACACCCGACGGCGCCACGAACGAGCCGCACCGACGACGACAACGACGACCGAGCCCGGCGACCGCCCACCCATCCGCCACCGCCGCGACCACTGCCACCACCGCAGGCCGCGATTCGCCCGCAGCCAGCCGCCGCGACCCTCAACCCAGCCCCACCACACCACCACCGCCGCGGCCACTGCCACCGCCGCAGCCACTGCTACCGCCGCGGGCCGCGATTCGTCCGCTGCCAGCCGCTGCGACCCTCAGCCCAGCCCACCAGATCACAACGTCAGCGCCCATCCCCCACCACGGCCGCGATCACCCGAGGTCCGCCGCCGTCGGCCCACATCCCGCCCAACGGCCACATCACCGCCCGCCCGACAGGAGCCGCCCCATGATCGACCCCCTCGCGACCACGCTGGCCTTGGCATGGGCAGCCCTGGTCGTCGCCGCGATCGGCCTGCCCCGCACCCCGGCCCGCCGGGTCCTCCCCCCGGCGACGACCGCCATCCGCCCCACGCCCACGACCCCACCCGGCCCCGCCTGGATCACACACCTGGGCGCCACCGTCCGCCGCCACGCCACCCCCCGCTCGCTGGCAGGCGCCGAGGCTGCCGCCGACCCCCAAGCCGACCGGCGCACGGGGTGGGCGGCCGTGGTCAGCATCGCGCTGCTCCCCCTGGCCCCGGTGCTGTCGCCGGCCCCGCTGGCGGCGGCGGTCGCACTCCCGGTCCTGGCCACCCGGGCCGAGCGGCGGCGCCAGGCCGCCGCGGTGATCGACCAGCTGCCCGACGTCGTGGACCTGCTGGCGCTCACGACCGCCGCCGGCCTGCCGGTGACCGCAGCCGTGACCGCCATCGCTGGCCGGCCCGGCGGGCCCCTGGGCGCCGCCCTGTCACGGGCCGCGGGCCACGTCCACCACGGCGGTTGCCTGGCCGACGCCCTCGGCCACCTCGCCCGGGCCGGGCCGCCGGTGCGGCCGCTGGCCGACGCTCTCGCCCACCACGACCGCTACGGCAGCCCGCTGAGCCCCGCCCTCGAGCGGGTGGGCATCGAGGCCCGCTCCCGGCGCCGGCGCCACGCCGAGGAAGCCGCACGCCGCCTACCCGTCACCCTCCTCTTCCCGCTGGTGCTCACGACGTTCCC
Organism: Acidimicrobiales bacterium; assembly: GCA_035707385.1. Taxonomy (GTDB): domain Bacteria; phylum Actinomycetota; class Acidimicrobiia; order Acidimicrobiales; family VFJN01; genus ZC4RG19. Next base: position 2,005 of record DASSUD010000118.1, read on the forward strand.
CGCGTTCGTGGCGCTGACGGTCGTCCCGCTGCTGGCGGGATCGCTCGGCTCCCTGAGCCCGTGAACCCATCCCTTTCGAGAGGTCGTCCACTCCCATGCCCTCCACCACTCGTCCCAGCCGCACCCGCCGGCCGCGCCAGCGCCGGACCGATCGGGGGCAGGCCACCGCCGAGTACGCCCTCGTGATCCTGGCCGCCGGCGGCATCGCCGTCGGTGTGATCGCCTGGGCCAACAGCACCGGCAGCTTCACCGGGCTGTTCGAGTCCGTCATCGAGAACCTGACGGGCTCGCTGTGACCCGGGCCCGCCAGCGTCTGCGCCGGACCGACCGGGGGCAGGCCACGGTCGAGCTGGCCCTGCTGCTGCCGTTCGTCGCCCTGCTGCTCCTGGCCTTCGTGCAGGCGATCGTTGTCGCCCGCGACCAGCTCCTGGTCACCCATGCGGCGAGGGAGGCGGCCCGGGCCGCCGCTGTCGACGCCGACCCCGGTGCCGCCCGGCGGGCCGCCGTGGCCGCCGGTCCGCTGGCCGGCGAGCGGCTGGAGGTCGACGTCGGCGAGCGCGGGGCACCGGGTGGCCGGGTGCGGGTCGAGGTCCGCTACGCCGAGCCGACCCACTTACCGCTGGTCGGGCGCATGGTCGGCGATCTGACCTTGCGGAGCGATGCAACCATGCGTGTCGAGCGGTGATCCGCTCAGGACAACGCCTGGCGCAGCAGGGCCAGCGCGGCCGCCTTGTCGAGCGGCTCGTTCCCGTTGCCGCACTTGGGCGACTGCACGCACGACGGGCAGCCCGCCGCGCACGGGCACGCCTCGATGACCGATGCCGTCGTGCGCACATGGCGCTCGGCGGCCTCGTACCCCAGCTCGGCCACACCGGCGCCCCCCTGGTACCCGTCGTAGATGACGATGGCGGGCCCACCCAGGTCGGCCTGGTGGAGCGTCGACACGCCGCCGACGTCCCAGCGGTCGCAGATCGTGAACAGGGGCAGCACGCCGATCCCGGCGTGCTCGGCGGCGTGCAACGCGCCGGGTGCCGCGGTCTGGTCGACCCCGGCAGCCTGGAGCACCGACTCCGGCACCCGGTACCAGAACGCCCGCGTGGTCAGCGTCGAGCGCGGCAGGTCGAGCGGGGTCACCCCCAGCGACTCGCCGGTCATCGCCTCCTTGCGCTGGTAGCCGGTCACCTGCTGGTGGACCTCCACCGTCCCCAGCCCGACCTCGATGGCGCCCAGCCCGCGGCTGGCGTCACGGGTCACCACCCGGATCTCCACGTCGGTGCGCGGGACCGTATAGGTGGCCCCGTCGTCGGCTTCGACGATCGCCTCGCGCCCGTCCAGGTCCAGCTCGACGACCCGCCACGACTGGCCGGCGTGGAGGTAGGCGGCCCCCGGGTGCGCCTGCTCGCAGGCCCGGCCCAGCTCGACGGTGCCCACCGGCTCGCCCTCGGCGGTCCGGAGCGCCACCTGCCCGCCGGAGCCGACGCGCAGCCCGACCCCGTGCGCCGGCCAACCACCCGCCGCGTACAGGGCCTGCGGTCCGCGGCCCCGGGCCCGCTCGTGCACGACGACCTGGTCGTCGAGGGCGAGGCGCAGCACCACCTCGTCGAGCAGCCCGGGCCAGTAGCGCTCGTCGGCGTGGGTCAACGGCTTCTCGTGGGCCGCGCAGCGCAGGTGGGCGTCGGCCACGAACGGGTTGGCGGGGTTGACGACCACCGGCTCGGGGGGCCGCAGTACCAGCTCGTCCGGATGGGACGCGAGCCACTGGTCCAGCTGGTCGGAGCCGGCCACCAGCACGGCCGCGGACGCCCGCCCCGAGCGACCGGCCCGGCCCGCCTGCTGCCAGAACGAGGCGATCGTGCCGGGGAAGCCGTTCAGCACGACCGCGTCCAGCCCGCCGACGTCGATGCCGAGCTCCAGGGCGCTGGTGGCGACCACGCCGTCGAGGCGGCCGCCGAACAGCTCGTCCTCGATCTCCCGGCGCTCCTCGGCCAGGTACCCGCCGCGGTAGGGCTTGACCCGGCGCCGGTAGCGCGACGGCAGGCGCCGGCGGGCATCGGCCGCCACGACCTCGGTCGACCGCCGGCTGCGGCAGAAGGCGATCGTCTTCTGCCCGGAGCGGACCAGCTCGGCCACCAGCCCGGCGGTCTCGCCGTTGGGCGAGGCGCGGCGCCCGGTGACCGCGTCGAGCGGAGGCGGGTTCCAGATCGCCACCAGGCGCTCGCCCCGTGGGGCGCCGTCGTCGACGACGGCCTCGACCGGCAGGCCGCACAGGGCGGTGGCGAGCCGCTCCGGCTGGCCGATGGTGGCGGAGCAGCACACGAACGTCGGGTCGGCTCCGTAGTGGTGCGCCAGGCGGCGCAGGCGGCGGAGCAGGTGGGCGACATGGCTCCCGAAGATGCCGCGAAAGGTGTGCAGCTCGTCGACCGCCACGTACCGCAACCGGCTGAGGAACTTCGCCCACCGATCGTGGTGCGGAAGGATGCCGCTGTGCAGCATCTCGGGATTGGTGAGCACGCACGTGGCGTGGCGCCGGATCCAGGTGCGCTCCTCGGTGCCGGTGTCGCCGTCGTAGGCGCCGGCCACCACACCCGGGAACTCCCGCTGTGCCAGCGCCCGCAGCTGGTCATGGGCCAGCGCCTTGGTCGGGAACACGAGCAGCGACGTGCCCCGCCGTACCGGGGCGGCGGCGGCCTCGGCCAACGGGGCCTGGTAGCACAGCGACTTGCCCGAGGAAGTGCCCGTCGCCACCACCACCGAGCGCCCCTCGCGGGCCAGGTCGATGGCTTGGGCCTGGTGGGTCCACAGACCGCCGACGCCCAGCCGCTCGGCCACCGCCGGGGGCAGCGGGCGGGCGAGCGCGGCGGTGCGGGCGCTCCGGGGCGGGATCCGGTGCAGGTGGACCAGCGCCGCCGGTTCGTCGCCGTGACCGTCCGCCTGGAGGTCGCTCAGGTCGACGGCCTCCAGGTGATCCGGGGGGACCGATCCCGGTGCCGGCCGCGGTGCCGCGCCCGACCTGGCCGCCAGCGCGGCCTGGATCAGGTCGAGCGGGTCGAGCGGATCGGCGACGACGAGAGCCATGACCGCCGCCAGGTTACGCCTGTGGAATTCCACCTGTGTAGTCCCGATCCCCGCGAACCACCCACATGCCCAGGTCAGCCACCACGTAGCGTCACCATGAACCACACCGACCAGGCGGTAGTGTCAGCACAGATGCAACTACGTACCGAGGTCGTCGACATCTCCGGATGGGCCGTGGTGTCCGTCTATGGCGAGGTCGACGTCGCGACGGCGCCGGACTTGAAGGAGCGCCTCGTCGACCTCGTGACCGAGGGCCGCAGCCGGCTCGTGCTCGACCTGGGCGGCGTCGACTTTCTCGACTCCACCGGGCTCGGCGTGATCGTGAGCGCGCTGAAGCGGGCAAGGACCCACGGTGGCGACCTGCGCGTCGTGTGCACCGAGAGTCGCATCACACGCTTGTTCGAGATCACGGGCCTCGACAAGGCGCTGACGCTGTTGCCTACCGTCGACGCCGCCGTCGCCGGGAGTTGACCTGGTGGCGGTCGTCGAGCTGGAGATCCCGGCCCGGCCCGCTTACCTGTCGCTCGTGCGGCTCATCGTGGACGCTGCGGTGGGCTCGCTCGCGCCCGGGCTCAGCGTCGCCCGCCTCGACGATCTCAAGATCGCGGTCACCGAGGCGTGCTCCAACGCCATCGAGGCCCACGAGGCGATCCGCGCGGACGGGCCCGTGGTGGTGCGGTGCACGGTCGACGACCACCAGGTGACCGTGGACATCGTCGACCGGGGCAGGGGCTTCGACCCCGACGGGGTGGAGGCGCTGCCGGCCGCCACCGATCCCCGGCGGCTGCGCCACGAGAGCGGGCTGGGCATCCCGCTCATGCGCACGCTCACCGACGAGGTCGCCTTCAGCCCCGATGCCGATGGCACCCGGGTGAGCCTCACGGTCTACCGGCCGCCGGCCTGACGGGCTCGGCCCGGCCCGAGAGGCTACGTGTCGCCGGCGCCGCACTCCTCGGTGAGGAAGTCGTCCACCTTCTGGCTCTCCTCTTCGAGCTCGGCGGCGCGCTCCGAGAACTGCTCCTGCAGCTCGCTGGCGGCCTCCGGGTCCGACAGGTCGGCACCGTCGCTGGCGGAGTAGATCTCCTGGTTGAGAGCGATGACGGCCTGAAACTCCTCGGCGATCTCGTCCGGTGGGTCGAGCTCCGCGATGCGGTCGAACGCGTCGCCCACCGCGGCCGGGTCCTCGTAGTCGGTGCCCGAGAGCTCCTCCTCGAGCTGGGTGTACTCCTCGCAGAACGACTCGGTGGCCGACGAGCCCTCGTCGTCGCCACAGGCAGCCAGCGCGGTCGCCGCCAGCAGTCCGCAGGCGGCAAACAGGCCGGTGGGGGCGGCCCGCACTAGAGGCCGCAGATTTGGGACATGTACTCGGACACCTTGGTCGACACCTCTCCGAATCGCTCGGCGTTCTGCTCGCCACCCGAGCCGGTGAGCGCCTCCCCGCTCGGGTCTAAGGCCAGAGAGTTGTTCATCTCGATGAAGAACGGCCAATCGGCGGCCAGCTCCGGCGGTGGCGTGACCGACTCCAGCCTGGTGGCGAGCTCGGTGTAGGTGGTCTCGTTCGGCTCGGCGGTGTCGAACGACGCCTGGATGTCGGTCATCTGCGAGCAGAACGCCTCGCCCCCGTCGCCGGTGAAGGCGATCTCGGGCTCGGCGGCGCCGCCTTCGCCGGAGCCTCCTGGCGCGCCGGCGGGGTCCTCGGCACCGGGCCCGGACTCGGCCGGCTCCTCCGGTGCGTCGGCGGATGCCGCGTCGCCGATGTCGCTCTCCTCGGACGGCTCGGACCCGTCGGACGATTCGCCGGACCCCGACTTTCCGCCCCCGCCCCCGCAGGCCACGAGGGCCCCCAGGAAGACGGCCGCCAACAGGACGAGCAGAGCTCTCCGGAACATGGCGTGGCTCCCCTCGGATCATGGAAGCTCCCTCCCCCAGGGAGCACGATCCCCGAGAGTACCGCCCGCACCCCGCCCCGGCGCCAATCTTGACGCGGGGGTAAATTCACTCTCCGTATTGGCTGCGGGAAGCCGGGCGTCCGACCAGGACAAGGAGGGCAACTACGATGCCGGCCCTATGCCCGGCCGGTTGCCGTCCCGTGTGGCGCGTGTGGCCTCCCTCGCCGCGCCCGACGGCGGCGCCACGCAGGCAGGCATCGTGGGCCCGGGCATGTCGGACGCCGCGGCGGTCGTCGACGCGGTCGTCGACCGTCTCGTGGACCGGGGAACGCCGGTGCGCCGGCTCTCGGGGCGCCGGCTGGAGCGGGACCACGCGTTCGCGGCCGTTCACGACCTTGTGGAAGGGGCCGTCGCCGGCAGCGACGAGCGTTCCTACCGCGAGGCGCTGCTGGAGCGGCTGGCCGGTGGTGCCGCCGCGCTGGTGATCGAGGACGCCCAGTGGCTCGACGCCGAATCCCTGCGCGTGGTCGTGGGTGTGGCCGAGCGGGCGGCCGCCCAGGACGTCCGGCTGGTCGTCGCCCACCGCCCCGCGGCCGGTGACCCCACCCTGGCCGCGCTCGACGCGCTGCTGGGACGGTCCCAGCCCCTCGTCGCCCTGGGGCCGCTGGACGAGTCGGAGGTGCGCGAGCTGGCCGCCGTCGAGCTGGGCACTGCCGTGGACGACCGGCTGGTCGAGGCCCTGCACGACTACACGGGCGGCATGCCGGCGCTGGCGTGCCTGGTGCTGGCGGCCTGGACCGCCGACGGCACAGTGAGCGGGGGCCGGCTGTCTGCGGCCCCAGGCTCCCCAAGCCCGTCGCTGGTGGCGGCGCTGCGGGCCGAGGTCGACCAGCTGACACCGGCGGCGCGCACGGTGCTGGGCGCGCTCAGCGCCGGAGCCGACCTGGACGACGAGCTGCTGGCCGCCACCACGGACCTGGCTCCCGACCGGCTGGGCGAGGCGGTGGACGCCCTGCGGTCCGCCGGGCTGGTCACGCCG
>DASSUD010000119.1:0-5139 GCA_035707385.1 Acidimicrobiales bacterium
GGTGCGCCGCCCACGGGGTCGCCATGGTCAGGGTCCACGACGTCGCCGACACGGTCGCGGCCCTGGCCGGGGCCGTCGGGGCGGTCGCGGCGTGAGGGGGGAGGCGCGTCGGTGTCGCCGATGAAGGGCAAGTGGGCCCAGGGCATCACACCCCGCAACTTCGTGTGGGTGCTCAAGGACCGCTTGGCCGTGTGCGAGCGCCCCGGCGGCTACGGGCAGAACCACCGCCGGGTCCGCCGCCAGGAGGAGATCATCTGGATCCGCGAGCAGGGCTTCACCCATGTCGTCTCGCTCATCGCCGCCGCCCACAACCTCCACAACTACGACGAGCTGGGCGTGCCCTGGCTCCACCGGCCCCAGGGCCCCAACGACGACCCGGTGGTGTTCCAGGAGAGCCTCTACGCCGAGCTGCGCCAGCGGCTGGGCGCCGGCGAGAAGCTGCTCCTGCACCAGGAGGAGGTGGGCGACCGGGTGTGCGGGCTGGTGGCCGGCTACCTGCTGTGGGCGGGCCTGGTGCCCTACGGTCCCCAGGCCATCTCGGTCACCGAGCGCCTGACCGGCCGCCAGCTCGGCCCGCTCGGGCGGGAGCTGGTGGCTTCCGCCGACGAGCTGCGCGACGAGGCCGAGTGACCGACCGGATCGAGCTGCGGGGCCTCCGGGTGGTGGCGCGGGTGGGGGTCCTGCCCCACGAGCAGGCCGCCGATCAGCCGCTGGAGGTCGACCTGGACCTGGAGGTCGACCTGGCGGCCGCGGGCGCCAGCGACGCGCTGAGCGACACCGTCGACTACGGCGCCGTGTGCGACGCCGTGGTGGCCGCGCTGCGCGACGGGCACGTCGACCTGCTGGAGCGGCTGGCCGCCCGGGTGGTCGACGCCACCTTCGCCGTCGACGACCGGATCGGTGCCGTGGATCTGGCGGTGCGCAAGCTGCGCCCGCCGGTGCCCCACGACCTGGCCACCTCGGGCGTCCGCATCGCCCGGGCTCGGGGGGTGCCGTGACGGCGGCCGAGCCGCCCCGCGCCTACCTGGGCCTGGGGTCCAACCTGGGCGACCGGCTGCGCTACCTGCGGGACGCGGTGGCCACGCTGGCGGAGCTGGGCCCGACCCGGGTGTCGCCCGTGTACGAGACCGCCCCCGTGGGCGGACCGGACGACCAGGGCCCCTACCTCAACCTGGCCGTCGAGCTGCGCACCGACCGGTCCCCGCGGGACCTTCTGGGCGTGTGCCACCGGCTGGAGGCGGCCGCCGAGCGGGTCCGGGAGGTGCGCTGGGGGCCCCGCACGCTGGACGTGGACGTGCTGTGGGTCGAGGGCGCGACCGTCGACGAGCCGGACCTGGAGGTCCCGCACCCCCGGATGTGGGGGCGCCGCTTCGTCATGGCGCCGCTGCACGACCTGGCCCCCGACCTGTTCGACCGGGCCGCCCTCGACGCCAGCGAGGGCCTCGTCGAGCCGGTGGGCGACCTGGACACCCTCCAGGGCCGGTGAGCGAGCGCCGCCAGCGGACCGTGGGCCCACCCCGCCGGGTCCGCATCGTCGGGCCCGGGCGGGCCGGCGGCTCGCTGGCGCGGGCGCTGGCCGGCGCCGGCTGGGAGGTCCTGCCGGCGCTGGGGCGGCGGGACGACGTGGCGGGCGCGGCCGAGGGGGTCGACCTGGTGGTGCTGGCCACACCGGACGGGGCCATCGCGGCGGTGGCGCAAAAGGTCCGGCCCCGGGAGGGTGTGGTGGTCGCGCACCTGTCCGGTTCGGCCGGGCTCGACGTGCTGGCGCCGCACGGCCGCCGGGCCGCCGTCCACCCGTTGATGGCCCTGCCCAACCCCGAGGTGGGGGCGCGGCGCCTGCCGGGCGGGTGGTTCGCGGTGGCCGGCGACCCGATGGCCCGCGAGGTGGTCGACGCCCTCGGCGGGCGGTCCTTCGCGGTCGCCGACGCCGACCGCCCCGCCTACCACGCCGCCGCCGTGGCCGCCTCCAACCACCTGGTGGCGCTGCTGGGCCAGGTGGAGCGCGTGGCCGCGGCCGTGGGCGTCCCGTTCGAGGCGTACCTCGACCTGGCGGCCGCCACCCTCGACAACGTCCGTGACCTGGGGCCCGGCGCTGCCCTGACCGGGCCGGCGGCCCGGGGCGACGAGGACACGATCCGCGCCCACCTGGCCGCCCTCCCGGCCGGCGAGCGGGCCGTGTACGCCGCCCTGGCCGACGCCGCCCGCCGCCTGGCCGCCGACCACCGGGGGTCCCAGCCGTGAAGACCGTCGCCACCATCGCCGAGCTGCGCGCCGCCCTCGACCGGGAGCGGGCCGGCGGGCGCACGGTCGGCTTCGTGCCCACCATGGGCTACCTCCACCACGGGCACGCCTCGCTCATGCGGGCGGCCCGGGCGGAGACCGGTGTGGTGACCGCGTCGGTCTTCGTCAACCCGCTGCAGTTCGGGCCCGGCGAGGACCTCGAGGCCTATCCCCGCGACCTGGACCGCGACACGGCCCTGGCGGCGGAGGCCGGTGTGGACCTGCTGTTCACGCCGGCGGCCGAGGAGATGTACCCGACCCCGGTGCTCACGACAGTGTCGGTGGCCGGCGTGTCCGCGCCGCTGGAAGGCGCGTCCCGGCCCACCCACTTCGCCGGCGTGGCCACGGTGGTGGCCAAGCTGTTCTCGATCGTCGGGCCGTGCCGGGCCTACTTCGGGGCCAAGGACTGGCAGCAGGTGGCGGTGGTCCGGCGGATGGCCCGCGACCTGTCGATGCCGGTGGAGGTGGTGGCCTGCCCGACGCTGCGGGAGCCCGACGGCCTGGCCATGTCGTCGCGCAACGTCTACCTGAGCCCCGACGAGCGGGCGGCGGCGCCCGTGCTGTACCGGGCCCTGCGGGCGGGCGCGGCGGCCGTCGGCGCCGGCGAGCGGGACCCGGCGGCGGTGCGGGACCTGATGGCGGGGATCATCGAGGCCGAGCCGCTGGCGGGATTGGACTACGCCGAGGTAGTCGACGCAGACTCCTTCACGGTCCCCGATCCGCTCGCCGGGAATCTCCGGCTCCTGGCGGCGGTTCGATTCGGACGGGCAAGACTGATCGACAACGTGGGGGTGACCGCCTGACGGCACCCACCCAGGAGGTCCGAAGCGACGTGCGCCGCCGCATGCTCAAGTCCAAGATCCACCGTGCCGTCGTGACCGACGCCAACCTGCACTACGTGGGGTCCGTGACGATCGACCCCGACCTGCTCGATGCCGCCGACATCCTCGAGCACGAGCAGGTGGCGATCGTGGACATCGACAACGGTGCCCGCCTGGAGACCTACGCCATCGCCGGCGTGCGGGGCTCCGGCGACCTGTGCCTCAACGGCGCCGCCGCCCGGCTGGTGTCGCCCGGCGACCGGGTCATCGTCATCTCCTACGCCGAGTACGACGACGCCGAGCTGGCCTCCTACGCGCCCCGGGTCGTCCACGTCGACACCGCCAACCGGGAGATCGACGCGGTCACCGCCGAGCTGCTGGCCGCCGAGCAGCGGGGCCCGGCGCCGCACCGCTACGTGGACGTCCCGGCCGGCTGAGCGTGCCGGAGCTCGACCTGCTGGTGCTCGGGTCCGGCGTCGCCGGGCTGTCGGCCGCGGTCCGGGGGGCCGAGCTGGCCGGGCTGCGGGTCGGGGTCCTGACCAAGGCCGAGCTGCACCAGGCCACCACCCGCTGGGCGCAGGGCGGCGTGGCCGCCGTGCTGGCGGGGGACCCCGACTCCACCGACCTGCACCTGGCCGACACGCTCACGGCCGGCGCCGGCCTGTGCGACGCCGACGCCGTGCGTGTGCTGGTGGACGAGGGCCCGGCCCGGGTCAACGAGCTGATCGCGCTGGGGGCCATCTTCGACCGGGACGCCGCCGGCGAGCTGCTGCTGGCCCGGGAGGGCGGTCACTCGCACGCCCGGGTGGTCCACGCCGGCGGAGCCGCCACCGGCGTCGAGGTGGAGCGGGCGCTGGTGGCCGCCGTCCAGCGCACGGCGGCGGCCATCTACGAGCACTGGTTCGCGCTCGACCTGGTGGTCGAGGGCGGCCGCTGCGCCGGGGTGGTGGCGCTGACCCCGGCGGGGGAGCGGGCCGAGGTCCGGGCCCACCACGTCCTGGTGGCCACGGGCGGCGCCGGGCAGGTGTTCGCGGTGACCACCAACCCGCCCGAGTCCACCGGGGACGGCATCGCCATGGCGCTGCGGGCCGGGGCGGCGGTGGCCGACCTGGAGATGGTGCAGTTCCATCCCACCGCCCTGCACCACCCGGCCATGCCGCGGCCGCTCCTGTCGGAGGCCCTGCGGGGCCACGGTGCCCTGCTGCGGGACCGGCAGGGCGAGCGGTTCGTGGACGAGCTTCTGCCGCGGGACAAGGTCAGCCAGGCGGTCATGGCCGTCCTGGCCGACCAGGGCGGTGACCACGTGTGGCTGGACGCCACCCGGCTCGACCGGTTCGCCGAGCGGTTCCCGACCATCACCGCCGCGTTGGCCGAGGCGGGGCTCGACCCGGCCCGGGACTGGCTGCCGGTGGCGCCGGCGGCCCACTACCTGTGCGGGGGCATCGTCGCCGACCTCGACGGGGCCTCGTCCCTGCCCGGCCTGTGGGTGGCGGGCGAGGCCGCCTGCAACGGGGTCCACGGGGCCAACCGGCTGGCGTCCAACTCGCTGCTGGACGGCATGGTGTTCGGCCCCCGGGTGGTGGAGGCGGTGAGCGAGGGCCGCGACGGCCCCCGGTCCACCGGCGCCATGCGGGCCGTCCTCGGGGGCACCGGCGGCGGGGATGGCACCGGCGGCGGCGATGGCACCGGCGGCGACGACGATGGGGTCCCCGGGCGCCGGGTGGCCCTGGCCCCGGTCGATCCCGCCCGCGCCGGCGGCTCGCCGGCGGACCCGGTCGCCGCCCGCAACCGGCTGCAGCGGGCGATGACCGCGGGGGCGGGGGTGCTGCGGTCCGCGGCGTCGCTGGCGGCGGCCGGACGGGTGGCCGACGAGGTGCTGGCCGGCGCGACCGGCCCGACCGGCACGGAGGCGGCCAGCCTGCTGAACATCGCCACCGTGGCCCGGGCCCTGGCGCTGGCCGCCACCGAGCGGCGCGAGTCCCGCGGGGCGCATGCCCGCCGCGACTTCCCCGACACCGACCCGTCCCAGCGGGTGCGG
>DASSUD010000120.1:0-4213 GCA_035707385.1 Acidimicrobiales bacterium
GCCCTCCAGGCCTTCGTCGACCCCGGCAGCCCCGTGGTGGCGGAGCTCGACCGCGTGCGCCTGGGGCTGCGTGACCGCCTGCGGGTGGCCACCACGGTCGGCCTCGGCCCCCGGTTCCTGCACTCCACCGGCCAGCTCCACAAGGGCGGACCCGGCACCGGCGTGTTCGTCCAGGTGGTGGGGGACGACCCCGAGGACGTGCCGATCCCCGATGCGGGGTACGGCTTCTCCACTCTGAAGCACGCGCAGGCCGACGGCGACCTCGTGGCGCTGGCCGACCGGGGCCGCCGGGCCGGGCGGGTGCGCATGGACGAGCTGCCGGAGGTGGCGCCGTGAGGATCGGCATGGTGGGCCTGGGCAGGATGGGCGGCAACATGGCCGCCCGCCTGGCCGCCAAGGGGCACGAGGTCGTGGGCTACGACCACCACAGCGACCAGTCGCAGGTCGGGTCGCTGGCCGAGCTGGTCGAGCGGCTGGACCCGCCCCGGGTGGTGTGGGTGATGGTGCCGTCCGGCGACCCCACCGAGGGCGTCGTCGCCGAGCTCGGCGGGCTGCTGGCGGCGGGCGACGTCGTCGTCGACGGCGGCAACTCCAACTGGCACGACTCGGTGCGGCGCGGCGGTGAGCTGGCGGGGGCGGGCATCGGCTTCGTCGACTGCGGCACCAGCGGCGGGGTGTGGGGCCGGGAGGAGGGCTACTGCCTGATGGTGGGCGGCACCCCCGAGCACGTGGCCACCTGCCAGCCCGCCTTCGACGCCCTCAAGCCCCCGGCCGGGGGGTTCGTCCACGCCGGGCCGGTCGGCACCGGGCACTTCACCAAGATGGTCCACAACGGCATCGAGTACGGGCTGATGCAGGCCTACGCCGAGGGCTACGAGCTGCTGGCCCGGTCCGGGCTCGGCATCGACGTCGAGGGCGCGCTCGACGCCTGGCGCTCCGGGTCGGTCGTGCGGTCCTGGCTGCTCGACCTCATGGTGCGGGCGTTGCAGGCCACCCCCGACCTGGCGGGCATCCGCGGCTACGCCGCCGACTCCGGCGAGGGGCGCTGGACCGTGCAGGAGGCCGTCGAGCGGGGCGTGGCCACGCCGGTGATCAGCGCCGCGCTGTTCGCCCGCTTCGTGTCCCAGCACGACGAGTCGCCGGCCATGAGGGCCATCGCCGCCCTGCGCAACCAGTTCGGCGGCCACGCGGTGCTGCCCGAGGAGGCCGAGGGCCGGGGCGAGGAACCGGTGGAGGCGCCCGCCGGCAGCGGCGCGGCCGCGGCCGGGACCCACGACGAGGAGGCCGGATGACCAGGCCCCGCAGCGACGCCCTGGTGCTGTTCGGCGCCACCGGCGACCTGGCCCGCAAGAAGATCTTCCCGGCCGTCTACGAGATGGAGCGGGCCGAGAACTGCGGCATGCCGGTCATCGGCGTGGCCTCCTCCGACTGGGACGACGACACGCTGCGGGAGCGGGCCCGGGAGTCGGTCGAGGCCAAGCTCCACGGCGATCCGGTCGACGAGAAGGCGTGGGCCTCCCTGTCGGACCACCTGACCTACGTGAGCGGCGACTACCGGGAGGCGTCCACCTTCGAGACGCTGGCCGGCCACCTGGGCGGGGTCGAGCGGCCGCTCTACTACCTGGCGATCCCGCCGTCGATGTTCGACGACGTGGTGCAGGGGCTGGCCAGCGTGGGCCTCACCGGCCCGGGCTCCCGGGTGGTGGTGGAGAAGCCGTTCGGGCGCGACCAGGCCTCGGCGGCCGAGCTCAACGCGGTCCTCCACAAGGTCTTCCCGGAGGAGGCGATCTTCCGCATCGACCACTTCCTCGGCAAGGAGTCGGTCGAGGACCTGCTGGTGTTCCGGTTCGCCAACTCGATGCTCGAGCCGCTGTGGAACCGCAACTACATCTCCAGCGTGCAGGTCACGATGTCCGAGTCGTTCGGGGTCGAGAGCCGGGGCCGGTTCTACGAGTCGGTGGGCGCCCTGCGGGACGTGTTCCAGAACCACCTGCTCCAGGTGGTGGCCCTGCTGGCCATGGAGCCGCCGGTGTCGGCCGACGAGAACGCCCTGTCGGACGAGAGGATCCGGCTGTGGCGCCAGACCCGGGCCATCGACCCCGACAAGGTGGTGCGGGGCCAGTACCGGGGGTACCAGGACGAGGCCGGCGTGGAGGGCGGCAGCGACGTCGAGACGTTCGTGGCCCTCCAGCTGGAGATCGAGTCCTGGCGCTGGGCCGGGGTCCCGTGGCTGGTGCGCACCGGCAAGTTGCTGCCGGTCACCGCCACCGAGGCGGTCGTCACGTTCGCGGCTCCGCCCCGGCTGCTGTTCTCCAAGACCGGGACCCCCCGGCCCCAGCCCAACCGGCTGCGGTTCCGGCTGGGCCAGGACGACGGCGTCACCCTGCAGATGCAGACCAAGAAGCCGGGGGAGGACCTGGTGTCCCGGCCGGTCGACCTGGAGGTCTCGTACGACTCGCTGTTCCCGCACCGGCAGGAGGCGTACCAGCGCCTGCTGGAGGACGCGGTGGACGGCGACCACCGACGCTTCGGCCGGGCCGACGGCGTCGAGGAGCAGTGGCGCATCGTCGAGCCGGTGCTGGAGTCCCCGCCCCCGATCGAGCTGTACCGGCGCGGGACCTGGGGCCCGCCGGGCGCCGAGACGCTGGCGGCCGCGAGCGGGGGCTGGGTGGAGCCGCTGGTCGAGGGCTGATCCCCCATCCGTTCGGGCGTCCCCTCAGCAGCAATCTGCGTCATGAGGGACGCCGGAACGGCCCCTACCGGCTCGCACGGGGCGTGCGGAGCGACCACGATGGGGGCGTGCTCGCTGGCATCCCCTACACCACGTTCCCGACCATCGAGTTGGGACCCCTCAACCTGCGCACCTTCGGTCTCATGGTGGCCATCGGCGTGCTGCTCGGCGCCTGGGTGGCCGCCTCCTACGTCGAGCGGTTCGGCGTCAGCCGGGACGAGACCTACCGGGTCGCCACCTACATGGTCCTGGCCGGCATCATCGGGTCCCGGCTGACGTGGGCCCTCACCCACACCGACCAGATCGAGAGCCCGATCGACGTCATCGCCATCTGGGAGGGGGGCATCCAGTTCTCGGGCGGGTTCATCTGCGCCCTCATCGTGGGCCTGCCGTTCTTCAAGCGCTGGACCCGCCTCCAGCGCTGGCGGGTCCTCGACGGCTACTCGCTCGGCCTGGCGCTCGGCCTCGCCGTCGGGCGGATCGGCTGCTACTCGGTGGGCGAGCACTTCGGCCGCACCAGCGACTTCTTCCTGGCCAGCCGGTACGACGGCGGCGACGTCCGGGAGGGGAGCCTCGGTGACGTCCCATTGCAGGTGGGGACCACGTTCCACAACACGTCGCTGTACGAGTTCCTGTACATGCTGGTGCTGTTCGCCGGCCTGGGGGCGCTGGTGCTGGCGGCCCGGCGGCGGGGCCGGGAGGTGCCGCCCGGCACGCTGACCGGCATCTTCATCCTGTACTACGGCGTGCTCCGGTTCGCGAGCGACGCGCTGCGGGTCAACGACGAGCGGGTCGGTGGCCTCACGGGCGCCCAGTGGATGTGCCTGGTCATGATCCCGGCCGGCGCCTGGATCCTGGCCAAGGTCCGGCCCGGTCTGGCCGTGCTGGCCACCGAGACCGACGAGCACCCGGTCGAGGTCCCCGACGAGGTCGAGGCCCCGGACGAGGCGCCCGACGACGCTCCCGACGACGCTCCCGACGAGTCTGACGGTACGCCGGGTGCCGAGGAGACTACGGTCGATGCCACTCCGGACAACGACGGAGAGAGGCTGGAGACATGACCGATCGCCCATCCATCACCCGCGCCCGGCGGCTCGCCGCCGCCGCCCTGGCCGCCGGGCTCGTCCTGGCCCTGGGGGCATGCGGCGACGATGACGACGACGCCGCCGACACGACGGAGGAGGACAGCCCCAGTGCCGGCACCGACGGCGGCGGCGACGCCACCCTCGAGGTCAGCGAGTTCGACTTCGAGGACGTGTCCGCCCCTGCCGGCGGCACGCTGGCGGTGACCAACAGCTCCGGCGGCGCCCACACCTTCACCGCCGACGACGGCGAGTTCGACGAGGAGCTGCCGGACGGCGAGACGGTCGACGTGGCGGTCCCGGCCGAGCCCGGCGACTACCCGTTCCACTGCGAGATCCACCCCTCGATGGAGGCCACCCTCACGGCCGAATAGCGATTTGGCGGCTCTCACGTCGCACA
>DASSUD010000121.1:0-2308 GCA_035707385.1 Acidimicrobiales bacterium
CGACCTGGGGGCGGCGTCGGCCGGCGGGCCCGACGACGAGCCGCCGGACCTGCTCGACGCCGCCGTGCTCTTCGCCCCGGCCGGCGACCTGGTCCCCGTCGCCCTCCGGGCCCTCGACCGCGGCGGCACGTTGGCGATCGCCGGGATCCACCTGAGCGACGTCCCCCCGCTGGTCTACGAGCGCGACCTGTTCTACGAGCGGCGGGTGCGCAGCGTCACGGCCAACACCCGGGGCGACGGTGAGGAGTTCCTCGCCCTCGCCGCCCAAATCCCCGTGCGGGTCACGACCACGCCCTACCCCCTGGCCGCGGCCGACCGGGCCCTGGCCGACCTCGCCCACGGGCGGGTGCGGGGCGCGGCCGTGCTCGACTGCGGCGACACGTCCACCTGACCGCTGGTCAGGAGTTTCGACCGTACGTGGAGTAACAAATCCGTTTCGTCACGCACGGGGGTCGCCCGATGGGGCACGATGGGCGTATGGGAACTGGGGGAAGGCAGCGCCGCGACGACGATTGGCTCCCGATCAAGTTCGGGCCCGTCTCGAACGGCGAGTTTCATCCGCAGCCGCACAGCCCGGTGCTCAAGGAGGTGATCCGCCGCACGCACCGCCTGGCCGACGAGAACGCACGAAGGCTGAACATGTCCCGGCGGCAGTTCCTCAACAGCGTCACCGGGGCCGCCGCCACCCTGTTCGTGCTGGGCGCCTGCTCGAAGGAGGAGGCCCGCTCCCGGGGCGAGTCGGCGGGTGGCCGCTACGACGTGTCCGAGGACGCCACCACCGACACGGCCACCGCGCTGGAGGAGCTGGGGGGCGAGGAGTTCATCTTCGACGTCCAGACCCACTACGTGAACTACGACCTGGCCGGCGAGGTGGGGTCGTGGACCGAGCTGTTCCCCCAGGCCCGCTGCGAGGAGGGGGTGAGCGGCGGCGACAGCCGGGTGTGCTTCACGGCCGACGCCTACTTCCAGGAGATGTACGTCCGCTCCGACACGTCGATGTCGGTGCTGTCGGCCCTGCCCAGCCAGGTGCTGGTCGGACTCCAGCCCGCCGACATGGCCTTCGCCATCGACGCCGCCACCCGCATCGGGGTCGACGGCCGGGTGCTGATGCACGGAGGCGCCTACCCGCACCACGGCCCCATCGAGCCCGCGCTGCTCGGCATGTCCGACCTGCGCGACCGCTACGACATCGCGGCCTGGAAGATCTACACGATGACCCCGACCGACGCGCACTTCTACTTCGACGACCACGACCCCTCCCGCCCCCAGATCGGCCAGCGGTTCATCGACCACGTGCGGGAGATCGGGCCGCCCATCATCTGCACCCACAAGGGCCTGTCGTCGATCGTGCGGTCGTCGCCGGAGCTCGCCAGCCCGGTGGACATCGGGCCGGCCGCCGCCCGCAACCCGGACGTGAACTTCGTCGTGTACCACTCGGGCTTCGAGCCCAGTGGCCAGGGCGTGGGCCCCTACGACCCCGCCGACCCCAACCCGCAGGGCGTCGACCGGCTGATCCGCTCCGTGACCGACGCCGGGCTGGAGCCCAACGCCAACGTCTACGCCGAGCTGGGCGGCACCTGGTGGTTCGTCATGCGCGACCCCACCGTGGCCGCCCACGTGCTGGGCAAGCTGCTCACCTACATCGGCGAGGACCGGGTCGTGTGGGGCACCGACTCGATCTGGTTCGGCACCCCGCAGGACCAGATCCAGGCGATGCGCACGTTCCAGATCAGCGAGGAGCTGCAGGAGCAGCACGGGTACCCGGCGCTCACCGACGAGATCAAGGCCAAGATCTTCGGGATCAACTCGGCGCGGCTCTACGACATCGAGCCGATCACCGGGCCCGCGGGGCTGACACCCGAAGAGGTCGAGGCCGTGCGGTCGAGCATGCAGCCCGCCCGGACCTACGGGCCGACGACCATCGCCGAGTCGATGGCGATGATCGCCGCCCATCAGGGCGGCTACGCCCTGTAAGCCCTCAGGTGCTGACCACCCGGGCCTTCATGGCCTGGAACTCCTCCTCGGTGATGGTGCCGCTGTCCCGCAGCGCCGCCAGCCGGTGGAGATCGTCGACCGGCCCCGCCCCGGCCGCCCCGGCCGCGCCGGCGCCGCCGCCGGTGGCCGCGGTCTGGCGGATGTAGTCGTCGAACTCGGCCTTGGACGCCGCCGCCGCCCGCGCGGAGCGCTCGGCCATGCTCGGCCCGCGGACGATGATGTAGATCAGCGAGCCGATCAACGGGAAGATGATCAGCGCGAGGACCCAGAGGGCTTTCGCCACCCCGGACAGCTCGTGGTCACGGAAGATGTC
>DASSUD010000122.1:0-11002 GCA_035707385.1 Acidimicrobiales bacterium
GGCGGTGAAGGGACCGTCGACGTCGTCGCCGGCGAAGTTGTCGGCGTCGTCGGAGACGACGATCTTCTCGTCGCTGAGCTGGTCGGTCACGGTGAACCAGGTGACGGCGCCGGCAACCATCAGGATCACGCCGCTGACGAGGACGAGCAGGGCGAGCACGCGCAGCGAGCCGCCCGGCGTCCGCCGGTGGGTGTGCGCCGGCGGCGGGACCGTCTCGTCGTCGGCCGACATCGCCGGGGCCGCCGGCCGGGCCGGCGGGCCGGAGGTGGTGCCCGGGTCGGGGGTGGTGGGAGTGGTCATGGCGCTGGCTCCTTCCGGAGGTCGCGGCGACCTCGCAGCAAAGCATTCCGCCGGGCCGGCGATCTGTCACGGATCGACGGCGGTCAGCCGCCGGGCCACGAACGCCTGCTCGGCGGGCGGCAGTCCCGCCGCCAGCGCCCGGCGGTAGGCGGCGCGGGCGTCCGCGGGGCGGCCCAGCCGCACCAGCAGCTCGGCTCGGACGGTGTGGAGCCGGCCCCAGCGGCCGAGGCGGGCGGGATCGTCGAGCGCGTCGAGGATGGCGAGGCCGGCCGCCGGCCCGTCGGTCATGGCCACCGCCACGGCCCGGTTGGCCTCGAACACCGGCGACGGCTCGCGCCGCAGCAGCTCGGCGTAGAGGGCGGCGATCTGGTGCCAGTCGGTGGCGTCGGCGGACGGGGCGGTGGCGTGGCAGGCGGCGATAGCCGCCTGGAGCTGGTAGGGCCCGGGCCGGCCCCGGCGGACGGCCCGGACCACCAGGGCGTCGCCCTCCGCGATCATCGCCTGGTCCCACCGGGTGCGGTCCTGGTCGCCCAGCAGGACCGGGGCGCCCGCGTCGTCGGTGCGGGCGTCCCGCCGGGCGTCGGTCAGCAGCAGCAGGGCCAGCAGGCCCTCGGCCTCCGGCTCGGCCGGCATCAGCTCCACCAGGGCCCGGGCCAGGTGCAGGGAGACGTCGCACAGCTCACCACGCACCAGGTCGTCGCCTGCGGCGGCGGTGTGGCCCTCGGTGAAGATGAGGTACACGACGCGCAGCACGTCGGCCAGCCGGTCGGGGATGTCGTCCGGTCCGGGCACCCGGAACGGGATGCCGGCCGACCGGATCTTGGCCCGTGCCCGCACCAGCCGCTTGGCCATGGTGGCTTCGGGCACGAGGAACGCGGCCGCCACCTCGGCGGTGGTCAGCCCGCACACCGCCCGCAGCGTGAGCGCCACCCGCACCGACGGGTCGAGCGCGGGATGGCAGCACATGAACACCAGGCCGAGCTGGTCGTCGGCGAAGCCGGTGGACCCGTCCCCGGCCCCGGGGTCCGGGGCGGTGGCGAGCCACCGGGCGGCGGCGGCCTCGCGGTCGGGCCGGCGCACCTCCCGCCGCAGCCGGTCGAGCGCCTTGTGGCGGGCGACCCCCACGAGCCACGCCTGCGGCCGCGCCGGCACGCCGTCGTCCGGCCAGCGGGCGAGGGCCACCGCGCACGCCTCCTGGACGGCGTCCTCGGCCACGCCCAGGTCGCCCACCAGCCGGGTGACGGAGGCGACCGCCGCCCACCAGTTGAGCCGGAGCAGCTCCTCGCTCAGGCCCGGGGCTCCACCACGAGGACCGGGCGGACCTCGACCGAGGCGAGGGCGGCGGCCGGGAAGGTGGCCGCCCACTTCAGGGCGTCGTCGAGGTCGGCGCAGTCGAGGACCGCGTACCCGCCGAGCTCCTCCTTGATCTCGGCGGCGGGACCGTCGGTGAGGAGCGTCTCGCCCCGGCGGACCCGCACCGTGGTGGCGGCGCCGGCCGGGTGGAGCGGGGCGCAGTCCACCATCACGCCGGCGTCGACCATGGCCCCGGTGGCGGCCGTGTAGGCCGCGTACAGCTCGTCGTACTCGGGTGTGCCATAGGGCGGCAGGGGCTCGCCCACCGAACGGAGCAGGAGCAGGTAGCGCATCGTTCACCTCCGCGAGGGCCGGCGGCGGTCGCCGGCGTCACCCCGTAGTCGAACGGCGGGGGCCGCGGAGGACAGCCTGGCACCCGGGCCGGGGTCAGCGTTCGTAGACCGCGAGGTCGACGGCCTTGACCGACGCCCACACGGACACGCCGGTGACGAGGTCGAGCTCGGCCACCGCCTGGGGCGTCACCTCGGCCACGATCGCCAGCGGGCCGCCGAGCTGGACGCGGACCCGGTCGCGGTCGGCTTCCAGGTCGACGACGTGGGCCTGCCAGGCGTTGCGGGCGCTGCCCTCCGGCCGGTGGCGGTGGATCGACACGGCCCGGGGTCGCACCGCCACCGCCACCTCCGGGCCCGGGACCGGGTCGGCCACGACCAGCTCGGCCCCCGACCCCAGGCGCACCGCATGGTCGCCGGACGCGGTGCCGGTGAGGAGGTTGACGCCGACGAGCTCGGCCACGTAGGTCGACCGGGGCCGGCGGGCCACCTCCGCGGTGGTGCCCTGCTGGGTGACCCGCCCGGACTCCACGATCACCAGCCGGTCGGCCAGCACCAGGGCGTCCACCGGGTCGTGGGTGACGAGCAGGCGGGCCCCGGCGAAGGTCCGCAGGTGCCGGCGCAGCTCGGCCCGCACGTGGACCCGGGCCCGGGCGTCCAGGGCGGCCAGCGGCTCGTCCAGCAGCAGGACCAGCGGCTCGGTGGCCAGCGCCCGGGCGAGCGCCACCCGCTGGGCCTGCCCGCCCGACAGCGTGCCGGGGCGGGCACCGGCCAGGGACGCCAGCCCCACCCGGTCGAGCCAGCCCGCGGCGGCCGCCCGGGCCTCGGCCCGGCCCGCGCCCCGGGCCCTCAGGCCGAAGGCCACGTTGTCGACCACCGACCGCCGCGGGAACAGGAGGTAGTCCTGGAACACCAGTGCCACCGGCCGGTCCGCGGGCGCCACGAGCACACCGGCGTCCGGGTCGTCGAGGACCGTGTCGCCCACGGTGATGCGCCCCTCGTCGATCGGCTGGAGGCCGGCGACGGCCCGCAGCACGGTGGTCTTGCCCGCGCCGTTCGGGCCCAGCAGCGCCACCACCTCGCCGTCGCCCACCTCGACCTCGACGGCGAGGTCGAGCGCACCGAGCCGCAGCCTGACGTCGGCCCGGAGCAGCACCGGTCAGGCCGCCAGCCAGCGGTCGCGCAGGGGCACGAGCACGGCCAGGGAGACGGCGATCAGGACGAGGGACAGGGCGATGGCCGCGTCGCGGTCCGACTCGAGGGCCAGGAACACGGCCAGCGGCATCGTCTGGGTCCGGCCGGCCAGGTTGCCGGCGAAGGTGACGGTGGCGCCGAACTCGCCCAGCGCCCGGGCCCAGCACAGGACGGCCCCCGCCACCACCGACGGGGCCACCATCGGCAGCGTCACCCGGCGGAACACCGTCCACCGGCCCGCGCCCAGCGTGGCCGCGGCGTCCTCGTAGCGGCGGTCGGCCGACCGGAGGCCCGCCTCCACGGTGACGACGAGGAACGGCATCGCCACGAACGTGTTGGCGGCGATGACGCCCCAGATCGAGAACGGCAGCAGGAAGCCGCTGCCGTCGTAGACCGGCCCGCCGAGCAGGCCGCGGCGCCCGAAGGCGAACAGCAGCGCCGCGCCCCCGACCACGGGGGGCAGCACCATGGGCAGGATCACGACGGCCCGCAGCAGCGAGCGCCCCGGGATGTCGGCGCGGGCCAGCAGCCAGGCCAGCGGGATGCCCACCACGAGCGAGATGGCGGTGGCGGCGAAGGCGCTGACGAGCGACAGGCGCAACGCGTCGGTGACCATCGGGTCGCCGATGCGCTGGCCCAGCGACGACCACGGCGCCCGCTGCAGCAGCGCCACGAACGGCACGACGAGAAAGGCGAGGGCCAGCCCGGCCAGCGGGACCAGCCCCCAGGGGGGCCGGGCCCCGCCGCGGCGCCGCCGCTCGGCGTACCGGGTCGTGGCGCCGCGTTCGCTCATGCGGGCATGAAGCCGTACGAGGCGAGGACGTCCTGCCCCGCGGCGGACAGCACGAAGGCCACGAACGCCGCGGCCACGTCGGGCTCGGTGGCGGCCGACAGGGCCGCCACCGGGTAGTCGGCGACCACGTTGTCCTCCTCCGGGATCTCGATGCCCTCGACCGCGTCGCCAGCCGCCCGCACGTCGGTGGCGTACACGAGACCTACGTCGAGGTCGGCGGCCTCGACCTTGGTGAGCAGGCTGCGCACGTCGGGCTCGTCGGTGTCCTGGGCCGGGGTCACGTTGGCGTTGGCGAGGACCCGGCGCCCGAACTGCCCGCACGGGGCCTGCTCGGCGCACAGCCCGACCAGCAGGTCGGGGTCGGCGAAGTCGTCGAGGCCGCGGACGTCGCCGGGGTTGCCGGCCGGCACCACGATCTGCAGCTCGTTGCGCGCAAAGACCTCCGGCTCGCCCTCCACCGCCCCGGCCTCCACCACCTGGTCCATGTTGGCGGTGTTGGCGGAGGCGAACACGTCGGCGGGGGCGCCGGCCAGGATCTGCTCGCGGAGGGCGGACGAGGCGCCGAAGTTCAGCTCGACCGAGGCGTCGGGGTTGGCGTCCTCGAACGCCGAGGCGAGGGCCCCGAAGGCGTCGGTCAGCGACGCGGCGGCGAACACGGTGACGGGGCCGGACACCGCCTGCCCCCCGGACGGCTCGGTGGCCCCGGCGCGGCCCGGGTCGTCGTCGCTGCCGCAGGCGGCCGTGGCCAGCAGCAGGGACGCCGCCGCCAGGCGCGACACGCGGGTGATGGGCATCGGTCGAGCTCCCGTCCGTCGTCTAGTAGCAGTGACACTAGAGCAACCCGTGGGAGGATCGGACCGTGACACGGAGGGACTCGCTCTCGCTCAACGAGTGGGCGGCGCTCGCCTGCCTGGCCGAGCGGCCCCGCCACGGCTACGACATCGCCACCGAATTGGGCCCGGGCACGGACCTCGGCACGGTGTGGCGGGTGCCGCGCCAGCTCGTCTACCGGGCCCTGGACCGCCTCGACGCGCTCGGCCTCGCGTCACCGCAGGGCCGGGAGCCGGGCGAGGGCGGGCCGCCCCGCCAGGTCTACGCCGCCACCGCCCGGGGCCGGCGGCGGTTGGCGCGGTGGCTGGCCGAGCCCGTCGAGCACCTGCGCGACGTCCGGGGCGAGCTGCTGCTCAAGCTGGTGGTGGCCCGGCGGTTGCAGGTCGACGCCATGCCGCTCGTGCTGGCGCAGCGGGCCCGGTTCGCCCCCGCGCTGCACGCCCTCGCCGAGCCGCCACAGGGCGACGACCCCGTCGCCCTGTGGCGGCACCACTCGGCTGCGGCCGTGGGTGCCTTCCTCGAGGCCTATTCGACGAACTCCTCGGTGTTCCCCACCAGGGCGTAGATGACCGCGATGCTCATGGCGAGCACCACGATGGCCCACTCCGGCGCCACGAAGATCATCAGCACCGACAACGAGGCGCTGATGAACGCCCAGATGAGGCCGAGCATCTGGCCCAGCGGGTGGCGGGTCCAGAGCAGCCAGGCCGTCACCAGCTGGACGATGCCGAGGATCAGCCAGAACCAGCCCCAGGCCGATATGTCGATGCCGTAGAGCACCTCGGCCACCCGTTCGGTCTGGTCGTCCTCTGCGATGGCGGCGATGCCGGTCAGGATGTTGTAGACGGCGACGACGCCGGCGACGATCGCGGCGAACGACACCCACCCACTCCGGATCTGGGGTCTCGTAGACATGTCCACCTCCCGAACGCGCAGCCCGTGCTGCGCAGATCTGCGGGGATGGTGGGTGACGACGGGCCGCGGGGCATCACCCCGGCTGGGTGACGAGCGACGCCGCCCGCGGGCGTGACCGCCGGCTCAGGGGGTGCGGGGGTTCGGGTTGCCGGGGGGCGCGGATCGGCCGGGGGGCGCGGATCGGCCGGGTGTCACGGGCTGTGCGGGTTCGGCGGCCGGTGGGGGCTGGGCGGCCCGGTCCGGCCGGGCCGGATCGACCGGGGCCACGTCGTCGCTCGTGGGAGCCGCCGGCGGATCCCCGGTGGCGCCCTCGACCGGCGCCTCGACCAGCGTGCCCTCGGGTGCCGGCGCCACCGGCTCGCCCGCCGGCGGCGTCACGGCCCCGCCGGTCTCGGTCGCGGCCGGCGCGTCCGCCGGCTCGGTGGGCGACACAGCCTCGACCGCCGGTGCCCCGCCGCCGGAGGCGGTCGCCGCGGGTTCGGTGGCGGGCCGGGCCGGCTCGGCCCCGGAGGGGGACTCCTGCCGCTCCCCGGTACGAACGGCCACCCGGGGAGCGAAGTGGTCGCCGATCATCGGCACGACGTGCTCCGCCACCGCCGGGACCACCACCGTCGCCGTCACGGTGGCGACGATGCCGGTCGTGGCGGCCGCCGCGGCGGCCACGCTCACCATGGTGACGGTGGTGGCGGCCGCCGCCTTCATGGCGACGACCCGGCCCAGCGTGCGCACGCCGCGGGAGCGGGGGAGGCGGGCCACCCGCTCGCCCCGGGTGACGCCCCGCATGGTGGCGACCACGACCGGCTCGTCCACCAGCTCGTGGGGCTCGGCGGGGCCCCTGGCCCGGTGGATCAGCGACCGCAGGTCCCGGTACCAGGCCGGGGCCTCGGGATCGCGGTGGGTGCCGTCCCACACGCCGTCGGCCAGGTCGCTGTCGAACTGGACCACGTCGGCCCACATCTCGTCGTGCTGGACCGTCACGCCACGACCCCGTCGCCGGACCGGGACGCCAGCTGGCGCAGGGCCCGGTGGCACAGCACCCGGACCGCACCGGGCGGCCGCCCCATGATGTGGGCGGTCTCGGCCACCGACAGCCCGCCCACCACCCGGAGGAGGACCGCCTCGGCCTGGTCGGCGCTGAGCCGGGCCACGAGCGCCTCGACGGCGCCCTGGGCCCCCAGGCGGTCGAGGACCACGGCGGCAGGGTCGCCCCCGAGGCCCCGCTCGTCGACCGTGTCGAGCACGTCGCCGGCCACTGCATCGGTGCGCTGGCGGGCGGTGCGGCGCCGGTGGTCGATCAGCCGCCGCCGGGCGATGGTGAACAGCCAGCTGCGGAAACCGACTTCGTCGCCGCGGAACTGGGCGAGGCCATGGGCAACGGCGATCCACACCTCGCCGGCCAGGTCGTCGGCCGCCTGGCGCTCCTGGGCGCGGAAGTAGCGCAGCAGGGCGGGCTGGTACGCGCGGAACAACTCGGTCAGCGCCCAGTGCTCACCGTTGCCCGCCGCCGCCACGACCTGCGGAAGATCGTCGTCCCGAATCATCGCCCTGGACGGCACCCTAGCCACCCGTCGTGTACCGGTGCCACCCGGTGTGACGAACACCGAGGTGGAGAGCATCGTGGAGGAAAACGGACGAACCGCCGGCCCCGAGGCCGGCGGTTCGTCGTTGGGTCTCGCCCCCAGCGGGGCGCCAGTTCAGATGACCCGGACGTTCTGGGCTTCGTCGCCCTTGCGACCGGGGCCGATGTCGAACTCGACGCTCTGGCCCTCGTTGAGGGTCTTGTACCCCTCCCCCTGGATGTTGGAGAAGTGGACGAACACGTCGTCGCCGTCCTCACGCGAGATGAAGCCGAAGCCCTTCTCGGCGTTGAAGAACTTCACAGTGCCTGTAGCCAATGCTCTCTCTTCTCTGGGTTCCGAGCCGATCCGCGCGACCAACTCGCCCGGCCACTGTACCGGACCTGGTTGCTACTACTTGTAGCGGTAGGTGATCCGCCCGCGATTCAGGTCGTAGGCCGAGACCTCGACCTGCACGCGATCCCCCGGCAGGATGCGGATGCGGTTCTTGCGCATCTTCCCGCTCAGGTGGCCCAGCACGGTGTGGCCGTTGTCGAGTGCGATGCGGAAATGGCCCCCCTTGAGGGCCTCTTCTGTGCGCCCTTCGAGAATGAAGGCGTCGTCCTTGGTTTTCGGCAAGCGTCGATCCTCGCTCTAGTCAGCCTGTCCAGCCTACGAAATCGCGGACCCGATACCACGCATCGGGTCCCCGGAAGCACTTGCCGTCAGCGGGTCAGGCCCAGCGGGGCGAAGCTGTGCCCCGGGAAGATCGTGCCGAGCGTGCCCGCGCCGAGGCCGAGCCGGTGGGTGACGAGCTCGCCGAGGACGTCCCGGTAGTCGTTGGCGCCGGCCACGTCGCCCTGGTCCAGCGCCTCGGGCGCCAGGCCCGGCCAGTGCCCGTGGATGGCGTTGCCGGCCAGCCCCCCGCCCATGACGAGGACCGTGGCACCGTGGCCGTGGTCGGTGCCGCCGCTGGCGTTCTGCTCGACCCGGCGGCCGAACTCGGTCATCGCCACCAGGGTGACGTCGTCGAGCCGGGGGCCCAGGTCGGTGGCGAAGGCACCGAGCACCTGGCCCAGCGTCGTCAGCTGGTTCTTCATGTCGCCACCGTCGACCGTCCCCTGGTAGGTGTGGGTGTCCCAGCCGCCGATGTCGACGCACGCCACGCGCAGCCCGACGTCCGCCTTCACGAGCCGGGCGAGCTCCCGCATCCGGGACCCGACGTCGCCGTCGGGGTACGTGGCTCCGGCGGCCGGGGTGTAGCCGGCGGTGGCGAGGCCGCGGGCCACGTCCAGCCCCGCCAGCGTGGACGCCGCGTCGACCGCCAGCGGATGGTCGATGCCTGAGTACAGGGCGGCGATGGCCTGGGCCGCCGCCGCCCGGTGCTCGTCGCCCACGTGCAGCTCGAAGTCGTCGACCGTGCGGATGGTCATCGGCGCCTGGTCCCCCGCGAGGGCCCGGGGCAGCGTCGAGCCCATGCCGACGGCCCGGAAGCCGGTGCCCGGGCCGAGGGCGTCGAGCACCCGGTCCAGCCAGCCCTCGACCGCGCCCGCCGAGGACCCGCCCCGCTCCAGGCAGTCCTGGGCCTGGAAGTGGCTGCGGGACACGTCGGGCGTGGACACCGCCGGCACGGCGGTGAGCTTCCCCTGCTTCCACAGCTCGTGGAGCGGCGCCAGCGCCGGATGGAGGCCGAAGCCGCGGTCGAGCGGCAGCAGCACCGACGACGGCACGCCGATCCGGGGCCGGGCCGCCGCCAGGTGGGGATCGTCGGCGGGAACCACGGCCGACAGGCCGTCGACCCCGCCCCGGAGGAACAGCACGACCAGCGTCCCCGTGCCGGTCCCCTGCGCGAAGCCGGCCCGGGCCGTCACCAGCTGGGCGCCCAGGGCCGCCACCGCCACCTTGCCCGCCCCGGCCAGAACCTGGCGGCGGGTGAAGCCCTCGCGGCGCCACAGGTCCCGGCGGGCCTCGTCCATCTCGACGTTCATGTCCGGCACCTCATCGCAGCGCGAAGTAGGGGGAGTCGAGCACCAGGGCGGCCAGCTCGTGGGACTTCCACTCCAGGCCGGCCCGCTGCGACGAGGCGGCGGGGTCGCCGCCCAGGTAGCCGACCAGCGCCTCCCGCCGGGGTGGGTCGAACAGCTGGAAGCACAGGAGCTGGCACAGGCTGTCGACGTACTCGCCGACGGTGCCCGTGGGCATGCCGGCCGCCAGGTCGTGGGCCTCCGTGAAGGCCAGGCCCTCGTGCCAGCCGCCCACGACCGCCCGGTGGTTGTTCCACAGCGCCAGCAGCCCGCCGGCCGAGCGCCAGGCCCCGTGCACGTCCGGGTAGCCGTTGGGAGCAGGCCAGGCGAGCGGCCGGTGGCCGGCACCGTGGGCCCGGTTGGCCAGCCCGGTCAGGCCGCCGCGGATGTCGTCGCCCGGCTGGATGCCGACGGCGCGGGCCGACGCCACGATGTTCTCCAGCGGGCGCCGGGTCTTCTGGCCCACCGACGCCCAGAACTCGGCCGACCGGAACAGCACGTCGAGCACGGGGGCGATGGCGGTCCCGCCGTCGAGGTAGGCCGTGGCCAGCCGGTCGACCAGAGGCTGGGGCGGCATGTCGGACACCAGCCGCACCGCCAGCTTCCGGGCGATGGTCTGGGCGGTGGCGGGGTGGGCGGCGAGGTGGCGCAGGTAGGCCTCGCCGACCTCCAGCCCTCCCTCGGGGCTGGCGTTGTCGTGGCCGAAGTCGAGCACCGTGACCGCCCCGGTCCAGTGCTTGCGGGCGTCGTAGGTGAATGTCCCCTCGACGCCCGGGCCCTGCTCGCCCACCACGGTGCGCCCGGTGAGGATGTAGGCGCTGTTGCGCACGTCCTGCTCGGTGTAGCCGGAGCCGATGCCGACCGTGTGGAGCTCGAGCAGCTCGCGCCCGAGGTTCTCGTTGACCGCCTCCTTGGTGGACTGGGCGGCGCCGAGGTACCGGAGCATGGCCGGGTGGCGGGCGGCGCCCAGCAGCATGTCGGTGAACGACCCGAGGGCATGGGCCCGGATCACGTCGTTGTGGTACGAGACCGCCACGTCCCACCCGCCGGGCCCCGGCGTGGGCACGTTCAGGTGGTTGGCCCAGAAGTCGACCATCACCTCGTAGAGCTGGCGCTGCGACCACACCTGGCGGCCGACGGTGGCCACCCCGTAGTCCGTCATGGCGTCCCACTTGCTGCGGCCGATCGCCGCCCTGATGGTGGGCGGGTCCGCGCTGGCCAGCGGGAAGGCGCCCCACACCTGGTCGGCTCTCGGGTCGGGGATGGCCGCCGGTTCCATCTGCCGGGCGAGCCAGCCGTCGATGCCGCGCTCGTGGATCTCGTCGACCAGCTCCCGGGTGGGGCCGAACGTGGCGCGGCGGGCCAGGTGCAGGGCCGGGTCGTCGGTCGTGAGGATCGTCGGCACCGTGACCCGGGTGGCGGCCGCCGCCTCGCCGCCGGTGGCGAACAGCAGCGTGGGCGCCTCGCCCTTGGTGGCGGAGTCCTGCCCCCCGCCGGCCGCCGCGTAGCTCTCGTCACGGCTGGCGTAGGCGCCGCCGTCCGCCGGGCGGGCCGCGGCGGCGCGACCGTCGCCACCGGCGAAGGGGTCGCCCTTCCCCGCGTTCCCCGGGACGCCCCGGGCCACCAGTGCGACCGCGGCCGCGCCGCCGGCCAGCGCGCCGATCGCCTGGCGGCGGTCGAGTGTGACAGGTTCGGACATGCAGGACTTCCCCCAGCCCTCCAGCGCCGCCCGGTGTGAGCGTAGGG
>DASSUD010000123.1:0-10646 GCA_035707385.1 Acidimicrobiales bacterium
TCCGGGGCGGTCGAGTTCCCCTCGGCGGGCATGTGGACGGTGCGGTTCACGTCGATCGACCCGACCGGCACGCTGGAGCAGATCCAGGAGGTGGGCGCCTCGCCCAGCACGGTGCCCACGACCACTCCGGCCGAGGGCGACAGCGAGGTCACCGTCGGCACCGAGGCCGACGCCGGCTTCGCCCCCGAGGACGACGGCACCGGCGCCAGCGACGAGGACGGCGAGGCGGCGGCCGCCGACGGCGACGGCGGTGGCCTCCCGGTGTGGTTGATCGTGCTGGCCGCCGTCGTGGCCGTGGGCGGGGCCGTGGCCGCGCTCGGCACGATCCGCCGCTACCGCGGCGGGCCGGGCCCGGGTGCCGGCCCGGCGGACGACCCGTCCCCCGAGCCCGAGCCGGTGGCCGAGACCGCCGAGACCGCCGAGGCCCCCGAGCCGGTGGCCGGGACCGCCGAGGCCCGCGAGCCCACCGGCCCCGCCGGCGGCACCGGCCCGTGAGAGGCGCCGGCCGCTGGCCCCGCCTGGCCGTGGGGCTGGTGGCCGGCGCGGCCGTGCTGGCCACCCACGCGGCACCCGCCGCCGCCGATCCCCCGGCACCGAGCGACTTCCGGTCGACGGTGACGGCGGTCGAACCGGACGCCGGCGGGATCCGGGTGGAGGTCGTGGGGGGCGACGCCTTCCTGGAGCTGGCCGTCGAGGAGGGCCACGACGCCGAGGTCGAGGGCTACGGCGGCGAGCCCTACCTGCGGTTCCGGGCCGACGGCACGGTCGAGCGCAACGCCCGCTCCGAGGCCACCTACCTCAACGAGGACCGGCGGGGCGCGGTCGAGCTCCCGGACCGGGCCGACAACGACGCCGAACCCGAGTGGGAGGTGGTGGCCGAGGGCGGGACCTACGCCTGGCACGACCACCGCATCCACTGGATGGGGGCGGGCCCGCCTCCCGGCGTCTCCCCCGGCGACGTCGTGCAGTCCTGGACCGTCGCCCTGACGGTGGACGGCACGCCGGTGGCGGTGCGGGGCGAGCTGGTGCGGGCCGAGGACGTGAGCCCGCTGCCGTGGATCGCCCTCGCCCTGGCGGCGGCGGGCGCGGTGGTGCGGGCCGGGCGGCAACGCCCCCGGCCGGCGGCGGCCGTCGCGGTGGTCGCCGGTGGCGTCGTCGCCGCGGTGGCGGGCTTCGGCGAGCTGTCCGCCGCGCCGGCGGACTCCGGGGCCAGCCCGCTGGTGTTCGTCGTGCCCGCGCTGGGCGTCCTGTTCGGCCTGCTGGGCCTCGGCGGTGCGCTACGGGCCCTGCCGCTGGAGCGCCAGGCGCCGGCCCTCACGCTGGCCGGCGCAGCCTCCCTCGTCGGCTGGGCCGTCCTGCGGGCCGAGGTGCTGTGGACCCCGGTCCTGCCGACCCGGTGGGCCGCCGGCCTCGACCGGGCATCGACTGCCCTGGCGCTGGGGCTGGCGCTGGCCGCCGCCGGGCTGGTGGTGTGGGCGGGCGGGCTGGCGGCGCCCCGGCGTGCGGTCGCCGCCTCCGGTGGAGGGGGAGATCCACGGTGACGGCGACCGCCGGGGTCGGATGACCGGTCGACGGGCGCAACCCACCGACCGGTCACCGTATTCCCGTTGCGCTAAATATCGCCGTCAGGCGGCACGGCGGCCGCGGACGATGGCGAAGACGGCGGCCAGCAGGCCCAGCACGCCGACGACGAGGCCGACGGTGGCCAGGGTGTTGGCCGAGTCGACGTCGTCCTGGCTGACCGCCGACACGGTGGCGGCCTGCTCGCCCTCGGCGGCCGCGTCGCCCCCGGGGGCCGCGGCCTCGGCGCCCTCCTCGGGCGGGTCGATCAGCGTGAGCTTCGGCGCCGGGCGCTCGGGCTCCTCGCCGTCCTCGACCGGCTCGTCGATCCAGCGGACGACCTCCCCGCTGGAGTAGGTCTGGATCGACGGGAAGAGCAGGAACTCGCCCTCCTCGGGCATGTGGCCGACCGACACGTCGAACTCCTCGAACTCGGTGGTGCCGATGGTGCCGCCGGTCCAGGTGATCTTCGACACCACCTCGGTGATCTGCTCGCCGTTGTTGTCGATGGGCTCGTCGAGGGTGCGCTTCTCCATGGTGTAGGCCCAGCCGGTCTTGGGCTTGACCCGCACGCTGGTGAAGGGCGCGTCCTCGGGCAGGTTGACCTCGACGGTGGTGGTGGTGGCGTCGTCGCGCTCGTTCGGCACCCGGAAGGTGAGACGGGCGAAGCCCCCCTTCTCGGCCTCTCCTGGGTTGACCGTCACGTGGGCGGCCGCCATCGGTGCGAGGGCCACGAGGGCCACGAGGGCCACGGCCGCGACAGCCGACGCTCGGGTCACTGCTCGGTGTCTCACTGATCGCTCCTTGGGTTTGTGCTGTGTCAGGCCACCGGGACCGTGACCCGGAGGACGTCCTGGTCGATGTCGCTCGTGCGCACGACCACCTCCAGCTCCCAGTCGCCGGGGAAGGGGATCGGTGTGCCGCGGACCACGTACTGGCCCGGCCCTGCGCCGGGCTCCACCGCCAGGGTGACGGGGCCCAGGTCCTTGTCCGGCAGCGAGAGGTCGGCCCGGAGCTCCTCGGGCGTGAGCGGGGCGAGGCCGTGGTCGGTGACCCGGAACCGCACGTCGGAGTCGCCGACCTCGGCGCGGTCGACCTCGACGGTCACCATGACGCGCTCGCCGTGCAGCTCGGCGGAGAACGGCCCGCCCGGGGCCCGCTCGGCCTCGACGGCCGACTCGCCGGGCACCGCGTTGACCAGCGCCGCGGTCACGACCAGCACCCCCACCGCCAGCACCGCCTCGGCGCCCACCGACCGGCGCAGCACGCCCAGGCGGGCGGGGCCCGACTCCGGCGAGGCCGCCACCGCCCCCGGGCCGGGCGACAGGGCCAGGGCCCGGGTGCGGGCGGCAGCCCGCCGGAGGACCCAGGTGCGGCTGAAGGCGGCGGCCACGAGCATCCCGCCGAACAGCACCACCTTGGCCGTCAGCAGGCCGCCGTAGTCGGTGCCCCAGAGGGCGTCCCAACCGCCGAGCTGGCGCCAGCTCTGGACGGTGCCGGTGGCCACGATGACCGCCACCGCGGCGAAGGCCACGGTGGAGAACGCCCGCACCACGGCGTCGATCGTGTCCATGCCGTCGGGATCGGCGCCCCTGCCCCGCCACAACAGCGCGCCGACCAGCAGCGTCAGCCCGCCGAGCCACACGCTGGCGGCCGCCAGGTGGACCACGTCGACCGTGAAGGCCAGCGCCACCAACCGGCCCGACACGGCGTGACCCGTGAGGCTGACCGTGACGAGGAGGGCCAGCCCGAGGCCCGAGACCACCCACGGGTTCGGGCGCCGGGCCCGCACGACCACGGCCAGCACGACCAGGACGACCAGGCGGGACAGCCACGACCGCCCGGTCTGCACGGACAGCTCGTCGCCGACGACCGACGGGTCGAACGCATCGGCCAGGGTCCCGCCGAGGGTGTAGGCGGCCTGCAGCGGGATGCACAGCGCGGTCGCCACCAGCGTCACCCACCAGGCCACGGCCACGATGGACCGCGCCCGGCGGTCGTCGCGCCCGGCCGGCCACAGCCAGGCGAGGAAGGCGAGCGCGCCCACCAGCACGGCGATGCCGGCGAAGGCGGCGAAGCGGGCGATCCCGAACGTGACGCCGAGGGCCGGGTCGCCGCCCCGGGCGGTGCCGGCCAGCACGTCGTCGATGAGGGCCTGGTCCCCGGCGGCCGACCCGGCCTCGGGCTCGCCCACATGGAAGGTGAACGCGCCGCCCACCGGGTGGCTGTCCGACGAGATGACCCGGTAGGCGACCACGTAGGCGCCGTCCTCCAGGGGCGGGAGCTCGAGAGCCACGGACGACTGCTCGCCCGGGACGTGCCGGGGCGATCCGCCCTCGACGTCCTCACCCGACCCGTCGAGCACCCGGACGAGGTCCTCGTCGATGCCCACGGCCTCGCTGAAGTGGAGGACGACCTGGGTGGGCGCGGTGTCCAGCCGCTCGCCGGCGGCGGGCTCGGTGGACAGCAGCTCGGCGTGGGCGTCGGCGCGGGCCGGCGTCAGCACCACCACCAGCGCGGCGATCAGCGCGGCGGTCGCGGTGGTGGCGGCGGTGGTGACCGGGCCCCTCCTCCCGGTGCCGGAGGTCATGCCACACGGACCTCCACCGCGGTGCGGCCGGTGCGGCGGCCCACCACCCACAGGCAGCCGAGGCCGGCGATCTCGATCGCGTGCACCAGCTCGGTGCCGAGCAGCGTGTGGCCCGACAGGGCGTCCAGCACCGAGGCCCCGACCATGCAGGCGACCAGGACGCAGGCCAGCGGGAACATGCCCCAGGCCCGGGCCGGGAACAGCGCCGCGGTAGCGAAGCCGGCGGCGAGGCCCATGTCCCACGCCGTGAGCTGGTGGGCGATGTGGACCGAGGCGTGCCCCGCGGTCAGGAAGGCGCCCGGCCACACCACGACGAACAGGGCGGCGGCCAGGACACCGAGCAGGATGCGCCACTCCCGGGTCGACAGGAGCCCCCGCTCCGCCTCCGGCGGGCCGACCAGGGCGGCGAGCAGCGCCGGGTCGAGCCGCACGTCGGGCCGGGGCGCCCGCGCGACGGCCAGGTCGAGCGCGCCCGCCGCCGCCGCCCACGCCCGGCACCCGGCGCACGCCGCCAGGTGGGCGTCGAGCGCCCCGTCGGGCAGCCCGGTGCCCTCCCCGTCGAGCCGGGCCGAGATGGCGTCGCGGAAGCTGCTGCAATCCATGGAACGGAGTCGCCCGCCGGGGCCATCTGGTTCCCGCGGCCCCGGGCTCCTTACCCGCGGTAGGTTTGGGGGCCTGGTGGATGAGGTGACCGATCTCGCGTTCGCGGCGCGCGACGGCGACCGTGATGCGCTGTCGCTGTTCATACGCCGCACCTGGCCCGACGTGACGCGCCTCGCGGCGGCGGTCGCAGGCCGCGACCTGGCCGAGGACGTCGCCCAGGACACCTACATCCGGGCGCTGCGAGCGTTGCCGCGGTTCCGGGGCGAGTCGTCGGCCCGGACCTGGCTGCTGTCGATCGCCCGCCGGGCCTCGGTCGACGCGGTGCGGGCCACGGGCCGGCGCCGGCGCCTGGCCCGGCGGCTGGCCGAGCGCCACGAGTTCCAGGTGGCAGCGCTGGGCGACGGGCTGCTCACCGAGCACGCGCTCTCCCGCCTCGACCCTGATCGCCGGGTGGCGTTCGCGCTCACGCAGCTGCTCGGCTTCGACTACGCCTCCGCCGCCGAGGTGTGCGAGGTGCCGGTCGGCACCATCCGGTCCCGGGTGGCCCGGGCCCGCGAGCAGCTCATCACCGAGATGCGGCTCGAACCGCAGACCGGGGCACCGCACTAGTGGTCTCACGCGCGTTCGTCCTGTCACGGCGAGCCAGATCCGTCGCTCGCGAGGACGCAGGAGGAAGGCGCAGCCGTAGCTGCGGCGACGACGAGGACGCCGCGAGCGGCGGATCTGGCCGGCGTGGCAGGGCGCAGACGTTTGTGGACGGGGCACTAGACAGAGGGGCATGCTGCCCCGCCTCCCGGTCGCCGACTCCCTCGACGACCTGCGGGCCGCACTGGCGAGTCCCGGCGTGGCCGTGCTCCAGGCACCGCCCGGCGCGGGCAAGACCACCATCGTCCCGCTGTCGCTGCTCGACGAGCCGTGGCTGGGCGACGATCGCATCGTCATGCTGGAGCCCCGGCGGCTGGCGACCCGGGCCGCCGCCCGGCGCATGGCCGCCCTGCGGCGGGAGGCGGTGGGCGAGGTGGTCGGCTACCGGACCCGGGACGACCGGGCGGTCGGGCCCGCCACCCGGGTCGAGGTGGTGACCGAGGGCATCCTCACCCGCCGGTTGCAGCGGGACCCCGGCCTGGACGGCGTGGGGTTGGTGATCTTCGACGAGTTCCACGAGCGCAGCCTCCAGGCCGACCTGGGTCTGGCCCTGGCGCTCGACGCCCGCCGCCACCTGCGACCCGACCTGCGCGTGCTGGCCATGTCGGCCACCCTCGACGGCGACCGCGTGGCGGCCCTCCTGGGCGGCGACGGCGACCCCGCCCCGGTGGTGACGAGCGAGAGCCGCTCCCACCCGGTGGCGCTGCGCTGGGCCCCCCGCCGCCCCCGCGACCACGTCGAGCCGGCGGCGGTGGCGGCCGTCCGCCAGGTGCTGCGGACCGAGGCCGAGGGCGACGTGCTGGTGTTCCTGCCCGGCGCGGCCGAGATCGAGCGGGCCGCCACCCAGCTGGGCGAGGCCCTGGGCGACGGCGTGCCGGTCGACGTCCACACCCTGTACGGGGCGCTGCCGGCCGGCGCCCAGGACGCGGCCCTGGTCCCCGGCCTGCCCGGGCGGCGAAAGGTGGTGCTGGCCACCGACATCGCCGAGACCAGCCTCACGGTGGAGGGGGTGTCGATCGTGGTGGACGCCGGCCTGGCCCGGCGCCCGGTGTTCGACGCCACCACCGGCCTCACCCGGCTGGACACCGTGCCCGCGCCCCGATCGTCGGCCGACCAGAGGGCCGGCCGGGCCGGGCGCACGGGCCCGGGGGTGGCGGTGCGGCTGTGGTCCAAGGTCGAGCACGCCGCCCGCCGGCCCTACGGCGAGCCCGAGATCCGCCAGGCCGACCTGGCGGGCCTGGCCCTGGAGCTGGCGGTGTGGGGCACCGGCGCCGGCGACCTGCCGTTCCTCGACCCGCCGCCGCCCCGGGCACTGGACGAGGCCCGGCGGCTGCTGCGCGACCTCGGCGCCCTCGATCCCGACGACCGGCCCACCGCGGCGGGGCGGGCCATGGTGGCGCTCCCGCTGCATCCGCGCCTGGCCCGCATGGTGCTCGTGGCGGTCGACCGGGGCCAGGCGTGGCTGGGCTGCCTGCTGGCAGCCACGCTGGAGGACAGGGACGTGCTGCGGGGCCGGCCCGACGACCGCCCGGCCGACGTCGGCCTGCGGCTGGCGCTGCTGGACGACCCGTCGGCCCGGCACCCGCTGGCCGACGGCCGGGCGCTGCACCGCGCCCGCGACCGGGCCCGGGACCTGGCCCGGCGCCTGGGGGTCACCGGCGGCGGGGCGGACCCGGCCGAGGCCGGGCTGCTGCTGGCGTACGCCTACCCGGACCGCATCGCCCAGGCCCGGGGCGGTCCCGGTCGCTTCGTGCTGCGGGCGGGGACCGAGGGATGGGTGGCGACCGACGACGCCCTGGCCCGGGAGCCGTTCCTGGCGGTGGCCGAGGTCGACGGCCGCCGCAGCCGGGGCCGGATCCGCCTGGCCGCGCCCCTCGGCCCCACCCAGGTCGACGACGTGGCCGGCGACCAGGTCGTCGAGCACGCCCGGCTGGTGTGGGACGCGGGGCGGGACGACCTGGTGGCCCGGGTCGAGCGGGAGCTGGGCCGGCTGCGGCTCGGCGCGGTCGAGCGGCGCCCGTCGCCCGGGCTGGCGACCACCACGGCGCTGCTCGACCGGGTCCGGTCCACGCAGCTCGCCGCCCTGCCGTGGACCGACGCCGCCCGGTCGGTGCAGGCCCGGGTCGGGTTCCTGCGGGCGGTGGCGGGCGAGCCGTGGCCCGACCTGGGGGACGCCGCCCTGCGCCGCACGCTCGACGACTGGCTGGCCCCGCGCCTGGCGGGCGCCACCGGCCGGGCCGACCTCGTCCGGCTCGACCTGGCCCGGGTGCTGCGGGGGCTGGTGCCCCCGGCGGTGGCCCGCGACCTGGACCGGCTGGCGCCCGAGTCGCTGGCCTTGCCCACGGGCCGCCGCGCGCGCCTGGACTACACGGCCGGCGATCCCGGCGACCCGCCGGTGCTGGCGGTCCGGGTCCAGGACATGTTCGGCGCCCGCGAGACGCCGGCGGTGGCCGGGGGCCGGGTCCCGGTGGTGCTCCACCTGCTGTCCCCGGCGGGGCGCCCGGTGCAGGTCACGAGCGACCTGGCCGGGTTCTGGGCGGGGAGCTGGCGCGAGGTCCGCAAGGAGATGGCCGGCCGCTACCCCAAGCACGCCTGGCCGGAGCACCCCTGAACGATTTGGCGGCTCCCACGTCGCATATGCGACGTGAGGGACGCCAAATCAGGTTAGGCCGCCGCCTTGGCCGCCGCCTCCGGGGCGATGTCGGCCCAGGCCAGGAGGTCCCGGCCCACGGTGGCGGCGATGCCGTCGGTCCAGCCGGCCCCGGGCGCGAGGTGGCGGCGGGCGTAGCGGAGGGCCACGAGCGCCTTGTGCGCCGCGGTCGGCCCACCCTCGCCCGCCTGCTCGGCCAGCAGGGCCGCCGCGGTCACCCGCACCAGCAGCCCGCACAGGCGGCCGGACGTGGCCTCGGCCGCGTCCGGCTCCAGGCCGCCGAGGGCGTCGACCCGGGCGGCCAGCTCGGCCCGCCCGGCGGCGGTGGCGTCGAGCGCCGGGGCCAGCCAGCCGGGGCCGCCGCCCCGGGCGGTGACCAGCGCCTCGTCGACCCGGGCCAGCACCGCCTCGTGGGACGCGTCCCGGCGGATGGTCCGCAGCACGTCGAGCACGCAGATGTTCTCGCTGCCCTCCCAGATCGGGTGGCACTGGGCGTCCCGCAGCTGGCGGGTCAGGCCCCAGTCCTCGCAGTAACCGTTGCCGCCGTGCAGCTCGACCGCGAACGACGCCGCCTCCACCCCCAGGCGGCACAGCCGCACCTTGGCCGCCGGGACCAGCACCCGCCGCAGCCGCGGGCCGTCGGCGCGGCGGCTGGCCGCCGCGCACTCGAAGCCGAGGGCGGTGGCCGCCTCCAGCTCGGCCAGCAGGTCCACCAGCTGCTCGCGCACCAGGGGCAGGTCCACCAGCGCCCGCCCCTTGGCCTGGCGGTGGTGGGACCAGGCGGCCGCCTCGGCGAAGCTCCGCCGGGCGATGCCCAGCCCCATGAGCGCCACGCCGAAGCGGCTGCCGTTGACCATCTCCATCATCCGGCCGAGCCCGCCGGCGTCGGAGCCCGCCCCCGCGCCGCCGGCCGCGGGCGAGGCCCGCAGGGCGTAGCCCAGGGCACCGTGGAACTCGACCTCGCCGGTGGGGACGCTGCGGGTGCCCAGCTTCTGCTTCAACCGGCGCACCGAGTAGCGGTTGGGGGACCCGTCCTCCAGCACCCGGGGCACCAGGTACAGGCCGAGGCCGGCGGGGCCGTCGGGCGCGCCCTCGGGCCGGGCCAGCAGCACGATGGCGGCGCCGTCGACGTTGGAGCAGAACCACTTCTCGCCCGTGATCTCCACCCGGCCGTCGCCCACGTCGCGGGCCGTGCAGTGCACGGTGCGGCCCAGGTCCGAGCCGCCGTCCCGCTCGGTCAGGAACATCGAGCCGTCGACCGCCTCGGCCACGTCGGCGGCCCGCAGGCCGGCCAGCAGGCCGTCCCGCACGTCGGCCGGCGCGTAGGCGTCCACCAGGCCGGCCACGCCCGAGGTCATGCCCAGGCTGCACACCATGCCGGTGTCGGCCTGGGACAGCAGGTAGCTGGACCCGGCCAGCACCACGCCCGGGACCGGCCGCCCCCGCTCCCGGGCCGCGGCCTCGAACCCCGACGGGTAGCCGGCCTCCCACAGCGCGGCCTTGGCATCGAGCATGGCCGGGTGGTGCACCAGCTCGTTCACCTCGGTGGCCCAGCGGTCGTAGCGGACCAGCTCGGGCGGGTGGGCGTCGATGGTGTCGGCGGCCCGGGCGATCCGGTCACCCACCAGCCCGCCGAAGCGGTCGAGGGTGCCGACCGACCAGTCGAGGTCGCCCGGCGGGCAGTCACGCCGCACCCGGTCCTGGAGGTCGGGATCGAGCCGGTACCAGTTCCGGCCGACCACCGCGTCGATGTCCGTCCAGTCGATCACCCGACCAGACTGGCAGCGTCAGGCGGCTGCGGCCAGGTGGCGGATGTAGGCCACCCGCTGATGGACGCTGCTGACGCCCACGTACGAGGCCACCGGGACCTGGGTGACGTGGTGATAGCCGTCGCCCTCCACGCTCACATGGATCACCCCCTGCACCGTGCGCTCCTTGATGAGCAGGAACAGCAGCCCGAGCAGGAAGACCACGAAGAAGATGACCGCCAGCACGATGGCGTAGGACGGGATCTCGGTGGACTCGTGGACCTGGTCGCTGACCGTCCAGTGCGAGTCGCGCAGCGGGTGCGGGCCGTCGGGCAGGTGCACCCACTGCGGGCTCACGGCGATGTCACCCACCTCGACCACCACGTCGTCGAGCACGTAGTACTCGCCGGCGCCGCCGTCGAGCAGGTCGTCGTCGTAGTCGTAGGCCGGGCCGGCGTCGACGTCGCCGTCGTGCACGTCGTAGCCGTCGCCGTCGAGCAGGTCGTGGCCCACCATGCCGTCGTGACCCTGGTCGAAGTCCGTCTGCTCCACGCCAGCCTCCCCGCCTCGTCCCCGCTCCCGACACCCTAACGCGGGGGATCACCCTGCCCGGGCAGCGGCCAGGGCCCCGGCACAGGGCTCGAAGGTCGTGACGTAGGTGACCCCGGCCGCGGCCAGCCGGGCCACCTGCTCGGCCAGGCCGGCGGGACTGCCGAGCAGCACGAACGGGCTGTCGAGCAGCAGGCCCGGATCGAGCTCGCCCCGGGCCCACCGCGCCGCGGCCGCCCGGCGGTCGCCGGTCACCTCGACGTGCTGGACCAGCACCGACAGCTCCAGGTCGGCGAAGCGG